>CAYGNN010000194.1:0-3624 GCA_964351165.1 uncultured Phycisphaeraceae bacterium
GATCTCGCTGGCGCTGGCGGTGCCCTCGTTGATGAGGACCACGACCGGGATGTCGGTGACGGTGGCCATGCCGCGGATCGCGCGCTGGCTGTCGCGGACGACGCCCGAGCCGTCCTGCTGGGCGACGATGAGGCCGTTGTCGACGAAACGGTTCGAGATGCTGACAGCCTCGCTGAGCAGGCCGCCTGGGTTGAAGCGGAGGTCGAAGATCAGGCCGTTCAGACCCTCGGCGCGCATCTGCTCGATGGCGCGGTCGAACTCGACGGTGGTCTCCTCGGAGAACTGCGTCATGCGGATGTAGCCGATGCCGTTCTCTTCATCGATGAACCAGTCCCAGTCGTCTTCCTTGGCGCCGTGGCGCTTCCAGCCCTTGATCGAGTAGATCGGGATGACATCGCGGCGGAGCTCGAAGTCGAGGACCTCTTCCTCGCCCTCGCGCTCGATGCCGAGGACGACCCTGCTGCCGCGCTTGCCGGTGATGCGATCAACAGCCTGCGAGAGCGTGATGCCGAGCGTGGACTCGCCATCGACAGTGCGGATGATGTCGCCTGGGCGGACGCCGGCGCGGTGGGCAGGCGTGCCCTCCAGCGGCGTGACGACCTTAAGCTGCAGCGACTCGTCCAGCGAGATCTGGATGCCGACGCCAGTGAACCGGCCCTGCGTCGAGCGCTGGAACCGGCGCAGCTCGTCCGGCCAGATGATGGCGCTGAACTGATCGAGGCTCTCCATCGCGCCGTTGCCGAACTCGTGCCAGAGCACCTGCTGCGGCAGCGCGACCTCGCGCTTGCTGGCGTTCTCCAGCTTGGTCAGGGTCTGGGTCAGGTCGAAGTAACCGGCGCGGCCGGCCTTGCCCTCGAGATGATCGATCAGGCGATCGATCTCGACGAGGAACTCACCGACGTCCTTGCGGTTGGCGAGGCCTGGGAAAGCCTCGACGAGGTCCGACGTGGTCGCGAGTGTCTTGACGGATTCGAGGCCGGAGATGAGCAGCGACGCCATGTCGGCGTCCTCGACGTGGCCGGAATCGGCGCGGTTGATCGCGCGGACGACCATCGAGCGCTCCACACCTGCGAGCTTCTCGTGCCAGTCCTCGCCAAGATCGTTGTAAGGCGGCAGCGGATCCTCGCCATCCTCCTCACGCTGCGCGCTGCGCATGTCGTGGAGGCGTTCGGGGACGTACATCCGCAGCATGGTCAGCCGCTTGGTGATGCGCTCGAGGTCAGGCTTGTACCTGGCGTCTTCCTCGAAGAGCAGGTTGAGGCGGTAGTAGTAGCCGTGGGCGTCGAGCCAGTCGCCTGCGTCCTCAGCTTTATGAGCGAGACGGTCCGCCTCGCTGATCAGCGAGCGGATCGCAGGGTCCGCCAGCGTCTTGGCCTTGTCACGCGAGAGGGTGTGGATCTCGACGGCGCTGCGGAGCGCCTCAAAGAGGTCCTCCGATTCGATGCTCTCGCTGAGCTCGCCCCTGGCGGTCTCGATGCGCTCGGCCCTCGTCGCGTCGCCCTGGGCGAGGTGCGCGTTGAGCTGCTCGATCGCGGAGGCGTATTCCTGCTCGGCGATGGTGCCGTGCGAGGAGGGCAGGTTGGCGAGTTCGCTCCAGTCGCCCTGGACACGGCCGCTCAGGGCGTCCGCCCAGACCTGCGACGCCCAATCGTCGAAGGACTTCGTCGAGTTGGGGCTCGCGGTCGCCTGACCGGCGACACCGGTCGCGATCACGGCAGCGCCCATCGCTACGGCAAGAGAAATCCGACGGATCGGGTTGCGGAATCGAACGCTCAGAGTTGCCTTCATGCTGTGTAGTCCCGTCATCCGTGAAATCGGGCGTGAACTGCTCCGCCCCGGAGGCGGCAGGATCGTCCCACCGGCGCTAGAACCGACGGCTCGCGCCACCGGCTGTTCCCCCACCATCGGCGGATTCCCGCCTCTGGTCAGGTCATCGGCTCGCCCAATCACCACGCGCCAACGGTCCAACCCTCGCAAAGCAAACCGCTTTGACTGATCGGACGGAGGCCGAGAACGACGAGCGGGCCGCTGTATTGTACGAATGAGACTCCAGATGGTTTTCCCGGGTCTGATATTCCTTGGAATTTCGGATTTCCCCGAACAGCCCTGTTTCTGCTCCGAATAGTCGCCTGTGAACGCCCTCCTGCCAACATCCCTCGCCTACACGATCGCTGGCGATGATCCCGCCAGGATCCGATGGGCCGGCACCCTCCTGGCGCTGGTGATCGTCGGGATCCTCGCGCTGTACGTCGGCTGGCTCCTCGCCAGAGGCCTTCGGCTTCGGCATCAGAGGATGCTCGCCAGGACCGGTACGAAAACCGAGCTCGGCGACGCCTGGAGCGAGGCTGCGCTGCGGATGGGGCCTGGCGAAGGGGACGATCCGGACCTCCCTCCTGAGAGCGGACCGCCCACCGGGCCGCACGCGCAGTGGCAGTCCTGAGGCTTCCCACTCCCCTCGGCGTGACCAGCGGGATTGGCTTGGCATAATCGGGGGATGCCCCCCACCGGACCATTCTCAGGCGAACGCCCCATCGCGCTGGTGACCGGCTGCGCCAAGCGCGTCGGCCGAGCGACCTCCCTCGCGCTGGCGCGGAGCGGCTGCGACATCGTCGGGACGTTCCACTCCTCCGCCAACGAAGCGGATTCATTGGGCGGCGAGATCCGAGAACTCGGCGGCGCCTTCGACGCGCACCAACTCGCGCTGGATGACTCAGCGGCGGTCGGGCGATGGGCGAGCGATCTTTGCCAGCAGTTGCCGCGGCTGGACGTGCTGATCCACAACGCCTCGATCTACGAGCCGACGCCGCTGGACGAAGTCGACACCGCGGCTGCACGCAGATTCTTCGACGTGAACGCGGCAAGCCCCCTGCTGCTGAGCGCCGCGTGCGCTCCGATGCTGGGGCAATCCCAGATGCCTGGCGGCGGCTCGATCGTCGCGATGAGCGACATCCACGCGATCGGCCGGCCTCGGCGGACGCACATCGCCTACGCGATGTCCAAAGCGGCGCTGACGGAGATGGTGCGCACGCTGGCGATCGATCTGGCGCCGGCGGTCCGGGTCAACGCCGTAGCGCCTGGCGTGGTCGCCTTCCCGGAATCGGGGTACGAATCGGACGAGGCGATGCAGCAGCGGTACCTGAGCCGCGTGCCGCTTGACCGGGCCGGGATGGTCGACGAGGCGGCCGAGGCGGTGCGGTGGCTGGCGCTGGAGGCAACCTACACGACAGGGCAGCTCCTGCGCGTCGATGGCGGCCGGTGGCTGACCTAAGGGCCGCAGACTTCGATCGCCGGGCGGCTCGACATGCCGGAAGCCGGCTCTATACTGGCCCCTCGCTCGGCGCCCCCAAGGGGGGCGGCTGGAGCGGTCACCGGCCCAGGTGGCGGAATTGGCAGACGCGCTACCTTGAGGTGGTAGTCCTCGCAAGGGGGTGGAGGTTCGAGTCCTCTCCTGGGCATTGCAGCAGCACGGCATCGACGCCTCGACCGATCAGGTCGGGGCGTTTGTCGTTTTATTGGTCTCACCATCTGGTGATCCAAGCAACGACTTCAACCCTCTCCTGAGGATCTTCCCGGTCGCGGTCCTTGGCAGCGCTTCGACGATGCGCACTTCCTTGGGCGTCTTGT
>CAYGNN010000194.1:3634-4537 GCA_964351165.1 uncultured Phycisphaeraceae bacterium
GGGCATTGCAGAATCGATAAAACGCCCGAGCCGGATGGCTCGGGCGTTTTTCGTGCGCTCGTCTGAATGGACTATTGAATTCGTCCGGCCCACAGATCGGGTCAGCAATGCCCAGTGTCAGAGCTGCCAGAGGCCGTGCTCGATGCCGCCGAGGATGTAGATCGAGAACATGCCTTGGCCGGGGATCGGCATCGGCGGGATGGCAACCTCGGCGCCGGCGTTGACCGCCGCCTTCACCGCGGCGTCGATGTCATCCACCAGGACGTACGGGCGCACGACCGGCGTCTCCGTCTCGCGCATCGGCCCTCGGACGCCGATGCGGCCGCCGCCTGCGAGGTTCGCGGTGCGGGCGTTGCCGAACTCGGGGATCGGATCGCTGAATTCGACGCCGTGCGCCTCGGCGAGGGCCTGGCAGGTCTCCTCGACGGCGGGGGTGACGATCTCAAGATATTGCACGACCATCGCGTTCTCCCTCGCCTGGACCTTCTCGGTTTTCGTCGCGCTGCGCTCCTTCATCTGCTGGGCGCTCGTGACAGCGCCAGCGACCAGCAATGGTGCGAGACAGAGGACGCACATCCGCAGTCGTTGTGATCTCATGATTCCATTTCTCCTTGTGCGATCATGATGAGGTTGCCGCACGTGTCGTCGAAGACGGCCGCGGTCACGCTGCCGTAATCAACCGGGGGTTGCGTGAACCGCACGCCCAAGGACTCCAGCCGCTTGTGCTCGGCCTCGATGTCATCCACGGCGAACGATGTGAAGGGGATACCGTCCTCGACGAGCGCGGACTTGAAGGGCTTGACCGCGGGGTGTTCGTCTGGCTCCAGTGCCAACTCGACACCGTTGGTGTCGCCCGGCGCCACTGTCTGGCCACCGTCGTCGTCGACGTCGGCTGCGAGGACG
>CAYGNN010000194.1:4547-4768 GCA_964351165.1 uncultured Phycisphaeraceae bacterium
GCGTCAGCCAGCGGTGCTCGCCCATCGGGATGTCGTGCTTGGTCTGGAATCCCAGGATTTCGGTATAGAACTTGTGCGCCTTGGCCTGATCATCGACAGGCACGCTCGAGATGTTGATTCGCAGCAAGACCTACCTCCTTTGCCCGATAGTGAGCAACGTTGTGTCATCGCGTTGAGCGGTTCGCCTTGAATCAAACAATTCTTCGCCTGCCCTTGCGATC
>CAYGNN010000195.1:0-4734 GCA_964351165.1 uncultured Phycisphaeraceae bacterium
TCCGGCGAGGACACCAGGGTCGGCAAGCTGATGCGCCTCGTCGAGCAGAGCGCCCAGCGGCGCGCGCCGATCGTGCGCCTCGCCGACCGCATCACCGGCTGGTTCGTCGGCGTCGTCCTCGTCCTCGCGACGATCACCGCGATCGCCTGGCTCTTCATCGATCCTGCAATGGCCGTGGACAACGCTGTCGCGTTGCTCATCGTCACGTGCCCCTGCGCGCTGGGCCTCGCGACGCCGCTGGCGGTCCTCGTCGCGATCGGCCGGGCGAGCAAGCGAGGGATCCTCATCAAGGGCGGCGATGCGCTCGAACGCCTGTCCAGGCCCGGCCTCGTTCTGCTCGACAAGACCGGGACGATCACCGAGGGGAAAGCCAAGCTCGTGCGCTGGGAGGGCGACGAATCCCTCAAGCCCCTCGTCGCGGCGCTGGAATCGCGTATCGCCCACCCCATCGCGCAGGCGCTCGCCGGCGCTGCCGAGCATGATGAATCGATCACGATCGCGGACATCAAACACACGGTCGGCGCAGGCGTCGCAGGCATCGTCAATAGCCAGCCAATCGCTGTCGGCTCCGCGCGGTTCATCGCCGATCGCACCGGCGAGCTCCCGCCGTGGGCTACCGATGCGATCGGCTCCATCACCGCCGAAGCCTGCACCCCCATAGCCATCGCCAGCGGCGACCGCGTCGCCGCCGTCTGCGGCCTCGGCGATCCCATCCGCGATGGCGCGCCAGCCGCCATCGACCGCCTGCGCGCACAGGGCTGGCGTGTCGGCATCTGCTCAGGGGATGACGAGCGCGTCGTTCGCGCTGTCGGCGCGGCGCTGGGGATCGATCCGGACTATTGCACAGGCGGCGCAGCGCCTGAAGAAAAACTCCGCATCGTCGAGGCGGAGCTCCTCCGCCAGCCGGTCGTCATGGTGGGCGATGGTGTCAACGACGCCGCGGCCCTCAGCGCCGCGACCGTTGGCGTCGCGGTCCATGGTGGCGCAGAGGTCAGCCTCGCCTCGGCGGACGTCGCGCTCTCGACGCCAGGCATCGCCCCCATCGCGGAGCTCGCTCTCGGCGCGAAACGGACGATCCGATCGATCAAGCGGAACCTCGCCGCCTCGCTCTTCTACAATGTCGTGTGCGCGGCGCTGGCGATGACCGGGATCATCAACCCCCTCATCGCGGCGGTGCTGATGCCGATCAGCTCGGTGACCGTCATCACGCTCTCGTTCAGGGCGCGCACGTTCGATTCGGAGGCGTAACCGGTGTCCGTCCTCTACATCGTGGTCCCGCTCGCGCTGCTGATCGTCGCCGGCGCGGTGGCCGCGTTCATCTGGGCCACGCGCTCCGGCCAGTTCGACGACCTCTCCACCCCAGGCGTCAGGGTGCTCTTCGATGAGGAAGCGGCGCCCAAGCCGCCCGGGCCGCAGAATCACGCCGAGGACGGCACGAATGAGGCCTGAATCAACAACTTGCAAGGCCGGGGCCGATCCCGCCGCGGTATAATCGGGCTATGAAATCGATCACCGTCGATCGCGTGATGGCCGACCAGCGCGCCGCCGCGTTTACCAAGCGGTCCATCAAGACCAGCGCCAAAGAAGCCGGGCTCCGCCTCGCGCTCTCCATGGTCGACCTGACCACGCTCGAGGGCAAGGACTCCCCCGAGAAGGTCCGCTCCCTCTGCCGCAAGGCGATCCTCCCAGACGCCAACGACCCGACGCTCCCGCACGTCGCTGCGATCTGCGTGTATCCAGAGCTTGTCCCCATCGCGGTCGAAGAGCTCGAGGGCTCCGGCGTGCACATCGCCTCTGTCGCGACCGGCTTCCCGAGCGGTCAGTACCCATTGGACGTCCGCCTCGACGACACCCGCCGGGCTGTCGAAGCGGGCGCCGACGAGATCGACATGGTCATCAGCCGCGGCCGCTTCCTCGCCGGCGAGCGGGGGCGCGTCTTCGACGAGATCGCGTCTATCAAGGACGCCTGCGGCGAGGCGCACCTGAAGGTCATCCTCGAAACCGGCGAGCTGGAAACCTACGACCTCGTCCGAGAGGCGAGCGACCTTGCGATCGCAGCGGGCGCCGACTTCATCAAGACCAGCACCGGGAAGATCGCCCCCGCCGCAACGATGGGCGTGACGCTCGTCATGCTCGAAGCGGTCCGCGATCACTTCCTGAAGACGGGCAAGCACATCGGCGTGAAACCAGCCGGCGGCATCAAGACCTCCAAGCAGGCCCTGCACTACCTCGTGATGGTCAAGGAGACCGTCGGCGACGACTGGCTCACCCCCGACCTCTTCCGCTTCGGCGCCTCGTCGCTGACGAACGACCTGCTGATGCAGCTCGCGCGCCGCCGCACCGGCCGGTACATGGCCGGGCATGATTTCTCGGAAGCCTGAAGCCGCGGCCGCAACAACCACCAACACCTCCGACTCTGACAGGCGGATCACATGACCGACCCCACCGAACAAGACACCAAGCCCGCCGCGACCAACGTCGCCTCCAGCAGCGACTCCCCCGCGCGGCGCCCGAAGAACAAGGGCCGCAAGGGCTCGCACGCCGAGGGACTCAACTTCGGCGGCGCCTGGGACTACGCGCCGGCGCCCGAGAGCGCCAAGGTCGTCATCGCGCCCAAGTATGGGCATTACATCAACGGCAAGTTCTCTGCCCCAGGCAAGGGCTTCGACACGATCAACCCCGCCAACGAGGACGTGCTCAGCCAGGTCACCCAGGGCACAACGCGCGATGTCAACAAGGCCGTCGCCGCGGCCCGCGAGGCGCTGCCCAAGTGGGCGAAGCTCAAGGGGACCGACCGCGCGAAGTACCTCTTCCGCATCGCCCGCCGCATCCAGGAGCGCGCCCGCGAGCTGGCCATCATCGAGACGCTCGACGGCGGCAAACCCATCAAGGAATCACGCGACGTGGACATCCCCCTCGTCGCCCATCACTTCTTCTACTACGCAGGCTGGGCGGACAAGCTCGAGTACGCCTTCCCCAACCGCGACCCGCAACCGGTCGGCGTCTGCGCGCAGATCATCCCGTGGAACTTCCCGCTCCTGATGGCCGCGTGGAAGATCGCCCCGGCGCTCGCCACAGGGAACACCGTCGTCCTCAAGCCCGCCGAGACGACGCCGCTGACGGCGCTGCGCCTCGCGGAGATCTTCGAGGAGATCGACCTGCCGCCCGGCGTCGTGAACATCGTCACCGGCGACGGCGCCACCGGCAAAGCCCTCGCCGAACACAAGGACATCGACAAGATCGCCTTCACCGGGTCCACCGGCGTCGGGAAGATCCTCGCGAAGGTCGCCTCCAAACGCGGCATCAGGATGACCCTCGAACTCGGCGGCAAGAGCCCCAACATCATCTTCGAGGACGCCAGCATCGACCAGGCCGTCGAGGGCATCATCCAGGGCATCTACTTCAACCAGGGCCACGTCTGCTGCGCCGGCTCGCGGTTGTTCGTGCAGGAGAGCGTCGTTGACGAGGTCATCGAGAAGCTCACCATCCGCCTGAAGTCGCTCCGCCTGGGCGACCCGATGGACAAGAACACCGACATCGGCGCGATCAACAGCAAGGAACAACTCGCGACGATCAACCGCTACCTCAAGGTCGGCGATCAGGAAGGCGCCCAGCGCATCACGCCCAGCGACCGAACATTGCCGAAAAAAGGTTTCTGGTGCAACCCCTGCTTCTTCACCGGAGTCCAGCAGAGCCACACGATTGCACGCGAAGAGATCTTTGGGCCGGTCCTCGCGGTCCAGACCTTCCGCACGCCCGACGAGGCGCTCACCAGGGCCAACAACACGCCGTATGGGCTGGCCGCGGGCATCTGGACCGACAAGGGCAGCAAGATCTTCGACACCGCGGCCAAGATCCAGAGCGGCGTCGTCTGGTGCAACACCTACAACAAGTTCGACGCGGCCTCCCCCTTCGGCGGCTTCAAGGAATCCGGCTTCGGCCGTGAGGGCGGCATGCAGGGCCTGCGGCCGTACGTCACGCTCTAAGAATCGCCCGCGATGCTGGTCCGACCGATCGAACCCGATGACCGCGAGTTCATCGTCGCGCAGGTCACGAGGCACTTCACGTCCACCTGGATCAAGTCGCTCGACCGCGAGTACCGGGCCGAGGATCTGGACGGCTTCGTCGCGGTCGTCGATGACCAACCGGTCGGCCACGTCACCGTCGCGCCGCTCGAAGACGACCAGGTTGAGATCCCCACGCTCGTGAGCGAATCCGAGAACACCGGCGTTGGGACGGCGCTGCTCAACGCCGCGATCGAATGGGCCAGGCAGCGCAGCGCCAGGCGTGTGTTCCTGACCACCTCCAACGACAACCTGCGCGCGCTCGCCTTCTACCAGAAACGGGGCTTTGAGCTCGTCGCCATCCACCGCGGCGCCATGGACCGCATGCGCGAGATCGAGCCGGAGATCCCGACCGTCGCCCCCAACGGCATCCCGATCCGCGATGAGATCGAACTCGAACTCCGGCTGGCGAACCCGCGCTAGCCCGAGGGGTCTCCCTGCCCCTTCCCTTCCCCAACATCGAAGTAGCTCGGCTCGATCAATGCCCCGGCCTCCACCGCGACGCTCGGCGCAGCGCAGTCGCCTTTCCAGGTCGCCTTCGCGCCGATGATGACAGGGCCCCCCAGGTACTCCTTCGTGCGCACGAGCCCACGGCACTCGATCCCCTCGTGCGCTTCGACGACATCCGCCACGACGCGCCCCTTGGGCTGGACGATGATCCGCCCGCACG
>CAYGNN010000196.1:0-4651 GCA_964351165.1 uncultured Phycisphaeraceae bacterium
AACGGCATCGAGGACACCCGGTTCGAGACTGAATATGTCAATCCTGCGGAGGAGTTCCTCGGTTACATGACAACGAGCGCCCGCGTGATCGAACGCGACGGCGCGAGGCACGGCTTCATCCGCATCTACTCCTGGGCCGGGCAGCACTACCAGGACCGGCTCGAAGAGCTGCTCCAGCAGGAGCCGCTGGCGTCGGCGGATGGCGTCGTCCTCGACATCCGCGGCGGCTGGGGTGGAGCGAACCCCCAGTACCTCGACCTCTTCGACGCGCCGATGCCGACGCTGACGCACATCCCGCGCGAGGGCGAGGCGTTCGAGTGGGATCCGTCGGAAGACCTGCCGGAGCGCACGTTCTACTGGCGGAATCCGGTCGTGCTGCTCGTTGACGGGGGCACGCGCAGCGGGAAGGAGATCGTCGCGTACGCCTTCAAGAAGCACGGCATCGGTCCGGTCGTCGGCGAACGCACAGCGGGCGCAGTGCTGGCTGGGCGGCCGTTTGTGCTCAGCGATGGCTCGCTGCTGTACCTGGCGGTGGCGGACGTGCTCGTCGATGGCGAGCGGCTCGAGGGAGTTGGTATCGCGCCGGACATCGAGGTCGCTCGGGATCTGCCCTTCAGCAACGGGAATGACCCACAGAAAGACGCGGCGCTCGACGCGCTGTTGGAGGAGATCCAGCAGCGCGACTGAGCGCAGCGTTCGGATCAAGACTCGCGTTGGCGCTTGGCGAGCATGGCGACCTGCAGCTCGACTCGTTTGATCTCGCGGAGGACGTTGATCTTGTCCATCTGCATGAACCACCACATCTTCATCATGCCGCCCGGGAGGCCGGAGAAGAGGATGCCGAAGCACCAGAGGAGTTTCACGTCATTGTCGTCGGCGGTGAAGGCGCGGTAGATGCAGTAGAACATGATGAACGTGAAGATGGTGGTGATGACCATCGCGTAGATCAGCCACCCCTTCATGCGGCTCTTGAAGGAGCCGATCATCATCTCGTGCAGCCCCATCTCGCCGCCTTCGCCGAAGAGTTCGGCGTCCTCGTCGCTGAGGGCCTGCTGGATTTTGCGGTCGAGTTCGTCGGTCATGGTGGTGCTCCTTTACGAATGGACTGGTTCTGGATCGAGGATGCGGCGCAGCTCGTCGCGCGCCAGGCGCAGCCTCGATTTGACGGTTCCGATCGGGATCTCGAGGACCGCCGCGATCTCCGCGACGGTCAGGCCATCGACGTAGAGCAGCGCGAGCGGGAGCCGGCGTTCGCTGGGCAGCGTGCGGATCGCGGCGCGGAGCTGGTCGATGTCGTCGCCTTCGAACTCCGATTCCGGCGCGGCTTCTGGTTTGGCTGCGCTGACGTCGGACCGTCGCAGGCGTTGGTTCTTGCGCACCTGATCGGCGCAGCGGCGCGTGGTGATGCGGTACGCCCAGCGACGGAAGGTCGCTGGGTCGTTCAGCTTGTGCAGGCCGCTGGTGATGGAGAGCCAGGCGTCCTGCGCCGCGTCGTTGGCCTCATCGGTGGTGTCGAGCAGGCGCCTGGCGTGGCGCACCAGGCGCGGCGTCCATCGCTGGACGAGCATCGCGAAGGCGTCGGCATCGCCATCCTTGCTGCGGAGGACCAGCCACTGGTCGAAGACCGCCTCGCGTGGGTCGTGGCCGCTGGGCATCGGGTTGGCTTCGGTCTTGCTGGTCATGGCTCCATCACAAGGTCGCTCGCCAGCCTGGTTCGGATCACGCAGGATCGAGATTTTCTGGCGTCCGATCATCCTCGCGGTCGGCGATCCCGAGGGCGTCCCGCAGCGCGGACCGCATCAGGAGCATCTGTTCCTGCGCCAGGCGCTGGCCCACCCTCGCGGCGAGCACGATGCCCATCGCGATGATCGCTGCGGCGCCGATGACCCACATCGCCCAGGGCCGCTGCCCCATCGCGACCTGAGCGATCCCCCAGCACAGCGCGAAGAAGGCGATCGTCCCCAGCGCGAGGTACGTGAACATGATCGCGAACCACAGCGAGGGGTTGGGGCTGAAGCGCAGATCGATCGTGCAGCTTGATTCGCGCTCGCCCGCCTGCAAGTCGAGGTGCGCCCAGGGTGACCAGAAATGCCGCAGCGAAGGGTGCAGCGCGATCATCCGGCGTGTGCCCTTCCCGGCGGATTCGACGATGACCGGCTCCCCACCGATGCGGTCGACCGAATCGAGGCGCGCCATCGCATCGCCGATGGGCATCGGCAGAACCTGCGTGAAGGCTGGGCGGAGGATCGCTGACATCGCGCTCAGTTCTCCGGTGGGACGAGGCGGAGGGTGCTGACATCTGGTCCTGGGAGCAACTGCGAGGGCTCGCCGTTGAGCCAGTCGGTGTGGCCGGCGCGGTAATGCTCGGAGAGCGGGTGCCCCGACTGTCCGCCTGGCATGTGGAAGATCGCGTTGTCGAGATGCCCCGGGCTGACAATCAATCGAAGGCTCGCGCCGAAACTCGGTGTCGCGACGCGGACGACGCCTGATGCGCCGTCGAGTTCGTCCTTCGGCATGTCGAGCAGGCTCGCAAGACCAGGGATAGCGCCGCTGAGCGGGTGCGTGATGTCGGCGCGGTTGGCATCGCCCCAGGGGCGGTCGATGCCGCCATCTTCGGCGCACTGCGTGACAGCCTCTGCGAAGGTGTCGCGGATCAGCGCGTCCCAACTCGCGTGCTCTGGCGGCAGCAGGTGCGCCGGGCGCTCCTCGATGAGCCGCCACACCGGCTCGTCGGTGTTGATCCAGCGGTAGACGAACCCCTCGTCGATCTCGAGGCAGGGCGCCACCAGCGGGGTGATGATCTCGCGGCGCAGCAGCTGGCGGAATCTCCCGAGCAGGCGGTACGCCGGTTGATCGGCGCTGGCGGTCCCATCCCAATCGTCGAGGATCTCGATGGCGCTGGCCATCTCGCCGGTGGATTCGGCATCGTCCATCGCCTCGGTGATGATCGCGCGGTAGCGCTCGCGCCGTGGCGCGAGGGTGTCAAGCTGGAGCGCGAGCATGCTCGCCTCGGTTGCCTCGTCATCGGCGCGGAGGCGGTTGAGGATGCGTTTGGCGCGCCCAGGCGTCGCCCACGCACGGCCGATCGGCGCAGATCGTTCGAGGTCCATCGTGCGGTTGTTCGCGGTGGCGAGCATGCCGCCAGGCGGATCGAACGCTTGCGGGCGTGCGGAGTCCGGAAGCTCCCCGGCCCATCCAACGCCTGGGCTGACCCACGAGGTCGGCGCCCTCCCTGTGAAGCCCTGACGGCGCGGCAGGTAGCCGAGGACGACCCACGCGATCCTGCCTCGGTCGTCCGCGAGCATCGCGTTCTGCGAAGGGCCTTTGAACGTGCGCATGGACTCGAACGCTTCTTCGAGTGATTGCGCCGTCATGAGGTCGAGCAGGTTGCAGTTCTGCAGCTGCGGATCGAGCGCCGCCCATTGGAGGACGACCGGGGCGCCGGCGTGGTCCTCGCCAACGATGTTGCCCCACTTGGTCGTGCGGATCGTCAGCTCCTCGTCAGGAGCGCCCTTGACGCGGATCGTCTCGACGATCGTTCCGAAGGGCGCGGTGACATAGGGCGTTGACTGGTAGCGCGACTCGTCATCCGGATCGACCTCGATCAGGACGTAATCCTGGAAATCACCGGTCGTATTCGTGAAGCCCCAGGCGACGTGCTGGTTGGCGCCGATGACGACGCCTGGGAAGCCTGGCGTGTTCACCCCCACCGCGTCGCCACCCGGCCAGACGAGTCGGACCCTGCGCCAGACGTTGGGGACGCTGTGCCAGAGGTGCGGGTCGTTGGCCATGATCGCGCCGCCGTGCGCGGTGCGCGCGCCGGCGATGGCCCAGTTGTTCGACGCCAGAGGCGTCATGTCCGCATCATCGACGATCGAAACAGCAGGCTCGGCCTGCGGATCGCTGCGCAGGTCCACGATCCCAGGACCTGGGATCGGCAGGGGCACGTACCCCCCGGTCGGGTCGAGGGAGTTGCTGTTGAGGATCGGCGCATCGTCGCGGTCGGTCGCAGGCGTGAGGAACGCGACAAGCTCGGCGGGCAGCGCCTCGTCCATCACCGCGACGAGTTGCTCATACCTGGCGTCCTGCGCGAGGCCGATCGCCATGCCGTGCATGACGAGGATCGTGTCTTCGGCGCGCCAGGGCGCCGGCGTCGCCCGCAGCAGCAGGTACTCCGGCGGGACATCACCCAGCGCGCTCAGCCCCTCGTTGACCCCCTGCGTGTATGCCTCGATCAGGGCTCGCTGCGGCGCTGGCAGGTTGGGCAGGACTTCTTCCGCGACAGCGCGGAAGCGGTAAACGCGCTGCCGCTTGTCGGACGCGAGGGCACGCTTGCCGAAGAGTTCGGCGAGTTCGCCAGCCGGATAACGCCGGGCGAGGTCCATCTGGAAGAAGCGCTCTTGCGCATCGAGGAATCCCTGCGCCGCGATCGCGTCTGCGAGCGTCGCAGCGGTGATCGTTGGGACGCCCTGCGCATCGAACGTGACCTCCACCGGTGCGGTCAGCCCATCGAGCGGCGCTTCCCCGGACAGCTGCGGCAGCGACGCGACGACGCGGCTGTAGCCGTAGCCGAGCAGGCCGATGGCCGCGAGGAGGCTGATCGCGACGGAAGCGAGGATGATCCTGCGGAGGGTCCGGATGCTGGTGCGTG
>CAYGNN010000197.1:0-4641 GCA_964351165.1 uncultured Phycisphaeraceae bacterium
TCATTGCGGCGACGCTGACGGACGACACGACGATCCGCTGGACGAAGCGCCCTGAGCCGGACGTCGCGGGGTACGAGATCATGATCCGGCCGACGTCGTGGCACCACTGGAAGGTGCTCGAGGATGTCGGTGATGTGAGCGAGGCGACGGTGCCCTACAGCAAGGACAACTGGTTCTTCGGCGTGCGGGCGTATGACAAGGATAGCTACCGGAGCCCTGTGGCGTTCCCTGGGGCGGCGCGGGAGTAATCACGATGACGACCGGCAACTACACCCTCCTCACCATCGACGCCTTCACCGACGAGCCCTTCAAGGGCAACCCGGCGGCGGTGTGCGTGCTGCCAGCCAGCGACGCGTACCCGCCGGATTCCTGGCTGCTTGCGCTCGCAGGTGAAATGAACCTTTCGGAGACGGTGACCTGCTGCCCCGCCCCAATGACGATGGGTACGACATCCGCTGGTTCACGCCTGGGCTGGAGGTGAAACTGTGCGGGCACGCGACGCTCGCGTCGGCGCACGCGCTGCTGGAATTGGGCCTGGTCGATCGTGGCGCGACGATCGAGTTCCACTCCCGCTGGAGCGGCGTGCTGACTGCGGTGCGTGATGCATCAGGCTGGATCGAGCTGGACTTCCCGGCCAGGCGGATCACGCAGCAGGCGCCGCCGGCTGGGGCGATCGAGACGCTCGGCGCGACGCCAGCCTCGGTGTGCTTCGGCGAGCACGCGCACTACGCGATCTTTGAGAACGAGCAGCAGGTCCGGGCGCTGACACCGGACTTCGCGGCGCTGGCGAAGTTCGACCCGGTCGAGCAGCTGGAGGGCATCGTCGCGACAGCGCCGAGCGATGAGGATGGGATCGACTTCGTCTCGCGGTTCTTCGCGTCGCCTGCTGGGATCGACGAGGACCCGGTGTGTGGGTCGGCGCACTGTGCGCTCGCGCCGATCTGGGCCGAGCGGCTGGGCAAAGCCGAGTTCATCGCGAGGCAGGTCTCTGAACGCGGTGGCCTGCTGCGCGTGAAGCTTGAGGGAGACCGGGTGAAGATCGCAGGGCAGGCGGTGACAGTTGTCCGCGGCGAGGTCGCGGCGATGCCGATCACGACCAGCACGTTGATCCGCACAACAACGCGCCTTGTTGTCGCTGTGCTCGTGCTGGACCTGCTCGCGCTCTTCGCGTGGGGACGCAAACGCCGACCGGCCGGCTGATCAGCCGCCGATGTCGATGCCCGGCCCCTTGAAGTGGAAGTCGTCGTTCTGGAAGTTCTTGTAGAACTCGAAGTCGTCGCCGGTGTCGGGGAGCATGTCCTCGCCGTTGGAGCGGAGCCAGATCTCCTGGCCGTCGGCGCTGACCTGGTAGCGGAGGGGCGAGCCCCAGTTGTCCTCGAGCTCGGCGGGGGTGTACGTGCCGATGTCGGTGAGGGCCATCGGGGCGGAGCCGTTGGAGTCGTAGTACGTCTCGATGTCGTGGAAGACGTTGATGGCGTTCTGGCCGATGCTCGCGGCGGCTATCGCGACGGCGGCAGCCATGCCGAGGCCGATCAGCGCCAGCAGGGCGCCGAGCCCGATCACGAAGACCGCAACGAAGATCCAGAGCGAGCCGAAGATGCCGAGCACGATACCGGCGATGGCGAAGCCCTTGGGCCGCTTGCCCAGGGCGATCAGCGACATGATGAGCCCGATCGGGCAGAGCAGGCCGCCGCAGACCACGAAGCCGACGAGGGAGACGATGAATCCGGCGAGGCCGAGGCCGTTGGATTCACTGTTGATGTGTTGCGGCTGCTGATCGTTCATTCGGAGGGCCTCGCGGGATGGGGGCTGGCAGAAGGGGCGGAATCGGTAAGAACACTGCAAGAATCGACCGATACCGCTTGTTAGGATAAACCATCGATGCTTTTCCGTCTGGCGCTCATCCTGATGCTCTCGCTCGGCCCTGTCGGCTCGCTGGGATTCGGCGGCCCCTGGGCTGATCCTGCATCTACAGGTGTTGGCCCGATGCCGGGGATGTCGTGCGGTCCTGACGGGACGTGCTGCTGCGTGCTGAATGCATCCTGCGGCTGCGCGATCGACGCCCCTGACCAGACGCCAGCGCCCAAGGCGCCGGCCCCGGCGCCCCAGCAGCGGCCGGACCTGAACGCGACGGCCGAGCACGCGAGTGCCGCCCTGCCTGACGCTGAGCGCTCTCGCGCTTCGATCAGGTGGTCGGTGGTCACCAGCACGCAAGCGTGGAGCGAGTCTTCCCGCGCCCTCTGGAATGTGTGGCGAACGTAGCTGCAGCGTCCTGCGCCACCACTGCGCGCACCGATCGCCAGCACGCTGAGATCAGGGCAAAGCCCTGAGCCAAACCCAACCAACCACATTCCAGAAAGTGAACCTACATGTTCCATTGCAAGATCCGCGCGGCGGCTCTGCCCGCCATGCTCGTTGGCGCCCTCGCCATCACATTCACCGCTGGCTGCGCCTCGACCGGCGACACCGGCCCCTCGATCGCAGGTTCCACAGCAGCAGCGGATACCACCGAGGGCGGTCCGATCGCGTCCCCAGGCGCGACGCTGGTCGTCCACGGCATGGGGTGCCCCCTGTGCGCGAACAACCTCGACCTCGAACTCGCCGCCCTTGATGGGGTGACCGCGGTGCTGATCGACCTGGGCTCAGGCCAGGTGCAGATGGGCGTCGCGCCGGGGGCCAGGGTCGCCAGGTCGTCCATCGCGACGACCGTCGAGGACGCCGGCTTCACGCTCAAGTCCATCGATCAGAACACCAACTGAGGAGCACGCCATGCGATCAATGAAGACTCTGTGGCTGTCGCTCTGCCTGGTGTCGATGGCGATGCCGCTGACGAGCGAGACCGCATCGGCGCAGGCGCCCATCGTGACAGGCTCGGCAACGCAGCCGGCCAAGGGGCGGTGGATCATCCGCGAGCAGCTCCGCTTCACCGAGTACGGCAGCGACCCGACCGGGCTGGATCGGGACATCGACGAGCTCACGGCGCTGACCATGATCGACTATGGGATCACCGGCGATTGGTCGGTGAGCCTGCGCCTCCCGATGACGTGGCGCGATGTCGAATCGCCGTCGCTCGATGACAGGCAGACGGGGCTCAACGACATGACCGCCCTCGCCAAGAAACGCTTCTGGCGGGAGGACACCGGCCCGACGGATACTTCGCGCGCCAGCCTGTACTTCGGCGCTGAGTTCGAGAGCCCCGACAGCGACTTCGATTCCGGATCGGTGAACCCGATCCTCGGCGTGACCGCGACACACATCCGCGGTCGTCATGGGTTTGGCGCTGAGGCGCTGTGGATGTTCACGACCGATGGCGGTGTGAACCCGGTCGGGCCTGGTGAATCCACGGCGGACTGGCTCCGCGCCGGCGCTTCGTACCTCTACCGGATCTCCCCTGAGGAATACGACGCGACCTCGCTCGGCTCGTGGTACGCGACAACGGAGATCACGCTCGATGCGGAGACCAATGGCGATCTCGAGGTGCTGATCGCGCCGGGGATCATGTACGAGGCGCGATCATGGACCTTCGAAGCGGCCGTGCTGCTCCCTCTGGCGGAGGACCTGGAGCACCGACCTGAAACGGACTTCGGTGTCATCTTTGGATTGCGATTCCTGTTCTGATCAGCGCAATTCAAGAACGCGCGTGTCCCGCCGCGCATTGCGCGGCGCAGTGCCTCTCGGCGGGACACGTCAGGCGCCGGAGCGGGACAGGACAAGGGATATTCCCGGGTTGTAATTCCGTGAAATTCTGAAATACTCCTGTCTGAATAGCGCCGTTTTCGCTTTGGAGGGCGGGTGCGGCGCCTTGGAAGTTCAACGAAGAGATCACGTCCCAATGAATAAGTTCATCGTCCCCATGCTCGCCGTTTCGGCCTGCGCCACCGCGGCGCACGCGATCCCTGTGCTGACGTTCGATCCCGCCGTGCATGGCGAGATCATCACGAACCAGTACGCCGGTTCGCACGGCATCACGGTCAGCGCCAACAACCTCAACCGCTCGTTCGACCTCGCGGTTGCGTTCAACTCACTCCTGACCGGCACGGCCGATCCGGATCTGGAAGGACCGCCCTGGTCCGGCGGCAACCTGGCCCCTGACACGGTGCTCGGGAACATGCTGATCCTGCAGGAGAACAACACCGGCATCGGTGACGGCATCGCTGACAACCCCGATGACGAGGCTGGCCGACCCGCCGGCGATCTCATCTTTGACTTCGCGACAGCGCAGACGCAGTTCGGCTTCGACCTGATCGATGTCGAGGGCACGATGGAAGAGAACGGCATGGTCTCGTTCTTCCTCGGCGGCGGCATGGTCGGCGCCCCCATCGCGCTGAGCGACATCACGAACATCGCGTCGCCCTTCTTTGATCCCACGGTGACATTCGGCGACAACACCGCCAACTCGCTCGGCCCTTGGGATGCCGCTGACTTCGGCGCCATCAACTTCGACCGGGTGGTCATCCGCCTCGGCGGTTCCGGCGCGGTGGACAACATCGCTGTCCCGACCCCCGGCGCTGGCGCGATCCTCGGCGGCCTGGCGCTCGCTGGCCTCCGCCGCAAGCGGTAACCCATCAGTTTCAACAGACCCCACACACATCCGTGTTAAATTTACGAGCAGGCCCCCAGTGATGGGGGCCTGTTTCGTTG
>CAYGNN010000198.1:0-4618 GCA_964351165.1 uncultured Phycisphaeraceae bacterium
TGCAAGATCGGTGCTCGAATCGACCGCTGCGCCGTCCTCGATCAGCAGGGAGCAGGTGGCGTTGGGCGCGAAGAGCGCCGCGAGTTGCTCAACCGCCGCGAGGCCTGCGATGGTGCACTGCTCACGGGCGACGACCGCGGCGCGGATCGTCTGATCGCCGATCGCCATCGCGTCGGTCGTTGCGTCGGTGCGGTCGGGGCCCAGGTCTTCATCACGGGCGATCTCGAAGAGGCGCTGCGTGGCGCTGTCCGCGGTGAGCGCGGCATACAGATCAGGGAGCGAGAGGTCGTTGAGGTTGGTCGTTGTTGTCATCGTGCGACCGCCTTGGCGCGCTGCTCCGGGTTGCAGACCCAGGCGGCGCCGTAGAGGGGGCCAACGACCGGCCCCTCGCTGGTTGGGCGGACGTTGTCGAGCCAGATCAGCGTGCCGTACCTGCGGTGACGCTTCTTCGCCCAGGCCTCGTCGTCGCCGGTGATGCCGTGGTTGAATTCCTTGCGGATCTCGTCGATGCGTTCTGGTGTGAGGTCGGTGAACGTCTCGATGCGCCCTGCGGTGGCGATGGCGCGGATCGGTCCGCCGGACTGCTTGAAGTAGATCGTGTGCCCCGGCTCGATCTTCCCATAGGGAGCGACGCGGTTCATGCTCAGGCGGCTCTCGATGGTCTTCTCGCCTGCGAGGATGCGGTCGATGTACTCGCGGTAGAGGACCGCCAGGTGCGTGCGCGCGGTCATGTCGCCTGCGCCCGCTCGATCGCGGAGGTCGTGCTGCGCCCTGCGAGCAGGGGGACGAGCTCGACCTTGCCGCCCCAGGACTCGACCGCTTCTGCGCCGACGACCTCGTGCTTCTGGTAGTCCTCGCCCTTGACGAGGACATCGGGACGCAGCGCGTGGATCAGGTCGATGGGGGTGTCGTCATCGAAGAGGACGACAAGGCCGACCGACTCCAGCTCGGAGAGCACCGTCGCGCGGTCGTCCTGATCGTGCAGGGGGCGCGTGGGGCCTTTCAGGCGCTTGACCGAATCGTCGGTGTTGAGGCCGATGACGAGGAGGTCGCCCAGCGCCTTGGCGCTGCGGAGGAGCGCGATGTGTCCTGCGTGGAGGATGTCGAAGCAGCCGTTGGTGAAGACGATGGTCTTGCCGTCACGGCGGTGGGCTTCGAGTTCGACCTGGGCTTCTTCCTGCGTGCGGACCTTGCCCTGGATCTGCGCTGAGGCCATGAGCGCCGCGTGGCGGAGCCTGGCGAGGGGGATGGGCTCGATGCCGAACATCTCCACGACGAGACCTGCGCCGAGGTTGGCAAGCTTGGCGGCGTCGTTCCAGGCGATGCCGTTGGCGCGAGCAGCGGCGAGGGCCGCGAGGACCATGTCGCCAGCGCCGGTGACGTCGTAGACCTGCCTGGCGAGCGTGGGGACTGCGACCGGCTCGATCGCGGCGCCGTGCGGCGGGCGCTCGACGACGAGCGCGCCGTCCTTGTCCAGCGTCAGCACGACCGTGTCGAGCTGGAGCGATTCGAGCAGCTCCAGCGCCATCGAGGTGGTGACGGTGGGGTCGTCGCTGGTGGTGGCTTTGCCGAGAGCGAGCTCCGCTTCGGTGCGGTTGGGGGTGATGGCTGTTGCGCCGGTGTACCTGGAGTAATCGTCGATCGCGGCGGGGTCGACGAGGACCTCGACGCCTGCGGCCTTGCTCCGCTTGATGATCTCGGCGCAGAGCCTGGGGCAGCAGACCCCCTTGTTGTAGTCCTCGATGCAGACGACGTCGGCCTCGGTCAGCGCCGCGTCGAACCGCTCGAGGAGCAGGTCGAGCGTCGCGTCCGGCAGCGGCTCGCGCGACTCCATGTCGATGCGGAACATCTTCTGGGGGTGGCGGTGCTGGGCGAGGCCGATGATGCTGCGCTTGACGGTGGTCGGTCGCGAGGGATCGCGGATGAGCCCATCGGTGCGCACGCCGGCGCTGTCGAGCGCGGCGCGGAGGCGGTTGGATTCCTCGTCATCGCCTGTGACGCCGAAGGTCTCGACAGTGGCGCCCAGCGCTGCGAGGTTCAGGCAGACGTTGGCGCTGCCCCCAGGACGATCCTCGGTGCGCTTGGCGTGCAGGACCGGGACCGGGGCGTCGGGGCTGAGACGCTCGGCGTCGCCGTAGACGAGCTGGTCGAGCATGAAGTCGCCGACGACCAGGGCCTTGAAAGGGCGCCAGTCGGCCAGTTTGTCGAGCAGGGTGTTCAAGGCTGAAGGATATGGCCGCTGTTTGGGGCAGTCACGGCTCAGGAGGCCCTGGAATGGCCCTCAGCGGCGTTTGGCGGCGTCCCTGACAGCGGTCAGCAGGCGATCGCGGAGCGCGTCCTTGCCTTTGGCGAAGCGGAGCTTGAGCCTGGGGCGGACGACAGGGCAGGGCCATTTGGCCGGGTCGATCCGCGAGAGCTTGGACCAGTCCTTGGCGGTGCAGACGATCGCCTCCGCCTGCGTGTTGCGCGCCCTGCGGCGGATGCGGTCGATGGTTGCGGTACGGAAGTGGTCGTGATCGCGCAGGGGGAGTTCGCCAGTCGCGACAGCGCCGGCGGTGCGGATCCGCTCGAAGAATCCCTCGGGGGCGGCGATCGCGCAGACCGGGAAGACTCGCTTGCCCTTGAGCCAGTCGGTCGCTTCGACGCGGTCCTCGCCCTCTTCGAAGACGTCGAGCGCTTCCCAGTCGTGCGCAACGACGGCGACCGGCTGCTGGCCGTGGTCGCGCTCGGTCAGCTCGCAGAGGCGGTCGAGTTCGGCCTCGCTGATCAGCTCGGCGTGGGTCAGCACGACCGCGCCGGCGCGCGCGAGCGCGGTGGTCGGTTCGCGGAGCCAGCCGGCGGGGAGCGGTCGGTCGCGCCAGGGGTCGCGAGCGGAGTCGATCAGCACGATGTCGAGGTCGCGCGCGAGGCGGCGGTGCTGGAAGCCGTCGTCGAGGACGGCGCAGTCGATGTTGGCGCCCTCTGGGGTCGCGAGGAACCTGGCGAGCGCCTTGGCGCGTTTGGGGTCGGCGACGACCGGGACGTCCGGCAGGAGCCGGCGGTGCTCCGCCTCTTCATCGGAGGGCTTGCCTGGTTCTGCTTTGTAGCCGCGGAGCAGGACAGTTGGGTTGAACTGCGCCTCCTGGAGCGTGCGCACGACGTGGCGGACCATCGGTGTTTTGCCGGTGCCGCCAACGGAGATGTTGCCGACGCAGACGACCGGGATGTCTGCGGTGGCGACGCCCAGCCCCTCGTCGAATTGTGCGTTGCGCCGGGCGACGGCGGTCGCGTAGACCTTGGAGATCAGCACGCCGACCGGCCCTGGGATTGGGCCTGCGGGGGCCTTGCGGATCTTCGTGATGGGGGTCTGGTCCAGGCGGAAGCCGTCGTCGTCAGTCATCGCGGCTTGCCTCTGGTTTGGCGTGATCGGTTCTGGAGTGTTCGGCGATGCGGAGGTCGCTTGCAGGTTCGTCATCGGTTCGCGGCTGTCGGTGGGCGTCGTGCTCGATCGGGACGGTGAGTGTTCGCATCGAGGCGCGGAGCCTCTGGTGCGAGACCCTCGCGAGGCGTGCGGTGTTGAGCATATCCATGAACGCGAGGATGACGCTGATCGAGATCAGCCCGATCACGAGGATCCAGACCTTCACAAACAGTCG
Organism: uncultured Phycisphaeraceae bacterium; assembly: GCA_964351165.1. GTDB lineage: Bacteria > Planctomycetota > Phycisphaerae > Phycisphaerales > UBA1924 > JACKHE01. The sequence goes on from CAYGNN010000198.1 coordinate 3,636, forward strand.
GGGCTGCGTCGCGGAGTCGATCAGACCGAACCCTGCTGCTGCGAGGGGGGTGGTCAGGAGCATGACCCAGCCGTTGGCGAGGCGGACCCTGCGCCGGCTGGCAGGAACGGTGTGCTTGGCGGCGACCTGGATCGCGGCGGCGACGGTCAGCATGACCACGACGGTCGCTGGGAGCACGAACCACAGGGGGAGGACGCCGGGGTTGGCGAGGGTCGGGGGCATCGCGTCATTACACCGCGTCGGGCGCCTCGGCGCCAAGGGAGCGCAGCAGCGGCGCCAGACGCCGCATCGGGAGCCCCATGACGGTGGTCGGATCGCCATCGTATTCGATGGGCCAGCCGGCGTTGATGCGGTCCATCAGGTTGTACGCACCGGCCTTGCCCTGCCAGGCGCCGCTGTCGAGGTAGGCGTTGATCGAGTCTTCGTCGATCGCGCCGACCGTCACATCGGAGGCGTCCACGAAGTGGTGGCGCTGGCCGCTTTCGGAGTCAATGATCGCGACGCCGGTCAGGACCGAATGCGCGCCGCCTGCGAGGCGGCGGATGATCTCTGCGGCGTGCGCGCGGTCGCGTGGCTGGCCGATGATCGAGTCTCCCTTGACGACGACGGTGTCGCTCCCCAGCACGAGGGCGCCGGTGTTGGTGTCATCGGCGACCGACCGGGCCTTGAGGTGCGCGAGCGCGACAACCCAGCTGCGCGGATCGGAATCGCCTGGTTGGAGCTCGCCATCATCGATCGGGGGGGAGACGGCGCTGTGGGCGATGCCGTGCTCATCGAGGAGTTGCCTGCGGCGCGGGGATGAGCTGGCGAGGAGGACGAGGCGGCTCATCCTGCGTGCTCCGGTGTTGGGTGTGTGCTGTTGAGCGCACGCTCGACGGCGCTCTGGACATCAGTCAGCGCAATCCGCGCCATGATGGCTGAGCCCAGTGCCTCGTTCTTGTGGTCGAGCGTGTCGCCCGGCTCGAGTTTCTGCACGACGGCGT
>CAYGNN010000199.1:0-4586 GCA_964351165.1 uncultured Phycisphaeraceae bacterium
CCGACCTCGTCCTCCTGCGGCGCCCCAACAGCGGCGGTCCCGTTGTCCACGGAAACCGACGTGCCGTAGAACGAATCCACCTGCGGCGTTGGCGCCGTGAGCTTCTTCGACTGGCCCCAGAAGTTCGCGCCGCCAAAGTTCTGCTGGAAGATGTAGGCAGCGCCCAGGTTGTCCCCGGTGTGCGCAGCGCCAGCGATCACGATGCCGTCGTCCATATCGACCGCTTCACCGAAGTTGTCGAAGGTCGCCCCGTCGGAGGCGACCAGCTTCTTCCGCTGGCCCCAGGCGCCGATCCCGCCAAGGTTGCGCTCGTAAACGATCACCGCGCCCGCGGAGATCCCGTTGTCGTCATCGCCCCAGAGACCCGCCGCCGCGTGCGAACCGGTCATCGAGACGCCGTAGCCGAACCGATCCGCATGGCCAGGGGCGAACTCGTGCCGCTTGAGGGCGAAGCCCCAGTTGTCCACGCCCCCCAGGTTCTGCCCGAAGAAATACCCAGCGCCGGACGCGAAGATCCCGTCCTCGGCGCGCTCAGGAGCCCCGATGAAACACTCGATGCCGTTGAACGCAACGCTGCGGCCGAACTGGTTCCCCATCGCGCCGTCGGGGGCGACGATCTTCTTGACCTGGTCCACCGGCGCCGCGGTCGCCGTGGGCGACGTCTGAATAACCACCGCGAGCCCGAGCGGGATCGCGGAGCGAACAGCGAAAGTGCATCGGGAACGTAGTTGCATTGGGGGGATCTCCGGGATCAGTTTCATCGACTTGGGCGTCGCCAATCTACACCACAACCCATCGTGCCTGACCGAAAAAAACACCGATTGTGGCCTTGCTCCTGTCCTGATCGGCAAGAGAAAAGGACGCCGGTATCCCGCATGTCGGCCTATACTCAACGCTTCGCGGGGCGGGTGGGCCGCACCCGGGAGACGACCCAACAGAACAGGGGCATCGACGATGATCGCATTGGTCACCGGGCAGGTTGGCATCGACAAGAAACCCTTCCTCGACGCCGTCGAGCGCTACGCCGGCGAACGAGGGGAGACGATCCAGTCCTTCCACGTCGGCTCCATGATGTACGACGAGGCGCCAGACGTCACCAAGGGCCGCATCCTGGGCCTCCCCTGGTCGCGCCTGACCTCGCTCCGCAGGGCGGTCTTCAAGGACATCATCCGCCACGGCAGAGACACCCCCAACGCGATGATCAACACCCACGCCACCTTCCGCTGGCGCCACGGGCTCTTCAGCGCGATCGACTTCGACCAGATCAAGGAGCTCAACCCCGACCTCTTCATCTGCGTCGTGGACAACATCGAGGTCGTCCACCACCGCCTGCACCTCGAGCACGAGATCGACGCGACCCTGAAGGATTGCATGGTCTGGCGCGAGGAAGAGATCCTCGTCACCGAGCTCCTCGCCCAGGCGATGGGCAAGCCCTTCTACATCTTCAGCAGGGGCCGCCTGCAGGACAACCTGAAGATGATGCAGCGCCTCATCTGCCACCCTGAGATGCGCAAGGTGTACCCCAGCTTCCCCATGAGCCACGTCATGGACATGCCGGACGTGCTCGCGGAGATCGACGGCTTCCGCGCCCAACTCGCCGAGCACTTCGTGACCTTCGACCCGGGCGACGTGGACGAGAAGATCCTTCTCGACACCGCCATCGCCAACGCCCGCGAGGGCCTCGACTTCGTCGAGATCGACCTCCCGGAGAGCCTCGCAGGCGATACGAAAGAACGCGTCCCGGTCCGCCAGGTCCTCGACATCGCCGGCGACATCGACGGCCAGATCTACATGCGCGACTTCAAGCTCATCGACCAGGCGGACATGATCGTCAGCCTCGTCCCCGAGCTGCCAGGCGGCACCCCCGGCCTCTCCAGCGGCGTCGAGCGCGAGCTCCAGCACGCCTGGGAGCACACCAAGGAGGTGTACGTCGTGTGGAAGCCCAAGAAGGCCCCCTCGCCCTTCATCACAGAGACCGCGACGCGGATCTTCACCTCCGTCGAAGAGGCGCTCGAGTACTTCGAATCGCAGGGCATGTTCAAGACCCGCAGCCTCTTCGAGGGCTGAGTCAAGCTGGACGCCGAGTCTGAGCAAAGCGAAGGGGCGGAGACCCACCCTACGGCATCCCTCTGCCAACTTTTTTCCGCAATGGTCCGGAAAAACGCCCGCCCTTGACGTGTCCCAAACGTCCCTGCTTTATCGTTGTTCCATCGGTAACTTATTGTAAAATCAACACTTGCATTGCATGTCCCGTTCGGTTCAGATGCGATTGCGGCCCGGGGACACGTCAGCGTTGACGTGTCCTCCCCCACCGCATCGACGCCACCGCTGAATGGTTCCTCCAGTCCCATCCGCGAGCGTCAGGGAGGACAGAGCAATGCTGCCATTGGCGCATGCCATCATCGCAACCACCGCCAGCGCGCTGGCCGGTGTCCCTGCGCACTCAGGGCACACGGTCATCATCGCGGACAACGAGCCCAACGACACCAAGGACCAGCTCGTCTCCATCGAGGCGCCGAGCGGTGACTTCTGCCTCGTCGGCAAGCTCGAGAAGCGCTACGCCCCCGACTGCGAGCCAGACACTTTCATGGTGCTCTTCGACAAGCTCAACAACTTCGTCGCCGCAGACGACAACGCCTCGCCCAAGGGCAACGGCTGGGCGTCGGCGATCACAGGCGTCACCGACGCGGATGGCTTCATCAACAACGGCGATGGCACCCGCTCGCTCCGCATCGGCGTCACCGGCCGCGCCGACGGCTTCGATGGCAATTTCAACGGACTCAACCAGAACGCCGCCCACCAGCAGCGCGGCGCTTTCACCGTCTACGTCACCTACTTCGACGCAGGAGGCGCCGAGGTCGGTGCGTTCGAGTACACCGATGAATTCGCTGGCGCTGAGGCTTTCTACATCAACGACACCGTCCCGGCGGCCGCTGTCAGCGCGGACATCTGCATCGACAACACCGTCGGCGAAGTGCTCAACTGCTCCGACGTTGACTTCTACATGATCGAGAACCTCGTGCCCCTGTGCGAGTACTGCATCACGACCGTCGGCGGCATCGACTGCGAGTGCCGACCCACCGACACGCTGCTCGGCTGGTTCGACAAGAACATGGGACTGATCGACCTCGACGACGAGAGCGGCCCGGTCCCGGGGTACGCCAGGCTGTGCGTCACCGCCGACGTTGACGGCCGCGCCCGGATCGCCGTCACCGGCTCAGGCGATGAGGACTTCGACGGCTACCTCGACGGCCAGCTCCTGACCACCGGCGGGCAACCGTTCGGCGCCGGCGCCTCAGGCCGCGCCCCGGTCGAGTGCCCCGACTACCTCGAAGGCCACGGCGTCTGCGGCTGCTACACGCTCGACATCGAGGTCAACCACCCCCACAGCGGGAACAACGAGGAACCAACAGAAGAAGACCTCCAGGACGCCATGAGCCACGGCGATCTCAACATGGACGGCTTCACGAACACCGCCGATCTCGGCATCCTCCTTGGCAACTTCGGCTGGACCGAAGCCCCCGGCAACTGACTATCGCGGCGCCCTCCTGATCGGGCGCCGACACAATCGCTGGGAGGAAAGCACGACGAGCTCCGGCTCGTCGTTGCTTTTTTTGGTGCGCTGACGCTGGATCAGCCAAACCATTGCCACAGCAGCGGAAATCACGCACAATCCACAGTCCACCCCAACGCGCCGAGCGCCGGAGCAACACCATGTCCCAGGCCATCGAATCCACACTCCACGAAGACCGCCTCTTCGATCCGCCCGCCGGCTTCGCCGACAACGTTGGCGGCGCCTACTTCAACAACCTCGACGAGTACCGCGCCCTGCACCAGCGCTCCATCGACGACCCCGAAGGGTTCTGGGGCGAGGTCGCACAAGAGCTGCACTGGTTCAAGCCGTGGGACAAGGTCCTGGAGTGGAACGCGCCGGACGCGAAGTGGTTCACCGGCGCCACCACCAACCTCTGCTACAACTGCGTCGATCGCCAGGTCGAGTCCGGTCACGGCGGCGACACCGCGATCATCTGGGAAGGCGAACCGGTCGAGGGCGGCGCCCCCGAGATCCGCAACCTTACCTACAGCGACCTCCAGCGCGAGACGAGCAAGCTCGCCAACGCGCTGACCGCGAAGGGCGTCAAGAAGGGCGACGTCGTCACGATCTACATGGGGATGGTGCCCGAACTCGCCATCGCCGTCCTCGCGTGCGCGCGCATCGGCGCGCCCCACTCCGTCATCTTCGGCGGCTTCAGCGCCCAGGCCATCGCCGACCGCGTGGACGACGCCAGGAGCAAGGTCATCCTCACCTGCGACGGCTCCTGGCGCCGAGGCAAGGTCGTGCCCCTGAAACACAACGTCGATGAAGCCTGCACGAAGACCGACCACGTCGAGCACGTGCTCGTCCTCAAGCGCTGCAACAACGACATCCAGTGGAACGACCAGCGCGACACGTGGTGGCACGACGCTGTCGATGGCGCGAGCGATGACTGCCCCTGCGCCCAGCTCGACAGCGAGGACATGGCGTTCCTGCTCTACACGTCAGGATCAACAGGCAAGCCCAAGGGGATCATGCACACGACAGGCGG
>CAYGNN010000200.1:0-3260 GCA_964351165.1 uncultured Phycisphaeraceae bacterium
ACCCCCAGCCCCAACCCCGCCACACAAGACACAATCACCAGCGTCGCCAAAAACCCCTCCGTCAGCATCGACCCGTACCCGACCGCCTGCGCGTCCGTCTCGTCGCGCAGCTGCTTGCTTGTCGTCCCGCTCGCGACGAGGCAATGAAACCCACTGATGGCGCCGCAGGCGATCGTGATGAAGAGGATCGGGATCATGGGGGGCGCGCCCTCAGGTGTCGCGTTGAAGACCGGCGCCACGATCGACAGCGTTGGGCGTTCCGAACCATCAACACCAGGCACAGCGTCAGGCGCCCCGCCGATCGCCGCAGCGACGATCAACCCAACCACCAGCAGCCCCAGCGCCGTCACCAGCTGCAGCGCGTTGATGTAGTCCCTTGGCTGCAGCAGCGTCCAGACAGGCAGCACGCTCGCGATGTACGCGTAGATCAGCAGCCCGAGCACCCAGATGATCGTCGGCTGCGCTGCGAGGAACTGGTTGAACGCGTGCAGGGGGCCCCAATCGCCGAAGACCACGCTCGCGTACATCACCAGCAGCGCGATGACGCTCGGGACCAGGATCCGCCCGCCCCTGCGGTGCACCGTCATCCCGATCACCACCGCCAGCGGGACCTGCACCAGCACCGGCGTGATCGCCCCAGGGTATTGCTTGAGCACCGCCGCGACGACGAGCCCAAAGATCGCCAGCACCACCCACAGCGCGACGACGAGGATCACCAGGAACACAAGCCGGACCCGGGGTCCCAGCAGGTCGCCAGCGATATCTCCGACGCTCCGCCCCTGGTTCCGCAGCGACACCACCAGCGACGCGAAGTCGTGCACCGCGCCCATGAAGACCGACCCGATGACCACCCACAAAATCGCAGGCAGCCACCCCCACATCACCGCGATCGCAGGGCCAACGATGGGGCCCGTCCCCGCGATCGACGTGAAGTGATGCCCGAAGACGACCGCCTTGCTGGTGGGGCAGAAGTCCTTGTCGTCGCACAGCTCCTGCGCAGGGGTCACCGCGTCCTTGCGCAGCCTGAACACCTTCCGCGACAGCCACCGCCCGTACGTGAAGTACGCGATCACGAAGATCGTTCCAGCGGCAAGCGTCAGCAGCAGCGCATCCATCGCGGAGTATCATCGCGGATCAACGCCGCCAACGCCATCAGGAAGCCGAGCCAACACTCATGCCACAGATCATCGACCTGAGCCACACCATCACCCCCGGCATGACCACCGACGCCAGGCTCCCGGTCCCGCGCCTCAGCGATGTCTGGACGCGCGAGCAATCCGCCGAGCGCTACGCGCCGGGCGTCTCCTTCCAGATCGCTGCCATCGAATTCCCCCAGAACACCGGGACGTACCTCGATGCGCCCTTCCACCGCCACGAGGGGATGCAGGGCGTCTGGGACTTCCCCATCGAGCGCACCGCCAACCTCCGCGCTGTCGTCATCGATTGCCGCGATGTGCTGGATCAACCCAGGCGAGGCATCGGCCCTGAACGCTTCGAATCGCTGGACCTCGAAGGCGCCGCGGCCCTCTTCTGGACAGGCTGGGACGCGAAGTGGGGGAGCAAGGAGTACAGCGCCGGAGGCCACCCCTACCTCACCGCCGAGGGCGCCCTGTCGCTCGCCGAGCACAACGCCGTCCTCTTCGGCATCGACGCCCTCAACGCCGACGACACCAGCGACCTCCGCAGACCGGCGCACACGATCCTCCTGCGCGAATCGATCGCGATCATCGAGAACCTGACGAACCTGGATCAATTGCCAGCAACCGGCGCGATCTTCCACGCCGCGCCGGTGAAGGCGGAAGGCATGGGGAGCTTCCCGGTGCGCGCCTACGCGATCGCCGACTGACTCACCGAAGCCCGTATTCCTTGAGCTTCCGGTAGAGCGTGCGCTCGCCGATCCCCAGCATCTTCGCCGCCTTCTCGCGATTGCCACCGGTCAGGCGCAGCGTCTCGCGGATCGCGCGTTTCTCCAGCTGATCGAGACTCGCGCCAGCGAGCGATCCCACCGCGCCGCCCGTCGAGTCGGTCGCCGCCGCGTCGCCCTGCGCGATCACCGCAGGCAGGTGCCGAAGCCCGATCGTGTGGTCCCCAGCGCCACGCGCGATGACGACCATCCCCTGCACCGCGTTGAGCAGCTGCCGGACATTCCCCGGCCAGTCGAAGGCGGTCAGCTTGTCCATCACCGCCTGATCGACGTCCGGCGCCGGCTCGTTCGCGTCGAGCTGCGCGCTGAACTTCGTGACGGCGTGCCGGACAATGCGCGGGATGTCCTCGCGGCGTTCCCGCAGGGGCGGGATGTTGATCTCCGCGCCGTTGATCCTGAAATACAGGTCTTCCCGGAACGACTCGTCCTTGAGCATCGCAGGCAGATCGCGGTTCGTGGCGCTGACGATGCGCACGTCCACATGCCTCGCATCGTTCGAGCCCAGCCGGACCACTTCGCCCGACTCCAGCACCCGCAGCAGCTTCGCCTGCATCGTCAACGGCATGTCGCCGATCTCATCGAGGAAGAGCGTGCCCCCATCGGCATACTCGAAGACGCCCTCGCGCTCCTTGTCCGCGCCGGTGTACGCGCCCTTCACATGACCGAAGAGCTGGTCCTCCAGCAGCGACTCGCTCTGTCCGGCGCAGTTCATCGTGACGAATTTCTTGGTCGACCGATCGCTGTGCTTGTGCACCGCCTCCGCGATCAGCTCCTTGCCGACACCGGACGCGCCGGTGATCAGGACAGGCAGGCTCGAGGGCGCCACCGTGCGCACCGTGTCGAGGATCTTCCGCATCGGCTCCGACCCAGCCACGATCCCCTCAAACCCATCGTGCTGGACGAGCTCGTCCATCCCCGCCGCCTGGTGCCGCAGCAGCACCGTCTCCGCGGCCCGGTTGATGAGCTTCCGGAAGAGCGTCAGGTCCAGGGGCTTCTCGATGAAGTCGTACGCGCCGTCCTTGAAGGCGGCCCGCGCCGTCGTCACATCGCCGTGCGCCGTGACCATCACCGTCTCCGCGTCCGGCTGCAGTTCCTTCGCGGTGCGCAGCACGATGAGCCCCGCGTCGCCCCCGTCATCGCTGACGCCGTGCGCGCCGCCGCACTCCGGCATCCGCAGGTCGGTGACGACGATGTCGAACGTCCCGTGCTGCAATTCGTCGATCGCGTTCTCGACCGTGTTGACGATCGTCGAGACGTGGCCAGGCGCCCGCAGCGCATCAGCCATCACCTCGGCGTGGTCCTGCTCGTCCTCGACGATCAGCACCTGGGCTCTGGG
>CAYGNN010000200.1:3360-4582 GCA_964351165.1 uncultured Phycisphaeraceae bacterium
ACCACCGGCGCCGAAACCCGCCGAGCAGCGCACAGCGCGATCGCGATCGCGTCCGCCACATCCGGAGGCGAGGGCAACTCCGGCAGCCGGCACTGCGCCATCACCGATTCCTGCACCTGCCGCTTGGTCGCGTGGCCGTGGCCGGTGAGGGATTTCTTCACCTCCGTCGCAGCCAGCTCGCTGACGCTCGCGCCCGATCGCTGCGCCGCCAGCAGCACGACGCCCCGCGCGTGCCCCATGATGATCGCGGTCGTCGGCCGCTGGTAATGCGAATAGAGCTTCTCGACGCACACCTCGTCCGGCGCGTGCGACTTGAGTAGCCCCACCAGGTCCCGCTCCAGCTCGACCAGCCGCGCCTGCACGCTCTCGCCGGCCTTCAGCCGGATCACCCCGGCATCCAATAATCGGGGCTCAGGGAGCCCGCCGTGGCTTGTCGCCGGCGGGTCGATCTCGACGCACGCATACCCCGTGATTTGGAGCCCAGGATCGATCCCGAGTATTTTCAAGGGTTTGCGCTCGAAAAAAAGATCCGTCGATGGGGAACTCGCCGTCCGCGCCAGCGTCTAATACACCAGACGCCGCCTCGGAGGACTCGTGGGAACAAGCCACGCTCCGGACGCAGGCGCCACGCCCGGCCACAGGCCGGAGTGTACCACTTGCCCCCGGAAGCCGGATCGGAATCGCGAAAGCGAACCGGTCCGGTTTTTTTCTGTCCATTCGGATTGCAGCCAGGGTGCAGCGACCAGCGATCAGCTCGCGATGACCTCGCTGCCGCGCTTGTGCCGGTGGACGATGTCCGATTCGACGTAGCCATCCTTCATCCGGATCACCCGCTCGCAGCGCTCCGCGACGTCATCATCGTGCGTCACCATGATGATCGTCATCCCCTGCGCGTGCAGCTCATCGAAGAGCTTCAGGATCGCCTCGCCGGTCGTGCTGTCCAGGTTGCCGGTCGGCTCATCCGCCATGAGGATCACCGGGTCCGCCGCCAGCGCCCTGGCGATCGCAGCACGCTGCTGCTGACCACCGGAGAGCTGATTCGGTCGGTGCCCGAGCCGATCGCCCAGCCCGACGAGTTCCAGCGCCTCGATCGCCCGCTTCCGCCGAGGCGCCTGCCCGATGCCCTGGTAGAGCAGGGGGGTCTCGACGTTCTCCTCGATCGTCAGCTGCGAGATCAGGTTGAACGCCTGGAAGATGAACCCGATCTTCCGGCCCCGCATGT
>CAYGNN010000201.1:0-2524 GCA_964351165.1 uncultured Phycisphaeraceae bacterium
TTGCCGGGGATCATCCAGTTGGCGATGTCGCCCTCCTGGCTGAGCTGCATCGCGCCGAGGATGGCGAGCTGGACGTGGCCCCCTCTGATCATCTCGAAGGACTCGCTCGATGAGAAGTAGGCAGCGCCTGGGACAGCGGTGATCGTCTGCTTGCCGGCGTTGATGAGGTCGGCGTCGACGTTTTCCTCGTGCGGGAAGGGGCCGATGCCGAGCAACCCATTCTCGGATTGGAGCCAGACCTGCATCCCATCAGGGATGTGGTTGGCCACGAGGGTGGGCATCCCGATGCCGAGGTTGACGATGAAGCCGTCCTGCAGCTCTTTGGCCGCCCGTTTGGTGATTTCGTCTCTGGTCAGCGCCATGTGGGCAGTTTATCGGGAAACCGGCCAACGCGAGCGATGAATGAAAAAGATCGCAAGACGAGGGAACCTGCGGCGTCCCATCGGGCATGAAGGTATGACCGAGCACGGCTTGTAACACACGACCCATGACCACCACGGCTTCCATCACGACGAGCATGACGCTGACCCCCGATCCGGCGCCCGGGACCGAGGCCCTGCTGATCGAGCAGGCGAAGGCGGACCGCTCTGCGTTCGAGCCCCTCTACCTGGAGCACCACGAGGCGATCTTCCGGTACCTGTGCCGGCGCACCGGATCGCAGGACGCCGCGACGGATCTGGCGGCGGAAGTGTTCCTGACGGCGCTGGAGAAGATCGGCGCCTACACGCACCGGGGGGCGCCATTCCGGGCGTGGCTGTACCGGATCGCGACGCTCAAGGCGAACCGATGGGCGAGGCAGCGCCGGAGGCGGCGGGAGCGACCGCTGTCTGAAGCGCTGCACCTCGTCGGCGGGGCGCCGGAAGAATCGGCCTTTGACTTTGACGCGGCACAAGCGGCGCTGCTGACGCTGGCGCCCAGGCATCAGGCGGTGCTGACGCTGCACCACATGGAGGGGCTGCCGGTCGAGCGGGTGGCGCAGATCGTCAACCGGCCGGTGGGGACGGTGAAATCAAGGCTCGCCAGGGCGCGGCAGGCGCTGCGGAAGGCCCTCGAAGCACAAGACGACGCGATGCAGGAGAACAGGCATGACTGACCACAACAACGGATTCGAACAGGTTGACCGGACGCTCGAAGAGCTGGGCCAGCGCGCGTGGCGCACGCCGAGCCTCAAGCAGATCACCAGGAAGGAGTTCACCATGAACACCAATCGGAAGACAATGACTCGGACCAAGCTCGCGATGCTCGTCGGCGGCATCGCCATCATCGGCGCTGGCTCCGCCTTCGGCGCGGCCTACGCGATGGGCGCCTTCAAGGGGAAGATCGTCGCCGAGGACGGCAGTGTCTACGACGTCGAGCTGAACCAGATCGGCAATGGCGTGTACGGCGGCACGACCTCGGAAGGGCACGAAGTCCGCTTCATCACGGAGGAAGCCGCAGGTGGCGAGGCCCGGATGGAGATGTACCTCGAGGCGCCGGAGTCCGGCGAGTACACGTTCTCTGTGGACCCTGAGGATCTGAAGAAGCGGTGGACCGCTGAAGAGTGCGAGGACGCGGAGATCGTCGAGGACTCCACCGATCCCAAGTGATCCTCGGATCACAATCAGGCACCGCCTGCTCGGCAGGCCGTTCGCCAGTTGGCGTGACGGCCTACGCCGATGCGCAGAGCAGGCTGTGCCTCAGACCAAATCCGATCAGACCGCGGCGGTCACCGTCCGCTGCTCGATCCGCTTCTCGCTCTGCGTCACCACAATGCCATCAACGAACGCCCCCACGGTGTGCACCGAATCAGGGCCGATCTCGCCGATCGGGACGACCTTGTTCACTTCCGCGATCGTCACAGCGCCGGCCTGGGCCATCATCGGGTTGAAGTTGCGCGCCGTCTTCGAGTAGAGCAGGTTCCCCGCCTCGTCCGCGACGTCTGCGTTGACGAGCGAGAGGTCAGCCTTCAGCCAGGTCTCCATGACATACTCGCGGCCCTCGATGGTGCGCGTCTCTTTCCCTTCGGCGATGATCGTGCCGACGCCGGTGGCGGTGAAAAACGCTGGGATCCCAGCGCCCCCTGCTCTGATGCGTTCGGCGAGGGTGCCCTGGGGGTTGAACTCGACTTCGAGTTCCTTCTCGAGGAACTGCCTGGCGAACTCGTCGTTCTCGCCCACATAGCTGCTGATCATCTTGCTGATCTGCTTCGATTGCAGGAGCAGCCCCAGGCCCCAGTCATCGACGCCAGCGTTGTTGCTGATGGCGGTGATGCCCTTCACGCCCGTATCGCGGAGCGCGATGATGAGCTGCTCGGGAATGCCGCAGAGGCCGAAACCGCCGGCCATGATCGTCATGCCGTCGCGGACGACGCCATCGGCGACGAGCTTGTCCATGACGGCTTTGGGGGAGTCGAATCGCTTGTTAACCATGGATTCAAGATAGCAGGGGCGGATCTGGTGGTCGAGAAACTGCATTCTCATGCTCTCAGGATGGGCCCCTGATGGGTTAAAATCGAATATGGACTGAACACGCCAAGCGTGGCATT
>CAYGNN010000201.1:2534-4553 GCA_964351165.1 uncultured Phycisphaeraceae bacterium
GTTAGGATTGAGTAGCGTCCAAGCCTAGCAAGTACTCCAAGGAGGAGAAGATCATGTCAATCAAGAAGCACGTCATCGGATGTTCTGTTATCTCGCTCACCGCAGCACCGGCACTGAGTCAATTCGAACTGACCTCTTCGTACCGATCGGTTGAAGCCTCCTATATAAACCAGGGGTCAGGCCCCGACATACACGATAAAGATGCATCCGATTCCATCGCATATGGCACGTTCACCCGGAGCGCGATAGCACGCCCGGAGACATTCGCCAGCATCCAGAGCTTCGTTGGCGAGGCCGGGATCATCAAAGGCCATGCGGTCGCGGAGCGGCAAACCACAAGACAGGGAGATTTTTTCTTTGAAGATGCAGATTCGTCATCGACCATGACGATCAGTTTCTCGATCCTGTCTCCAACGCCATACACGCTTGAACTGGATGCGCATGCAACAATTTATCAGCATGATTATGACTTTGCGTTCAGCATCGCGTCAGCCAGCGATACCATTGTAGAATTCGATGGCAACGCTGGGTGGGAATTCCAAGGCAACGATCTCTGGCTCAATAGTTCGCTCAGCGGCATCCTCCAGCCTGGTGATTACACCCTGGATGTCTTTGCTCAATCCACCACCGAATTCATCGGCAGCGGGTTTAACGGCGGGTACCCCATTGAGTACGACTTCACGTTCACCGCCCCCGGGCCGTCCGGCCTTGCTGTGCTGGCGTTGCCTGCCGGTTTAATCGGACGTCGGCGCCGCCGTTGATTCTGTGATGCTCGACGGCGGCCGCAACCAGTCCCATGCTGGGATATTGCGAGCCACGAAGTAGCCGATCACGACAGCGACAATCATCCAGCCCAACCAGGCCGGCGCCCACCGGAACGCCAGCGGTTGTCCGCCTGCAACGAGTCGGACGCACTGAACCACGATGAGCCCCATCACCGGGACGCCAAGGATGAGCATCGCCGGGTTGTGCCGCCAGGCTTGGGCGAGATCGCCATTGAGCAGGAAGTGCGAGGCGCGCATCGAGCCGCAGCCGGGGCAGGTCACACCGACGGCCCACGATGGGCAGGGCGGGAGGCCTTCGTATTCACCTGGATGCCTCAGCGCCAGCGCGATGCCTCCGATCACGATCGCGAGCAGGAAACTCAATGCAATCGCTCGATGCGCCAGCGTTGGCTTGTCTCTTTGGATGTCATGGTGTTCGAGCATTGCACCGCTCAGGATATTGATTTACGATTTCCTGTCGGCGATGGCCGCCGTCCATCAGGGAGGACGCCAACCTTGTATTGCCCCAGTTGCGGAACCATGCAGCCATCGGAGGCGGCCGAGTGCGGCGCCTGCGGCGTCAGGCTACCAAGGTCAGCGGGCGCGACCCAGCAGCAGAGCACGGAGCTCATGGGGCACTTCCTGCCGGTGAACGTCTCCGTCTGGGGCGTCTTCGCAGGGTACCTGGGGCTCTTCTCGCTCTTCATCATCCCTGCCCCCTTCGCGATCCTGTGCTCGGTGATGACCCTGCGGGACCTGAAAAAGAACCCCAGGCATTACGGGATGCTCCGGGCGGTCGTCGGCTTCATCGGGGGCGGCATCGGCCTCATCTTCGGCGGCCTCCTTCTGTACTCGATCCTGACCTCCACCCCCTGAGGCACGCATGATCTACTGCTCCCAATGCGGCCATCCGAACGACGACAACGCCTACCAGTGCGTCTCGTGCAGCGAGGTGATCCGCCGCGTCGCCGATCCGGTTTCCCAGGGTGACGCAGCGCCGGTCCCCTCCCACCTGGTGTGGTCGATCCTGGTGACGATTTTTTGCTGCCAGATCGCTGGGATCCCAGCGATCGTCTACTCCGCGATCTCCATGAGTAAATCAGGCTCAGGGGACCACAGGGAGGCTCGGGATGCCTCCAGGACGGCCGCGATCTGGTGCTGGGTCGCCTTCGGGATCGGGCTCCTGGTCTACGTGCCGTATGCGATCCTGGTGGGGTTCGGCGTCATGGCGGAGGTCGCCAACGGCCCTTGATCC
>CAYGNN010000202.1:0-4542 GCA_964351165.1 uncultured Phycisphaeraceae bacterium
CATGTCGCCGTAGAGCGTGCAGTAGCCGACAGCGAGCTCGCTCTTGTTGCCGGTGGTCAGCAGCAGCGCGTTGCGCTTGTTGGCGAAACCCATGAGGATCAGGCCGCGGAGCCTGGCCTGCACGTTCTCTTCCGCGACACCCTGCTCAGGGTCCTCGCCCAGTTCGTGGAACATCGGCTCCAGCAGTGTTTCGACTTCCGCGTGCGCCGGTTCGATCGGCGCGGTGAGCAGCCTGACGTTGAGCGCCTCGGCGAGCGCTTCGGCGTCGGTCACCGAGCCATCGGAGGAGTACCTGCTGGGCATCGCGACGCCGAGGATGTGTTCTGCGCCGATCGCGCTCGCTGCGATGCAGGCGGTAACAGCGGAATCGATCCCGCCGGAAAGACCGATGACGGTGCGCGCAAAGCCGGTCTTGCGCAGGTAGTCGCGCACGCCGATGGTGAGCGCTTCGAAGAGGCGCTCGGCGTCCGCGCAATCGTTTGGCGCTGGCGCCGGCGCGATCGCTTCCCATGACGAGGGATCTGCAGGGCAATCGATGGTCAGCGTGTCACCGGTGAATGCTCTGTTGCGGCCGATCGCCTTGACGCCTTGCTCGGACTGCGCGCAGGGGATGATCGCTGCGGCGCGACCATCGAAGATCAGGTCGTCCTGCCCCCCCATCTGGTTGATCGAGACGAGCGGCGCCCCCTGCTCGCGGACGTGCTTGTTCAGGATCTCTTCCTGCTGCGCCGCCTTCGTCAGCACGAATGGGCTGGCCGATGGTGTGACCAGGATCTGCGCACCGGCGCGGACGGTCTCCTCGACCGGGCACGCGGAGCGGTGGTACCGCTGCGGCACGCCGGCGTCGGAGCCGCGCCAGATGTCCTCGCAGACGAGCAGCCCGATGCGCACGCCGGCGACCTCGACGCAGACCGGCGCGTCCCCTGGGACGAAGTACCGCGCTTCATCGAAGACGTCGTACGTTGGGAGCAGGCGTTTGTCGTAGTGCGCCAGGATCTCGCCGTCGCGCAGCACAAAGAGGCTGTTGGCGACGCCGGATGAGACCGGCCGGTCTTCGAGCCTGCGCGGCGCCCCGACGATGACAGTGACGCCATCGCACGCCGAGGCGAGCCGCTGCACCTGCTCGAAGGCAGCGTCGACGAACCGGTCGTACAGGACCAGATCGCGCGGCGGGTAGCCGGTGATCGAGAGTTCAGGGGTGACGAGCAGGTCCGCGCCGTCTGCGTTGGCGCGTTCGATCGCGCGCTGGATCAGGTCGGCGTTGCCGGTGATGTCGCCGACGGTCGGGTTCAGTGGCGCCAGAGCGATTCGCACAGGTCCGAAGCATAGGGCTTAGTATTGGGCGAGCGGACCTGATCGAATCGAATGGAGTCAACCATGCACCGGATCTCGTACATCGTGGCGGCCCTGATGGTCTTGCTGGCCATCGCGCTGCAGGCGATCGCGCAGCCACCCTTCGAACGGCGCGAGGCGCAGGCGCCCTTGGAATCGCCGGTGGAGGTCGCTGTCCAAATCGAGGCGGGCAGCGCCTGGACGTACCACTTCGGGCTCAACCAGACGAGCACCAGGCAGAAGCAGACGGAGGATCGCCAGGACGACGGTCCGCTGCTGACATCGCTGCTCATCCAGAACGCGACTGTCTCGCTGCGCGTCACTGAGATCGACGAGGAGACCGGAACCGCGACTGTTGAAGCGACCTTCGATCGGTTGCTGACGATCCTGGGCGACGACGACGGCCAGCGGGAGTTTCGCTGGGCCGCAGGGGATCAGAAACGCGAGCAATCCACGGATCTCGGCAGGCTGCTCGCAGCGCTGACAGGATCGACCCTGACCGCCAAGGTGAGCTCCCGGGGCTCGGTCCGGGGCGTGGTGGGGTACGACGAGGTGAACGCGGTCCTCGAGGAGTATCCGGAGGCGGACTCTGTGGCGATGGGGCTCTTCGCCCCTGCTGCGATCCGCTCGACGCTGGAGTTGATCTGGAAACCGGGCGAGGTCTCCGGCGCTAGCCGGAACGTGCAGGACACGTGGGAGAGCGATCGTCGAGCTTCGCTGGGCGCGGTCGGGGGTGTCGCGGTTTCGCAGGCGCTGACCGTCGATCGGATCGAAGAGGGCGTCCTGACAGCAACCGGGAAAGCCTCGATGCGGTCCCTCCCCCCCCGTGAAGCAGCTGGGGCGGGTGTTCCGACCATCGATGTGCTTATGAATGAGGGCCGGATGAAGATCTCGTGGGACCTCAACAAGGGGTGCGCGGCCTCGGCGAGCGAGCGGCTCGATATCGGTGCGTTCTGGACGTTGGGTGGGGCGCACCTGGGGATGACGATGCGGAGCGAGCGATCCGCGGCTCTGGACGTCCCCCCGGCCGAAAATCGGAAGCCTGGGGCAGGCTGAGCGACGTCCGATAACCGATCAGGCGATTTCCGGATCAACGTGTCGTCCAATCAGGCTGATCTTAGGGTTTCTGCTTGATTTTCCCCCCATCTGCCCCCATTCTGTTGGGTGAGTCTGCGTGGTACCTGGGAGGGTGGATACTCCATTTGGTCACCCGGCGGCATGTAGACAGCACCTTCTTATTGGCCAGATCGGTGGTGTAGTGAGTCGCTGCACTTCAGACGATCGGCTGTTCCGCTGGGATCGAAAGAAGCGAGGAAGACTGAATAATGAAGATCAACACCAAGGGAATCGCCGCCGTGCTCTGCGCCGGCCTGGCGACCGCGGCGTTCGCCGATCTGCACAGCATCGGCACGAGCGACACCACGATGCAGAACCGCATGAAGATCGTGGATTCGCTGACGCGTCTGGCTGAGAGCGACCCGACCGATGCGACCATCCGCATGAAGCTCGCCCTGGTCCTCGACAGCATGAGCATGCACGAGGAAGCCGAGTGGTGGCGCGCCGACGCGATGAACATCAACCCCGAGATCGCCACGACCGGCATGATCGAGACCGGCGAGGACATCCCGCTGCACGACATCATGGCCCGCGGCGCCGGCCAGGGCTCCGTCTGCAACCAGCCCATCGGCCCCGACGTCATCGTCGGCTCGCTGCATGACCTCCGCCGCTGGGGCACCTCCGGCGGGATCACCTCGTTCTCCGTCGGCACGACCTCGTGCAACATCGGCGACGAGCGTCTGGACTGGTTCGACAACAACGTCAACCACCCGGTCATCGCGCAGGACATGTTCAAGTGGGAGCCCTTCTCCGTCGGTGACGACAACGGCCGCTTCAAGCAGCTCGGCCAGTCCTGGCTGAAGCACGGCTTCTTCGCCCTGTCGAACAACATCTGCTGCCCCTCCTGCCAGGGCACCAGCGGCTCGCAGCTCGGCATCGGTTGCGCCGACCCCTACGGCGCTGGCCTGAACGGCTCGTTCACGGAGCTTGGCCCGCGTTCTGAGGTCAACGGCGCCACCGGGTTCTTCTATCAGTACCCGCACTCGAGCCCCAGCGGCAGCACGACCCACCGCGGTCGCATCCAGGTGCAGAACACCGAGCTTGATCAGGCCAACGCGGTCAACGCGGACTCGATCTACCTCGTCGATGGCCTGTACATCGCCAAGGATGATGCGCTCGAGGGCAACGACAACAACAACGCCTCGTACCGCACGATCAACGTGAACTCTTCGGGCTCGACCCACACGATCGGCTACCAGGGCTCGACGCAGCGCGAGGCCGCGGCGATCCAGCACTGGGCCGAGGTCGAGGCCGGCGTGACCAACCGCTTCATCGATGTCCCCGGTGACGGCCGCTACATCGCGGCGTACAACGTCTCGGACAACGGCGACGGCACCTGGCACTACGAGTACGCGGTCTACAACATGACCTCGGAGAACGCCGCCGACGGCTTCACCGTCCCGGTTCCCGATGGCGTCAACGTCACGAACATCACGTTCCACGACGTCGATTGCCACTCCGGCGAGCCCTACGACAACACCGACTGGACCGGCGTTCGTAACACGAACGACGTGACGTGGGAGGCCCCGGCCTTCTCGCCCAGCGCCGACCGCAACGCGATCCGCTGGGGCACGCTCTACAACTTCGGTTTCGATGCTGACACCGAGCCCGAAGAGGTCAGCGTCAGCCTGAGCCAGCTCTCCGGCTCGACCCCCTCGTTCACCATCGACGCTCCGATGGCCGCGCTGTCGTGCCCCGGTGACATCAACGGCGACGGTGTGATCGACACCGCCGACCTCGGCATCATGGTGGCGGCGTTCGGCTCGCACGGCGCGGACCTGCCCTCTGACCTCAACGGCGACAACACCGTTGACACTGCCGATCTCGGTATCCTCATCTCGCTCTTCGGCGATTCCTGCGAGTAAGCAACCGCAGGCTTCCTGATGAACCCAGCAGGGCCCGGTCTTCGGACCGGGCCTTTTTTCTGCGCACTCGATTCGTGTGCTTAATGGTCAGTTTGGATCAGCGGGGCGAGCGCTCGCGCCACTTGGTGACAGCCTCCGGCTCGCGAGGGTACACCGGCAGCGCGTCGGCCGGATCGCTCGCGGCGCGGCCAGCGGATGCAGCGAGCACCATCTCGGCGCTGCAGGCTGG
>CAYGNN010000203.1:0-4532 GCA_964351165.1 uncultured Phycisphaeraceae bacterium
ACGTCACCTGGCCCAGCACCGTGAACATGAACAAGCGGCTGTGCGAGGTCGTCTCACTCGCGTTCCCGCACCCACGCCTGCTCTACCGCAAGCGGCCGGCGACGCTCCGCGCCAGGTGCAGCGTGGGGTACCGCGATCAGCGGATCGTTGACCTCGCGAAGCTGGCGGTCAGCGGGGAGCTGGATCTCGAGTACCTCGAAGACAAGTCGGTCAGCGACGACGACATCCACGCGGCGCTGCTGGCGCTGCCGGGCATCGGCCCCTACGCCGCGGCCAACATCATGATGCTCCTGGGGCGGTACAGCAGGCTCGCGGTGGATACAGAGACGATCCGCCACGGCAAGACGGTGCTCGGCATGACAGGCAGCGACAACGCGATCCGCAAGAAGCTCGAATCGCACTACGCCCCCTTCGGCGATCACCGGTTCCGCAGCTACTGGTTCGAGGTGTGGGATTTCTACGAATCCAAGCAGGGGCCGGCGCACACCTGGGCGCCCCGCGCCGTGGTGAACGCCTTCACGGCCAGCAACCTCAACAAGTGAACCGGAACCAGGCTCCGAATCGGTGGGAATCCGCCGCGGTTGGGGGTTCTCCTGCGTGCCTGACCGGATACCATGCGAGGACCGTTCCCGGCGAGCACCGACCACACCCCCAGGACCAACGACCGCCATGCAGATCGTCCGATTGCTGATGACCGAGATCATCGATTACGCCGGCCTGTTCCCGCCTGCGAAGCTCGACATGGACCCGACGGTGCGCAACTACGGCGCCTACCTCTGCTCGAAGGACCAGTGGATGCTCGGTCGCCTGATCGTCCCGGTCGCGAGGCTCGACGAGTTCGAGAAGGCCGCCGCAGAGCTGCTCCCGACGAGCGACGATCAGGAGATCTGGAAGATCAGCGCCCTGATGCCGCCTGCCAGCGACGCCGACTTCGATGCGCTCTACAAACGCATCACAGAATTCAACGACAAGCACGAGGACCCGGCCAATGGCTGGGCGCTGATCGACGCTGTCGAGATCAAGGCGACCACCTCCGCGCACATCGACACGGTGATGAACGAGACCCCTGCCGGCTTGCGCACGTTCTTCGAGATCCCGATCGACGAGGACCCCAGGGGCCTGGTCGCGGCCCTCGCCGGCGCCGACGACGAAGCGCCGGTGTGCGCGAAGGTGCGCACCGGGGGCGTGGAGCCGCACATGGTCCCATCGAGCAAGGACCTCGCAAGGTTCCTCGTCGCGTGCAACGCGGCCCATGTTGGGTTCAAGGCCACCGCCGGCCTGCACCACCCGGTCCGCCACCACAACGAGGGGCTGGGGGGCGTCATGCACGGCTTCTTCAACCTCTTCATGGCCGCCGCCGGCCTGATGGTGGACGAGCTCGACGAGGACAGCGCCGTGCAGCTGCTGGAAGAACGCGACGAGTTCGCCTTCCGCTTCACCGAGTGCTGCGCCGCGTGGCGCGACCTCTCCCTCGACGATGAGCAGATCGCCCTGACGCGCGAGCGCTTCGCGCTCTCCTTCGGCTCCTGCTCCTTCGTCGAACCGATCGAGGACCTGCAGCGCCTCAACGTCTTCCCGAATTGCTGATTCACCCGATTTCACAACACCCCAAGCAGCCAACCACCACTCCATGACTGACTCCACGATTTCCGACCCCAACGACCCGAACCTGACGAGCTGGGTCGAATCCGCCAACGACGGCGCGACCGACTTCCCGATCCAGAACCTGCCCTTCGGTGTCTTCAACCGCACCGACGACAGCGCCGACAAGCCGGCGGTGGGCGTCGCGATCGGGGACCAGATCCTGGACCTCTCCGCCTGCTGGAACGGCGGGTTCTTCAAGAACACCGCTGCCGAGCACTCGAACATCTTCGCGCACTCGTCCTGCAATTCGCTGGCCGCGCTCGGTCGCAGCGGCGTGCGCGAGATCCGCGAGCGGGTAAGCTGGCTGCTGCGTTCGGACACCGACGTTCTGCGTGATGATGCGCACCTGCGCGAGCGTTGCCTGCTGCCCCAGAGCAAGGCGACGATGGAGATGCCCTTCGAGATCGGCGATTACACCGACTTCTACGCGAGCGCCAACCACGCGACGAACGTCGGCAAGATGTTCCGCCCCGACGGCGACCCCCTGCTCCCCAACTACAAGCACCTCCCGGTCGGCTACCACGGCAGGGCGTCATCGATCGTCGTCAGCGGGACGCCGATCCGCAGGCCGCACGGGCAGCTCAAGCCGGACGATGCGCCGCCGACCTTCGGTCCCTGCAAACTGCTCGATCACGAGCTGGAGATCGGCTGCTTCATCGCAGGAGGGAACGACTTCGGCTCCCGCATCGATGTCAACGAAGCCCCGGAGCACGTCTTCGGCATCGTCCTCGTCAACGACTGGTCGGCGCGTGATGTGCAGAAGTGGGAGTACGTCCCGCTGGGGCCATTCAACGCGAAGAACTTCGGCACGACGATCAGTCCCTGGGTCGTGACGCTCGACGCGCTGGCGCCCTACCGCAAGCCGCTGCCGGCGCGGGCTGATGGCGACCCCACCCCACTGCCCTACCTGAACCCCAGGTCAGGCTCGGAGGCGGAAGCGATGGGGCTCGACATCAACCTGGAGGTCTTCCTCGAATCGGCGCAGATGCGCGAGGCGGGGACAGCGCCGATGCCGCTGAGCCACTCCAGCGGGATGGACCTCTACTGGACCTTCGCCCAGATGATCGCCCACCACACCTCCACCGGCTGCAACATGCGCCCCGGCGACATGATCGCCTCGGGAACAGTCAGCGGCACGAACGAGGACCAGCGCGGCTGCATGCTCGAGCTCACGTGGCGAGGGCAGAACCCGGTCAAGCTCCCCACCGGCGAAGAGCGCAAGTTCCTCGCCGACGGCGATCGCCTGATCATCAAGGGGCACTGCGTGAAGGACGGCGCGGTGCGCATCGGGTTCGGTGAGTGCAGCGGTGTGATCACGCCGGCGGAGTGAGCCCGCCATTTTGGACGCCGAGTCTGAGCGCCGCGAAGGCTCGGGTACTGCGCCTCAATCCACGCGCACAATGTCCACATCCAGCACCGTCCCCGCCGGCTCGTAGCACGCCGCGTCATCGCATACCTGATAGATCATGCGGATCTTCGGGTCGCCAGTGAGTTCCCTGCCCGCTTCGAGCGTCAGCGTTACCTCGATCATCGTGTCGCCCTCGTAGACCAGCAGCTGCGCGTCGTCCTCGACCGCGGCGCCCTGGTACGCCTTGCCATCTGGGTACTTCACATCCGCGACGACGCCCGACCCTCCGGTGAGGTCGATCATCAGGCCGATGAGGCCATCGACGCCGGGCTTGTTGGCGTTGACGTGGAAGCCCTCCTGCACGCGGATGTTCAGCAGCACCGTCACCGGCTCGCCGGGCTTGAGTTCGATCCGCTCGGTGTCGGCGTACACCTCGACCGGCGGTGTCTCCGGCGCGAGCCGGACCTCGCGCGTCATGCCGGCGCGGGCGATGGCTTCTTCATCGATCTGCAGCAGCCGGTGCAGGGCGCGTGTGGAGTTGACCGTTCCTACTGGTGATCGCGCGACGTCCTGCGAGACGAACGCGAGCGCCCTGCCGGCCTGATCCTGATACCGCTGGTCGCCGGTGATCTCGTGCAGATCGAGCAGGTTGTGGATCATGTAGCTGGTCGCGCTGGGCATCGCGCCGTCGTAGGACGACCTGGCGCGCACGATCAGGTCGGTGCGTCCTGGGGGCGTGTCGTAGAAGCCGCCGGTCTGGGGGTCGCCGAAGCGCTCCACCGCGAGGTTGGTCAGGCGGACCGCCTCGTCGAGGGCGCCCCTGCTTGCGATCTCGGTGACGCTGGCGCGGTGGAGCGCGAGCAGCCCCTGGATGAAGAAGGCGTAATCATCGAAGACGCCCTCGGTTTTCGCGACGCCCAGCCTGCTGGTGCGCATGAGCGCGCCGTCGTCATCTGCCATGTCGCTGAGGATAAACGCCGCGGCGTCGCGGGCGGCGTCGGTGTAGCGCTGCTCGCTCAGCAGCACGCCGGACTCTGCGAGGGCCTCGATCATCAGGCCATTCCAAGCGGTGATGGTCTTGTCGTCGAGCCCCGGCTGATCGCGCTCGGCGCGCGCTCCGTAGAGCTGCGCGTTGATGCGGTCGGCACGCTCGAACAGTTCTTCGGTTGAGATCCCCATCTGCGGCGCGAGCGCCTCAGGGCGGCCGGTCATGCGGAGGACGCTCGTCGCTGGCGTTTCCGGATGGTGCGGGTCCTGGAAGTTGGGGCCATTGCTGACGCCATACAGATCGGCGATGAAGGCGGCGTCGTCCGCGCTCAGCACCGCCTGCAGCTCGGGGAGGCGCCAGAGGTAGTTCTCCCCCTCGTGCGTGTTCACCTCGGCGTCCTGCGCGGAGTAGAACGCGCCGGAAGGACCGGCCATTTCTTCGAGCACGTAGTCGAGCGTGCGCCTGGCGGTGCGCGCGTGGAACTCGTCGCCGGTCATTGCGGCGCTCTGGGCGTAGACCAGCGCGAGCTGGGCGTTGTCGTAGAGCATCTTC
>CAYGNN010000204.1:0-4505 GCA_964351165.1 uncultured Phycisphaeraceae bacterium
GGAGTTCTTCGGAGTTCCGCACCACCACGTCCGCGGTGATGCCCAGGCTGCCGTCGCCGATGTTGGGCTTGAGGATGGAAGGGAAGACGGACGGCAGCGTCGCGGACTGGTCCTCCGGCGCGAAGTAGGTCTCCAGCGGCGTCGGTATCTCCAGCGTCTGCGCGACGGCACGAATCATGGATTTGTCGTAGCACACCGCCAGGCAGACCGGCCCGCCGCCGGTGTAGGGGATCCCAAGCACGTCCAGTTGCGCCGGCACGTGCAATTCGCGGAGGGCATCGTTGCCGTACCCTTCGTCGCAGAGATTGAGCACGAGCGAGGGCGAGGACTTGCGGAGCTTCTCGAACATCGTTGCGTGGTTATCGAGGTACTCGAACTCGAACCCCGGGATCGGGGTCAGCGCCGACTTGAGGCGCTCCACCACATCGAGATCGTTCTCGTTGAAACACCCTTCCAGCTTCACCATGTCAGGGAGCGAGGGGTCGCCAAGCAGCACCGTCACGCGTTCCGTCTCACGTTGACGTTTAGGCGTCATTGCGGTGCGAGGCGCCCTCGCGGTGATGAAAATCCTGCGGCCCATCATCCCCAGGTCCTGGTCGCGTTCCGACAGGCTCCGGACGACGCCGTGGTTGCGCACCTCGATGAAACCCTGTTCCGAGAGCATCCGCTCGATCGCCGCGAAGGTGAATAAGCGCTCCGCGTAGAACTGATCCGCGATCACGCCGCGCTCGGCGTGCGTGACCACCTCCCGGCAGACAAGCCGTTGGCCGTCCTTGGCCAGCGCGCGCTCGCGGCAGACAAACTGATCCTCGTCGATCCACTCCCAGCTCCGCGGTTCGAAGTTCGCCGCGAGCCACTCGCCATCGACGAGGTCCAACGCCACGACACCGCCTGCACGCAGCGCCTGCCGGATACGGCGCAGCACCGCGTGGTCGTCGCGTTCGAGCTCGAAGTAGCCGAAGCTGTTGCCCATGACCGCGATGCAGTCGTACCGATCCTGGGGGATGCGGAACTTTCGCGCATCTCCTTCATGCAACGAGACGCGCAGGCCGCGCTCCGCGGCGCGTTTCCTGGCCAGGCGGACGAGGTACCGCGAGCGGTCCACGCCGCTGACATGCTCGAACCCTCTCGACGCGAGCTCGAGCACGTGCCTGGCCTGCCCGCAGCAGAGGTCGAGCACGCGGTCCGATGTTGAGATCCCGGTCGCCTCGATCAGCACATCGACATCATTCCTGGTGTTCTGCGCATCTTCGACGACGTCGCCGTCTGTTTTGAGATAGACCGCGTTGAAGAGCGTGCGCCACCAGTCGTTGGGCAGGTGGCGCTCGAGGTCGCGGATGGGACCCAGGGTGCGGGGCGCAGACCGATGGCCCGCGTTCTTCCCGGCGGATTTCTTCGTTGTCAACGGTGGGCTCCAACGGATCCGTCGGCGGTGTTCCGGCCGCCGAACGGAAAACGGACGGCGCCTACTGGCGCCGCCCGCTCCGTCTGAATGACCCCACGGGGATTCGAACCCCGGTTTCCAGGATGAGAACCTGGCGTCCTGGACCAGGCTAGACGATGGGGCCAACGCGCCGGCCCGAGGGCCGACGGGGGCAATAGTAGGTGGCCAGCGGGCAGGGTCAAACAGCCCTGCGGGAGCCCTCAGAAGGGGCTCGCCCCGCTGACCCAGTGGACGATCGAGGCGTCCGGCAGGTCGAGGTCGTCCAACTGCCGCCCCTCGTTGCGGAGCCGCAGCGAGAGGAGGCTGCTCGAATGCAGCCTCGGCTGCGGATCATCGGACGAGATCCCTGGATCGGAATGCGGCACTGCCCCTGGGTGATCCGGCGTCGGGAGGTTGATCAGCCCCACCAGCGCCAGGCACGCGGCAGCGCCGACAACCGCGCCGATCACCCAGCGGTGTCGCCGCACGACAGGCTCAGGCTGCGCCGATCGGACAGCGTCGAGGAACGCAGATGGAGGCTCGCTGAGCGCCGTCACGTCGCGCGATGCGCGCCCCAGGGCGTCGAGACGCTGCTCCAACTCGTTGGTGTCGTGGCGCTGGTCAGGCATGGTGCTGCTCCGCGATGTTCGGTGTGTTCGTGCTCATCCCTGCGTGCAGGGCATCGACCGCTGCCTTGTGTCTGTTCGCAGCGCCCCGATCCGTGATCCCCAGCGCCGCGCCGATCTGCTCCCAGGTAAGACCGATGCAGTGCCGGAGGATGATGACCTCGCGGTGCTCCGTGCGCAGCGCGCCGATCGCCTGCCGCAGGCGCTCGTCTGCTGCGTTCGCTTCGGGCGCTGCCGGGACATACGCGCGCTCGCGCTTCGTCCGGCGTGATTCGGTTCGCACGAGGTTGATCGCGGCGTTGCGTGTGATCGCCAGCAGCCAGGGCAGCGCCGCGTCGACCCGATCGACCGCATCGACCGGTGTCCGCATGAAGCGCAGCAGCGCCGACTGCGCCGCGTCCTGCGCGAGCGCTTGGTCGCCGGTGATCCCTCCTGCGAGCATCTCCATCGGCCGGGCGACCTGCGCGTAAAGACGCCTCGCGGCGTCTTCATCGCCCCGCCTGCACAGGCGGAGGTCTTCGGTGAGATGGTCGGTGCGATCCTGCATCACGCGCCGAGCAGCGACCTGGCCCGTTCGAGGGACTCGACCGCCTTGCGTTCGTTGATCCGCGTCCGGGCGATCGCCGGCGCGAAGAACTCGGCGAGGATCCCGAAGCGGTTCTCGTCGGTCTCCTTGCTGAATTCCGACTCGATGCGCTCGAGCCGCTCGTCGGCGTCCTCGGCTTCCCACGCGGCGTCCACCTCGGTGTAGAAGAGCCGGAGCCGCACCAGCGATGCTTCGAATTCGTCGGGATCATTGATCACCGCCATCAGTGGCTCGAAGTCGTCGGTGGGGTCGAACAAGGTCCCGAGCAGCGCCTTCAGCTCGGATTCTGACATCGGGTCAGCGAACTGCTCGCGAAGCCACCGGTCCATCATCGCGCCCTCGTTGGCGATTGCTGCGCGGAGCAGGAACGGATCGTCCGCTCCGAACTTCCAGGTCGCCAGCGCGATCGTCTTGCGATCTGCAGGACGCAGCTGTTCCAGCACGCCGGGCTGCAGCACTGTCTCGTTCGCCAAAGACACCATGTGCGCGGAAACGAGCGAGCTGACCAGGATGCGGTCGTTGGCGCTGTGCGCCGCGATCGCGTACGCCGCGGCGAAGCGGTCCGCCGCTGCGGCGCTATCGCCCTGCGCCAGCTTGCTCCGCCCATCGATGAGCAGCAGCACGACGCCGGTGCGCATCCCGCCCAGGTGGGGGATGAGCATCTCGATGCCCTCGTCCCAGTCAGGACCGAAGTCGCATTCCGGGAGGGCGGCGCCCTTGAGGAACTCGCGGACGATCCCGTCAATCTGTGATTGATCCAGCGATCCGATCGGCCCCTCGTTGGGCGCCCACGCCGCTTCTGCGAGCAGCCCACCCTTCCGCACCTGCCTGATCGTCTCTTCCAGCTCCGGCGACATCATCGACAGCCCCCGCCAGTACCGCAGCGCCGCGTTGTTGGCGGCGTCCGCGAATACAACCTGCATCGGGAGCAGCAGGGTCAGCGCGATCAAGGTTCGAGCGATCGGGTTCTTCGGCATCGGTTGGCCTCCGGTTCAGGCATCCGGTTCAGGTACGCACGCCGCGGCGTTGCGGGTGCATACTGACAGGACACCGCAGGAGCGGCCAACCGAAGCGGGGATTTGAATTCTTTTCACTCGCGGTTGGCGAGCAGCGACAGCAGCCGCAGGATCGAGACGTACAGCCACACCAGCGTGACGAGCAGGCCGAAGCCTGCGAACCACTCCATGTGCTTGGGGGCGCCCTTGGCGACGCCATCCTCGATGAAGTCGAAGTCGAGCACGAGGTTGAGCGCCGCGATCACGACGACGAAGCCTGCGAAGCCGATGCCGATGGGGCCTGAGCTGTAGAGGTGCGGGATCTGCACGCCGAACATCTGGAGGATCCATGTCGCGATGAAGACAAGGAAGATCCCGCCGGTCGCCGCGACGATGCCGAGCTTGAAGTTCTCGGTGGGCTTGATGATCCGCGAGGTGTACGCGATGAGCAGCGCCGCGAGGATGCCGAAGGTGAGCAGGCCCGCCTGGATGATCATCGCGTAGTCGAGGCCGATCGCGCCGTCGGCGAAGGTGGTGTTGCCGAAGTTCAGGGCGTAGATCGCGCTGACGCCGCCAACGAAGAGGCCTTCGAGCAGCGCGTGCACCGGCGCGAGCACCGGGGCGGCGGTCGGCTTGAAGCAGAGGACGAGCGCTACGCCGAGCGCGCCAAAACCGCCGCCGAACGCCCATGGCATCGGGTTGCCGATCAGTTCTGGCATGATCGTCCCGTCGACGACCGCCGACGAGGGGATGACCTTCGACCACGCGAAGACCGCCGTCGCGGCGCAGAGCATGAGCAGGATGAACGTCTTGTTGACAGCGCCCTGGAGCGTCATCGCGTTCGAGCGCCCGGTCTCGGTGGTGACCGGGGAGAA
>CAYGNN010000205.1:0-619 GCA_964351165.1 uncultured Phycisphaeraceae bacterium
AGATTCTCCGGGTGAGTCACACCCGGGGCACGTCAGAATCGGCGCGCACACGGCCTCGCAGCCTCGCCGCGAGCCGGGCGCCAACGAACCGCTCCTCGTCGATCACCTCTTGGGCGCCCCCCTCCTCGAGATCTGCGAAGTGCCGGTGGTATCGGGCCCTGGCGATGATGTACGCGTCGGGCGCGATCGACCGGATGAGGGCGGCGACGGCGCTGGCGGCGGCCGGGTCGGGGATCGTGACCACGACGGCGCTCGCCGTGTCGATGCCGGCGTGAGCCAGCACGTCCGTGTGCGTCGCGTCGCCGATGTGCCCGGCGAGCCCGAGCTGTCGCGCCCGGAGCAGCATCGCGGGGTTCAGATCGATCACATGCACCCGGTCGGCGTACCGCTCAAGGGCCTGGCCCACGACCTCCCCAGCTGGTCCGAAGCCGATGATGATGTACCTCGGCCCGGTGTCGAGCTCCCTGATCTCGTCGCTCTGGCCGCCATGCGGGAGCAGCCGCGCCCGCTGCAACGCGTTGACAATCGAGACCGACAACCTCGGCGCCATCGCGACCAGGTACGGCGTCAGGAAGAGCGTCGTGATCGTCGCGGAGATCACGAGCGTGAAGAGCTCGTC
>CAYGNN010000205.1:641-4470 GCA_964351165.1 uncultured Phycisphaeraceae bacterium
GATGAGCGTCCCGCGGCCAGCCGCCGCGAGCACGAAGGAGAACTCCCCGACCTGCCCGAGGCAGAGCCCGGTCGCCAGCGCCCCGGCGTAGGGCAGCCGGAAGAGCCGGAGGATGACGCCGATGATGATCGCCTTTCCAGCGACTATCGCGACGACCAGCAGCAGCACCGGCGGCAGGTTCTGTATGAACCACATCGGATCGCCCAGCATCCCGATCGAGCTGAAGAATAGCGTCACGAGCAGCGTGCGCACGGAGGCGATGTCGCCGCGTATCTGTGTCGCGAACGGCGACGCCGCCAGGAGCATCCCCGCGACGAAGGCGCCCAGCGCCGGCGAAAGCCCGAACTGGTGCGAGCCCCACGCCGCCCCAAGACCGGTCACGATCGCGAGCAGGATGGGCAGGTCTCGGTTGCTCCGGACCGAATCGAAGTGCAGCACCCGCGGGACGAGCCACACGAAGAGGGCGTACAGCAGCGCCACGAACCCGACGGCGCCCGCAAGCGTCTTGAGCGCAACCAGGCTGATCTCGCCGATCGTCCCCTCGCCACCCAGCACCGAGACCAGCAGCACCAGCGGCACTACCGCGACGTCCTGGACGAGCAGGATCCCCAGCGCGTGCCGACCGTGGATGCTCTCGATCTCCGCTCTGGATACGAGCAGCCGAAGGACGCAGGCGGTGCTGCTCAAGGCGATTATCGCGCCGACGGCGATCGCGCTGCGCGCCGGCATCCCGAAGAGCATCGCCCCCGCCGTCCCGATCCCGAGCGTGACGAGCACCTGCGCCGTACCGCCGCCGAGGGCGGCGACGCCCAGACGCCGGAGCCGACCCCACGAGAACTCGAGCCCGATCGAAAAGAGCAGCAGCGCGACGCCGAGCTCGGCGAGCGACGCCACCTCTTCACCGCTCTTGATGAACTGCAGCGCGTTGGGCCCCAGGAGCGTCCCGGCGGCGAGATAGCCCAGGATCGGGCTCTGCTTCAGCCGCTCGCAGATCACACCCAGGACCAGCGCGGACGCCAGCAGGATCAGGATGTCGAAGAGGACATTCCAGAGGTCCATGTCGGTATTGTGGCAAGTCCGGCGACCCTTGACTAGCGGCGGCGCGGTGAGTCTTCCCGGACAACATCAACGGCGCTGATATGGATCCAACTTCACCGCCGGCTGAACAATCACCGCGGATCAGTCCAGCGTGGCGATCAGCTTGCGGAGCAGCTTCTCCAGGCGGTTCGCGTCGGCGTCTGTCAGGCCTGCGGTCAGCTCTTCCATCGTCGCCAGGTGCGCCGCCAGCGTTTGTTCGACGACCTTGATCCCACGCTTGCTGAGCTGGATCAGCACGCTCCGGCCATCGTCGGGGTTCTGCACACGCTCGACCAACCCGGCTTTGACGAGCTGATCGACGCGGTGCGTCATCGTCCCTGACGTCACCATCGTGTTGTCGATCAGGTCGCTCGGCGAGAGCGTGTACGGCTCGCCTGACCGGCGGAGCGTCGCAAGAACATCGAAACCGGCCATCGACAGGCCCTGCTCGGCGATCGTGGCCTCCATCGCCCGCGTCAGCAGCCGCGACGCCAGGGTGACGTGACCGATCAGCCCCATGGGCCTGAGGTCGAGATCGGGGCGGACCGCCCCCCACTGCTCCAGAACACGGTCGACGTGGGTCATGGGTGCAAGATACCGGGATTTATTTTGAATTCAAGAAATATATCTTGACCTCAAAGTATTTATCTTGATATCAAGATACCAAGCCAATCTACCACTTCAGGAGCACCCAATGAACATCATCATCTTCGGAGCCGCGGGCGAGATCGGCCGCCGCACCACCACAGAAGCAACCAGCCGGGGCCACACCGTCTCCGCGGTTGCCCGGCGGGCGCACGACAGCGCAGTGCCGGGCGTCCGCCCCATCAGGTACGACGCCGAATCACAGGATGACGCCCGCCCCTTTATCCGGGGGCACGATCTGGTCATCACCGCGCTCCGCCCCAGAGATGGCGAGGAACCGAAACTCCTACCCCTCACCGCGAGGATCGTCGAGGCGGCGATCGCGGAGGGCGTCCGGTTCCTCGTCGTCGGCGGCGCCGCGGCGCTGCGGATGCCGGATCAACCCAACCACACGGTGCTGACCGCGCCCGGCTTCCTCCCGGACGAGCACCTGGCGATCGCGACCGCCTGCCAGATCCAGCACGACTGGTGCCTCCCCAGGCTGGGCAATCTCGGCTCGTACCTCTGCCCCCCCGCCATGCTCACACCCGGCGAGCGCACCGGCGCGTACCGAACCGGCACAGACACGCTCCTCACCGACAGCGAAGGCCGGTCGCGCATCTCGATGGAGGACTTCGCAGTCGCCCTGCTCGATGAAGCGGAGCGCCCTGCGCATTCCGGCGAGCGGTTCACCGTCGCGTACTGAGTTTCAACCACCGACCTTCAACCAAGGAGCAACGACATGCTGAAAGCACAACTCGAACACGAAACATGGCTCGTCCAGCAGCACCACCACGCGCAGGTCAGCGGATATCTCGCTGCGCACTGGGGCGGGGCGAACGGCTTCGCCAGACCGGGGCACGCGCCGGGCATCCCCGATCCCGACCGGCTCCACGACGAGATCATCCTGGGGATCGCCGAGCACGACAACGGCTGGTGGGAGACCGAGGCGATGCCGCGCATCAGCGCCGTTGACGGCCTCCCGGTCGGTGTCGGCGAAGCCGCAGCGCCGACGGTCGAGAACGAGTTCGACGAATGGCGCACCGGCGGCTTCGACCGCTGGAAGACCGGGATCAACCGGATCGCGACCCCGCACCCCTACGGCGCGCTGCTCATCAGCCTGCACGCCTACTGGCTCTACGCGGTCGCCTTCGACGACCTTGCGAGTGAGGACGCGGACCGCCGCCGGCACTTTGTCTTCGGCTCCGACGAGGCGGCGGCCGGTCTCGTCGGCGATGCGTCAAAGACGCGAGCGTTCCTCGACGACCTGGTCGAGATCCAGAACAAACTGAAATCCAGGATCGCAGAAGACCCAGCGATGGCGCCAGCGCTCGAGCAGGGCGTACTCGACACGAACCTGCGCCTGCTGCAACTGATGGACTCGATGTCGCTCTACCTTGCGCTGAACGACACCGACGACCACGAGCTCGCCTCCGTCCCTCGCGGCGGTTGGGACGATCCCTGCGCCATCACCTGGCGGCGCCGTGACGATCGGACGATCGAGCTGGACCCCTTCCCCTTCGACACCAACGGGCTCGTCGTGCCGATGCCGGCGCGGGTCATCCCGAAGCGCAACAAGGCGGGGGCGCCTGCGGTGACGCCGATGGCGAACCTGCACGCGACGCCGATGACGACGCTGCAGTTCAGGATGGTGCGCAAAGAATAAGGCGATTGCTCCTTGCGACGAAGCGAAGGCGTGACCGAAACACCAGACGCGTGTCAGCGCCGTCGCCGCGGAGCGCTCACGCATCCGAGGATGCCTGACAGCACGACGAATCCCGAAGGGGATGGGATTGCCATGACGTAAACACCTTGACGCCCATCGGTCAGCCTGGCGAAGAACGTCACCTGACCGTGATCGTTGAGCGCGTGGCGGCCCATCACGAGGTCGAGCACCGTCGAGCCATCGAGCGCATCGCCGAGACCGATCAGCAGATCGTTGTTCGGGTCGCCGCCAAGGAAGATCCCTTTGGACACGTCCGAGGAGAGCTCCGCGAGGAACGCCACGTCACCGTGGTTGTTGAGCGACAGATGCCCAAAGTCCACGAATGCTGTGTTGGTGATCGACGCGATCATCTCCAGCGGCGACACGCCGTCGCCGATGAGCAGCTCGTAGGTCGTGTTGTTG
>CAYGNN010000206.1:0-4448 GCA_964351165.1 uncultured Phycisphaeraceae bacterium
TGTTCGTGGACGAGATCGACAAGATCCAGAAGACGAGCAACAACCCCTCGATCACGCGCGACGTCTCGGGCGAGGGCGTCCAGCAGGCCCTGCTGAAGATGCTCGAGGGCACGATCAGCAACATCCCGCCGCAGGGGGGCCGCAAGCACCCCGAGCAGCAGTACATCCAGATGGACACCTCGCAGATCCTCTTCATCTGCGGCGGCACGTTCGTCGGGATCGAGGAGATCATCCAGCGCCGTCTCGGCAAGCGGAAGATCGGCTTCGGCGCTGCGGACGGCGCGATCACCGAGGAGAAGGACGTCCAGCAGGAGAAGGCGGAGCTGCTGCTCCAGGCGACCCCTGACGATGTCCTCAGCTTCGGCCTGATCCCCGAGCTCGTCGGGCGCCTCCCGATGGTCGTCTCGATGACGCCGCTGAACGTCGAGGGTCTCGTGCAGGTGCTGACGGAGCCCAAGAACGCGCTCGTCAAGCAGTACCAGCACCTCTTCGCGATCGACGGCTCCACGCTGACCTTCACGGACTGCGCGCTGGAGAAGATCGCCGAGCGTGCGCTCAAGCGTGAGACCGGCGCCCGCGCCCTGCGTGCGGTGACGGACGAGATCATGCTGAACCTGATGTACGACCTGCCGGACTTTGCCGGCGAGGGCGTCGAGTTCATCCTCGATGGCGACGCGGTGGACAACCCCGACCGCAAGCTGGCGGACCTCCGCGTGGCGCGGAACAAGTCGGCGTAAGCGAGTTCGCCTCAACCAAAACGAATCAAGGCCTGACCAGCGGATGCTGATCAGGCCTTGTTTGTTGTTGGGCAGTGTCGGTGCGCTCAGTTGAGGTCGGTGCAGCACCAGGCGGTGCGGCCGTCGACGTCGACGCTGCTGAGCAGGTGGACGCGGACCTCGGTGTCCAGCAGGCGCCGGACGTCGTTGGGGCGGTCGGTGAAGACGTGCATGGTGGGGGTCATGCCGGCGCGGACGCGGCCCTGGGCGTCGAGCGTGAGCCCGATCAGCTCCGCGTGCTGGGCGGCCCAGCTCGAGGCGGTCAGGAGCGAGCTGACCGTCGCGTGATCCGAGTGCTCGAGCGCGTGCAGCCTGCCGTCCTGGTCGAAGGCGAACTCGACCAGCGGCTCGAAGGGGCAGCGCGCCCTGAGGGGGCTGAGCCCATCGATCTGCGCCGCAAGCAATGGACGGACGGCCTGCTCCGGCTCGTCGTGCGTCTCCGGAGTCTCACTGATCCGCTCGGCAGGCTCATGGACGATGCGGCGATCGGTCGGCTCGAGGTCTTCCTCGTGCTCGATGGCGATCGGCTCGTCGAGGGTCTCGCCGAACGCGTCGGGGTCTTCGAGGGCGTCGATGACCTGATCGATCAGGACACCGCCTGCGTCCGCGATGGGGCCCCTGAAGAGCGTCGCGGAGGGGGCGGGGCGGACCTTCTCGACGCTCTCGGCGCGGTCGATGGTCTGCCCCAGGTACACCTCGACGGTGTGGGCGATCTTGGTGTAGGCGCTGCTCGCGACCTCTTCGCTGGCCCCCATGACGGCGACGCGGAGGTGCTTGTCGGTCCCTGCGGTCTCCTCCATCGCGGCGCTGCTGCCGACGAGGCCCTTGATGGTGCGGTACGCCGCGACGACCGCGGCTTCGTCAGCGCCGACGAGCAGCGTGACGTCGGTGATCTCAGGACGCGTCGCGAGCGTCGGCTCGCTCGGGGCGTCGGCGCGGATGACCCAGCGGTCGGTCAGCGAGGCGGCGCGGGCGATCGCGGCGTCGATCGTCGCGGCTGGCTCCAGCTGGCGGCCGATCCCGAAGACGTCCAGCGAGGCGTACCCTGACGCGAGCCGCAGGCACGCGACCGGCTGCGCCTCGGCGTCCACGATCGACTGCGCGTACTGCGTCGCCCAGGCGGAGGCCATCACCGGCAGGTGCCCCAGGACGAGCATCTCCAGGCGGACGTCGCTCTCGGCTTGAGGCGCCTGCGTGGCGACCGGCGCCGTCGCTGCTTTGGTCGTCGCGCCGTTGGCGCTAACCGCCTGCTCGCCGACAAACTTCAGTGTGGCGACGCCCTCGACGTCCGGCGCATCGTCGAAATCATCGTCGATCGCCGGTCGCTCGCGCTGGTCCTTGGCGGAACCGGCGGGGTGATCGCTGAGGAAGAGGTCGGCCAGCGCGTCGTACACCTCGTCGTGATCGGCGTCGCGATCAGATGGGGTGTTGCTGGGGCCGTGGTATCCGTTGGTGTGCTTGCCCATGGTCTGCTCCGCGTCCGTGCGGTGTGTCCGATCCGGTAGAGGAAACGGGGTCTTGGTGGGAACCCGGGAATTCCGTGCGTGCGATCACCGTCCGTGGTGATCAGTCGGCGCCCTCGCACGGCGCAGGGGTCAGTCCCTTGCGCACGGTGATGACGCTCGTCAGCTCGCCGAATCGATCGGCGGTTGTTTCTTTGTTGAAGGGGTCGGTGACCCAGCGGCCATCGACGATCAGCCGGTACCGCTGCGTGCCGGACGCCAGCGGGACGCACGCCTCGTGGACCCCAAGCCGCTTGTTGAAGCGGAGCGGGTTCGCGGTGGGGGACCAGCCATTGAAATCGCCGGCGACGAAGAGGCGGGAGGTCTCGCCTCCTGGGTGGACGAAGAGCGCGCCCTTTGACGTCTGGTGAACGCCGAAGAGGCGCTGGAGCTGTTCCCTGGTCGGGCGGCGGTCGTCGTCGCCATTCTCGCGGAGGAACTGCGCGACGTCCGGGTCAGCATCGATGCGGGCCTTCACCGCGGCGGTTTCCGCGAGCAGGCGCCGGGCGCGGAGCGCGAGCTCCGCAGCGCGGGTCGAGCGGGTGGGCTCTTCCGTGCGCTCGGCACGTTCCGTGCGCTGGGTCCTGGGCTCAGGTTCCGCGGCAGGTGTTTCGGTGGGCGCTGGCTTGGGCGCATCGAGCAGCGCCTGGATCCCGCTGCCTGCCTCGATGGGGGGCGGCATCTTCCTGGCCTGCGCCGCGGCCCGGCCACGCGAGCGGCTGGGCGGGTGCGCGATCATCCACACCGCGAGGTCGGCGTAATCCATCGCGCCGTTGGCGTGGTGCTCGTACTCGATCAGGGGCTGGCCGAACGAGGCGGCTTCCTTCAGCTTCTCGTCGCGGCGGATCGCGTGGGGGATCACCTGATCGGGGAACTTGTCGTTGAGCTCCTGGAGGATCTCGTTGGCCAGGCGGTGGTTCGGGTCGTGCATCGTCGGGAGGATGCGGTAGGGCGTGCGGCCGCCGAGGCGACGCGCGAGGGATTCGATCGTCCGCGCCTGGCGCTGGGCGCCGCGGAGGGAGAAGAAGCTCGTCTCGACCGGGATCAGCACCTCGCTGGCGGCGCGGAGTGCGTTGAAGGTCAGCAGGCCGATGGATGGGGGGCAATCGATGAGGCACCACTCGTAGCGATCATCGAAGCGCTCGATGACGTTGAGCAGGCGCTGATCTCTGTCTTCCATCTCCGCGAGACCGCCGTGGGCCGCTTCGAGGCCTGCGAGGCGCATCGTGGAAGGGATGAGGTCGAGGCCCTGACCGAACTTCCAGAGGAGCCTGGTCTCGTCGAGGCGGCGGTTGGGGTCGGTGAGCATCGCGTCGCCGACCTGGCGGTCGATGCTGTCCTCTGGGATGCCGAGCCCCACGGCGCAGTGCGACTGGGGGTCCATGTCGACGAGGAGCGTGGGCTGCCCCATGCGGGCGAGAGCCCCTGCGAGGTTGACCGCGGTGGTGGTCTTCCCGCAGCCGCCCTTCTGATTGATGATTGCGACGGTCCGCACGGCGGCTCCCGGTGAGTGAATTCGGCGGCGGTGAACGCAACAGTTGGCGCGATCCACGGCGGATCGCAGGCCCGAACACAGCACTGCATCAGAACTATCGGACGCTGTCTCGGAAGCCCTTGAACCTGCGCAAATTTGTCCGGAGGGTCACCGCTTCGGGTGTCTCCTGGTCAGGCTCGGATCGCCGCCAGCCCCTCGGCGACCGCCTCCGCAGGCGGGTCATCGACGAGCCTGGAAGCGCCCAGCGACTCCGGCAGGATGAGCCGGAGCCGGCCGCCGGCGACCTTCTTGTCGTCGGACATCGCGGTCAGCAGCGTGGCGTCGTCGGGGAGTCCGGTCAGCGCAGCGCTGGGCAAACCTGCCGCGAGGACTGTGTCTCGGATCACCGACTGGTCGGCGTCATCGATCATCCCCAGCGCCCTGGCGGTCGCGGCTGCTGCGATGAGGCCGAAACCGACCGCCTCGCCGTGCAGGAGGGGGGCGTCGTTGGGGTCGTTGGTTGGCGAGAGCGTGCGGACCGGTTCGATCGCGTGGGCGAAGGTGTGACCCAGGTTGAGCAGGGCGCGGACGCCGCCGAAGGACTCGCGCTCGTCACGGCCGACGACGTGCGCTTTGACAGAGACGTTGCGCGCGACGAGCTCGGTGAGCAGCGCCTCATCGCGCTCGATCGCGCCT
>CAYGNN010000207.1:0-4405 GCA_964351165.1 uncultured Phycisphaeraceae bacterium
CCGCGAAGACCGCCGCGGCGCACTGCGCAACGACAAACGCGAGCGCCGTGTCCATCTTCTGCTTGCCGCTGATCACGAGCCCGAGCGAGACCGCCGGGTTGAACTGCGAACCGGAGATGTACATGCACCCGGTCACGAAGACGGCCAGCGCCATCGCGTGCGCCAGGCCGACCGTGAGCAGGTTGCCGTGCCCGCCGGTCAGCGGCCCGGTCAGGACGATCGAGCCAGCGCCGAAGAACACGAGCGCGAACGTGCCGATGAATTCCGCGGCCATGCCTCGTGCGACCCGGTTCTGCATGAGATCCCCAATCGTGGTGCGCCGCAGCGCGACCGGCGCCACGGCTCGTGCGGATTCCCTCTCCATGCAAGAGCAATCGCAAAAACAACAACCCGGCCTGATGAGATTCAGGCCGGGTCGCGTCAAATAACGGAAGTTCACCCGATCGGGTGCGAGCGCTCAGCGTCGGCGGCGTTGGCTCGCGAAGAGGCCAGCGATCGCGAGGAACGCGGCGCTGCCAGGCGTCGGGATCTCCTGGACGACGAAGTTGCTCGTCCAGCCGATCAGCTCACCGGGGCTGACATCGAACTGGAGCAGGATGCCGATGCTGGTGTTCACCGCAGGGCCGGGCGACGAGGGGATCGGCTGACCGAAATCAGAGAACCCGGTCGATGCGCTGGAGAACGGGGTCGCGCTG
The DNA here is from genome assembly GCA_964351165.1 of uncultured Phycisphaeraceae bacterium. Taxonomy (GTDB): domain Bacteria; phylum Planctomycetota; class Phycisphaerae; order Phycisphaerales; family UBA1924; genus JACKHE01. The sequence continues at coordinate 696 of CAYGNN010000207.1, forward strand.
ATCGAGGAATCGAACGGGAAGAGATCAGCGACACCACCCAGCGCAGACCCATCGATGTACGCGCGGTACATCGGATCCGCGCCGTTGACGTTCGACATCGTGCCGCCATCGATATCAGCGGTCAGCGTGCCAGAAGCCGAGCCACCGATCAGCGTCGAAGGCGCCAGCGCCGAAGAAATCGGCAGCGTCGCCAGCAGCGAGATGGTCTGCGTCACCCCGGTGTTGTTCTGCAGCGTGATCCCAGCCATCAGCGAAACCGGGCCCCCAGCGCCACGGCTCATGTCAGGGTCCGCGAGCATGCTCCAACCGAGCGAGATATCGCCGCCATCAACCTCGACCACGAACGCATCGTTCATGAAGTCACGCTCGTACAGGTACCCGGTCTTGCCGGCAACACCGCTGGGCATGAGCTGCTGCATGCTGTCGCCGATGCTCAGATCGACCGTGAGCGCAGGGGGCGCAGGATCGCCGGCGCTCGACACGCTGACAGCGGACGCGAGGACAACGACACCCGCCAGTGCAATGCAATTACGATTCATAATGAAACTCCTCCTGGGGCGCCGTGCGCAGCAGCCCCTGATCTCTGTGGTTGATTGGTGTGGCGCTGGCAGCCTCGCTGTCATCGCTGCGGCCTGAGCCGAACGCGACGACAACGCCAGCGAGACCGATGAGGGCCGCGCTCCCCAGGGTCAGCCCCCCGGAGGCCTGCAGCGGCTCGGTCGATGCCGAATCAGCGAACGCAGCAGGGGCGCAACACAGCGTCCCGATGGCGGCGATCGCCAGACCAGATGTGCGTGTGATCAAGTCCATCCCAGCCCCCTCCTCCGGGGCGGGACGTGTTTTCCCTTTGATCGCTCTGACGCAACCCGCCGGTGTGCTCCGGACAGGCTTCCCCTGCGTATATCTCCACCAAGAGAATACTCAGGGTCCGAAAATCGTCAATGGAAAATGCTGAAATCCCCTTCCCAAGCCTGATTCCGGCCTCCAACCGCTGGATTGGCAGCGACTTGGGCGCATGAAAAAAGGGCCACGATCGAGTGATCGTGGCCCTTTGGGGGCATTAGAAGAGAGTGTGTCGCTGTTGATTGAATCAGCGGCGACGACGCATCGCACAGATGCCGGCGATCCCGAACACGGCGCCGGCACCGGGCGTGGGAACGACGTTGACGACGAAGCTGCTGGTCCAGGAGACCGAGTCGCCGGGCGTCAGGTCAAACTGCAGGGTGATGCCGATGCTGCTGTTGACAGCAGGGCCGGGCGCCGAGGGGATCGGGGTGCCGAAGTCTTCGAAGCCGGTCGACTCACTGCCGAAGCCGACAGTGCTGATCGAGGAATCGAAGTTGTGCAGGTCAGCGATGCCGCCGACGAAGGCGCCATCGATGAGGGCCCGGTACATGGCCTCGGAGCCGCCGATGTTGGACATCGAGCCGCCATCGCCGTTGGTGGTCAGCGTGCCGGAGGCCGAGCCGCCCATCAGGGACGAGGGCGTGATCGCCGGAGCGATGGGAATCATCGTGGTCATGGTGACCGACTGAGTCATCCCGGTGTTGTTCGTGAGGACCAGGTTGTTGAACACGAACGCGGTCTGCGCGGCACGAGCCGTCGAATCGGTCTCGTTGCGCGACGCGTTGATGTTCCAGTCCAGAGTCCAGGAGCCCTCGCCAGCATCCTCAGTGCGGGTGCCGTCGTAGTTCCAGGAACCATCTTCATTGTCATTGGGCGAGCCATTCAAACCCCACTCCCACACGCCGCCACCAGCGGTGACAACAATGGTCGGGTCGGCAGCTGAGATGCCGGCGCTGGCCGTCGTGACGAACGCGCTGGCAGCCAGGGCTGCTCCAAGGAATGCAAAGTTGCGACGCATTTCTCTTCTCCTCCTAATGGCGACATCTGTTCCCTTCCTCGGACAGACACGCCGGTAATATGGCCAGATTAGAGGATCATTCGGCGTTGTCCAAGCGAAAAAGGTAGATTTATTCGACATTATCAGGCGACGTCACTGTCTGGAATGACTCAAATCCAAGCATTATCGGACGCTCCTGAGCAGCAGATGGGCCGGCATTGAAGCCACAACTCGCCAAAATCAAAGCCCTTACCGCCCTGGCAATCGTGGCGCCCCTGATCCTCCAGGGCTGTCGCTCCGTCCCTGAAAGCCCGGATGCCGAGGCAGAAATCCAAGGGTTCTCCCAGGCAACAATCCGCCCTCTGGAGCCCAGAATCGACGCGATCGCAGGCCGTCCGTTCCTCACGCCGGTGCGGCTCACCCCGTCGACGACCCCGCTGGGGGCCGTAGACCTCGAAATCACCATCGATGGCGACGTACCCATCGAGGCGGAGCTCCTCTGGATCAACCGCACCAGGACCACCGGCGCTCTCGCGAGCGATGCGCTCACCTCGTGGCTCGAGGCGCCGACGCGCTGGGAAGCGCGCACCGTTGAACAACTCGTGGGCGGCGAGCCCCCCCCCGGCAGCGGCTTCTGGGCGCTCCGCATCGATTGCCCCGCATCGGCGCACCAACGAACGATCTACATCAACGGCAGGGCAGCGCCGGTCCAGTGGCTCCGCACCGATCTGCCAACACCCCCAGGCGCTGCTGCGCAGCTCTTCCAGGAACAATCCCCCGAACTCCGCTGGGCGCTCACCAACGCCGAGCGCGATCCGCTCAACCGATGGCGCGTCCGGCTGCTGGAAGACCGCTTCCATGCGCCGCGGCGCACCGTGATTGATGCGCACAATTCCCGCTTCGATCACGACGCGATCGAGACGATGGCGGAACAGGCGGAATGGCGCTGGCGACTCGCGCTCGACCGCGTCTCGGACGCCGACCCATTCCTCGGCGCCGAGCTGCTCGACCGGCTCACTTCGGTCGCCGAGTTCGAGCCTGGATTCACCGTCCCGATCTGGCCGGTCGATGACGCCGCATTGACCTCGCTCCGCAGCAGCCTGCTCGACGATCGCGCCACCGATGCGCAGATCATCGAACGCACGAAAGCAGCGCTCCTGAGCGCGCCGTCGAGCACCGCGTGGGTCATCGATGACGCCGGCTGGGTGCAGCCCTCGACCGGCCGGACGGTCTCCCTCGTCGGCATCGTCGAGCGAACAGGCAAACCGGGGCTGGCGCGCACCAGCGCCGCTGGAGGCGCGTCAGGCCCAATGGCCACGCTCCCCGCTTTCGGTGTGACGCGGAACACCGTGCTGACCCCCTCTTTCGCCAGTGGCCAGGCCTTCAGCCAGACGATCGCGACCACGAGCGTGGTCGGGCGCGACGACACCGAGCTCCCGTTGCTGCCATTGGGGCTGCCGATCGAGACGCCGGGGTTCAGGCTCGGACCAGGGCTGGCGCCTTGGACGCTCAGCAGCTGGACCGCGATGACGCCGAGACCAGCGCCGGGTCGCCTCTCCTTCTACGCCCTCCTGCACCGGCGCGCAGGCGAGCGCGATGGCTGGCAGTTGCACGTCGAATGCCCGGTCCCGGCAGGCGCCGACCCCGGCATGCTCCGCGTGCACCTTGGCCCGAGCAACGAGCCGATCGCGATCCTCCGCATCGACCCTGCCGGCCTGCAGCAGGACCAGCTCAACGCGCCGCTGGAGCGCGACCACGTCTCGATCCGCGAAGAGCCAGGCCTCTGGGTCGCGACGGTCAACATCCCTGAAAACGCGATCGAACAGGGCGGCATCCTCCGCCTGGCGATCGAACGTTTCAACGACGC
>CAYGNN010000208.1:0-4358 GCA_964351165.1 uncultured Phycisphaeraceae bacterium
TCGACCGCGACCTGCAGGTCGGGATGATGATCGAGGCTCCCTCCGCCGCCATCATGGCCGCCACCTTCGCGAAGGAGATCGATTTCTTCTCGATCGGGACCAACGACCTCGTCCAGTACACCCTGGCCGTGGACCGCATCAACGAGCGGGTCGCCAGCCTCTATTCAGCCGCCCACCCGGCGGTCATCCGGCTCATCAAGGACGTCGTCAGGGCCGCCAGGAGGCACGACACGCCGGTTTCCATCTGCGGCGAGGCCGCCGGCAACACGATGTTCACGATGTTGCTCATCGGGCTCGGCCTGCGTAATCTCTCGATGACGCCATCGGTGATCCCCGAGGTCAAGCGGGTCGTCCGAAACGTCGATATTGCAGCATGCGAGCGGCTCGCCCGGAAGGTCGGCTCGTTCGATTCCGAACGTCAGATTTCCGCCTATATGCGGGAAAAGACAAAGGCGATCATCCCCGAGGCATTCGACGGGCGTTCCGTCGAATAATGCCGTTGATCCGGCGACACGCTCCAACCGAGCAACGCCTGTAAACGCATTGGCCTCAGTACGATACACCCGCTCGGCGCCACACCCAATCGTGGGTGCAGCCGCTGGGCCGAAGCCACCGTCGCCGGCCAGGGTCGATCCGCACTCCGATGCGAAGACCCGCCGGGCGCGGACCCGCTCCGGGAACGACCTCAACCGCTGAGGCCCCCGTTCGAGCGACCGCGGCTCTGCTCCCCCCTGCCGACAACAGGGACTCTGGCGCAGGCTCCGAGGGCGAAGGCGCAGCCACCTGGCCGCGAGCACGCGAACGACCGCAGCCCCAACGTGAACCACGCCCCCCCGATCCTCCACCGCACCCATCGACATCCAGCGAGCCGCCCCTGGGCCTCGCCGGCGATCGTTGCGCCGTGGCGACCGGGACGCGCAGGGCCACGCTGACCAGCCGCGATCTTCGCCCCATGAAAGGGCGGTGGACGGAATGTCCAAGCGTCAGATGCTGATCAACTACGTCCCAGGCGAGGAATGCCGCCTCGCTGTGGTTCAGGATGGCAAGCTCGAAGAGCTCCACGCCGAGCGGCTCAACGCCGTCAGCCACGTCGGCAACATCTATGTCGGCAAGGTCGTCAACGTCGAGCCCGCCATCCAGGCGGCCTTCATCGACTTCGGCCTCGAGCACAACGGCTTCCTGCACATCTCCGACCTGCACCCCAAGTACTTCCCAGGCGAGGACGACTCGACCACCGAGCGCGTTGGGAAGAAGACCCCACGCCGCGAACGCCCGCCGATCCAGGCGGCGCTCAAGCGCGGTCAGGAAGTCATCGTGCAGGTCCTCAAGGAGGGCATCGGGACCAAGGGCCCGACCCTCACCAGCTACCTGTCCATCCCAGGGCGCTTCCTCGTGATGATGCCGGACATGGACAAGGTCGGCGTCTCGCGCAAGGTCGAGGACGAGGAGCAGCGCCACAAGATGCGCGAGATCCTCGATCAGCTCGACCTCCCGGAAGGCTTCGGCTTCATCCTCCGCACCGCAGGCCTCGACCGCACGAAGACCGACGTCAAGCGCGACCTCGCCTACCTCAACCGCCTCTGGAAGGACATGGAGCGCCGCAGGAAGGCCGGCTCCAAGCCGAGGCTCCTGTACGCCGAGAGCGACCTGCTCACCCGCTCGCTCCGCGACATCCTCACGAGCGAGATCCACGAGGTCGTCATCGATGACGAGTCCGCGCTGCGCCGCGCCGCGCGGTTCATGAAGATCATCTCGCCACGCCGCACGACGAAGCTCCTGCACTACAACCAGGGCTCGCCGATCTTCCACGCCTTCGGCGTCGAGCAGCAGATCCAGCGCATCTTCATGCGTGAGGTCCCGCTCCCAGGCGGCGGCTCGCTCGTCATCGACGAGACGGAGGCGATGATCGCCATTGACGTCAACAGCGGCAAGATGCGCAATCACGGCGATTCCGAAACCACCGCCTACAAGACCAACTGCGAGGCGGTCGACGAGATCTGCAGGCAGCTGAAACTCCGCGACCTGGGCGGGCTCGTCCTGATGGACCTCATCGACATGCGCTCGCGCTCGCACCGCAAGCAGATCGAGACGCAGCTCCGCAACAACCTCAAGTCCGACCGCGCACGCACCAGGGCGCTGCCCATCAGCCAGTTCGGCATCGTCGAGCTCACCCGACAGCGCATGCGGGGCTCCGCCAAGAGCGCCCACTTCGCCGACTGCCCCGACTGCGCCGGCCGCGGCATGGTCAAGCGACCGGACTCCGTCGCCAACGACGCAGTCCGCGAGCTCGGCTCGCTCCTGCAGCACAACCGCGTGCAGCGCATCGAGATGGTCGTCTCGGCGCGCGTCGCCAGCGAGCTGCTCTCGAACAAACGCCGCAGGCTCAGCCAGCTTGAACGCGAGACCGGCAAGCACGTCGATGTCCGCGTCAGCGAGACCATCGGCGTCGATCGCCTGACCTTCTACGCCTACGACGACCGCGGCGCCGACATCGAGATCGACAAGCTGCCCAAGACGCAGGCGCCCGGCTCCCTCAAGGAATGGGTCGAGGCCTCCTCCGCAGGCGACGACTGGGCGGTCGATCCGCTCCTCGAAGCCGAAGAGATCACCGCCGAACTCGACGAGCAGGCGGAAGAAGAAGAGAGCCGGATGCAGTCCGTGGACATCGGCGACAGCGACGAACCGCGCGAGGGAGGCAGGAAGAAGCGCCGACGCAGGGGCGGACGCAAACGCCGCGGCCGCTCTTCCGAAGACGCCGAGCAGTCGGTGGAGTCGAAGGAAGAATCCGAAACGCGCCGCGAGCACAATAAAGCCTCGGAAGATGATTCCGAGGATGGCGCTCCCAGGAAGAAGCGCCGCAGGCGCGGTCGCAGGGGCGGGCGCAAGCGCTCCGGCCGCAACCGTGACGCCGAAGCAGTCAACGAACAAGACAACGGGAACGACTCAGACGAGGCCACCGAGAAGCCCAAGGCCAAACCCCAGGCCAGCCGCGCGGATTCGTGGGACATCGAACCAGAGGACGTCGCGCCGGCGAAGCCGAAGAAGTCGTCCAAGCCCGCCAAGCCGGCTCCGGCCGCATCCCGAGACGACTCGTGGGACGTCGAGCCGGAGGAAATCGCGCCAGCGCCGAAGCCGTCGCGTAAGAAATCCGCACGCAAGTCCGCGCCCAGGAAGGCCGAGCCAGCCGCTGCCGCGCCGGACCGCGCCGACTCCTGGGATATCGAACCAGAAGCAGTCAAGCCGGCGCCGAAGCCCAAGGACAAGGCCAAGCCCGCGACGATGCAGCTCGTCGAGGAAGAGGCGCCGGAACCCAAGGCCGCAACCGGGGCCCGTGGCGATTCGTGGGACATCGAGCCAGAGGTTGTGACCAAGAAGCCCGCGACGCGCAAGAAGGCCGCCGCGAAGAAGTCGACGTCCAAAAAGAAGACGACCGCGAAGAAGGCCGCGTCCAAGAAGAAGACGAGCACCGCGAAGAAGCGCACCGCGACCAGGAAGAAGACGACCAAGAAGACCAGCGCCAAGACGCGCAAGCCCGCCTCCTGAGCACCGCAACCAACCGGGACCACCGATGGCCAACACCACCGGCGACAACCAGGCTCAGGCGCGAACCGGCACACCCCGGCGCATCGCCATCCTCGGATCGACCGGCTCCATCGGGCGCCAGACCATCGAGGTCATCGCGTCGCTCAACGCCGCCCACCGCGCCAGCAAGTGGCATCAGCCCTACGAGATCGTCGCGCTCGCGGCAGGCTCTGACGCGCCGGCGCTCTTCGAGCAGGCGCAGGCGCTCGGCGTGCGCCGCATCGCCCTCGCCGACAACAGCGCCCAGCACTCGGCGCCCGATGGCGTCCAACTCCTGACAGGCCCGGACGCCGCGGAGCAACTCGTGCGCACGACCGACTGCGACCTCGTCGTCGCCGCGATCGTTGGCTTCGCAGGACTCAACGCCACCTTCGCCGCGATCGATCGCGGCATCGACATCGCACTCGCCAACAAGGAGACACTCGTCGCAGCAGGCGAGCTGGTCATCCCAGCGGCCCAACGCGCCGGCGTGTCGATCCTGCCCATCGATTCCGAGCACTCCGGCGTCTGGCAGTGCCTCGCAGGATTGCAGTCCCCGCCGATGACGCTGGACGACACGATCCGCCGCGTGACGATCACCGCCTCCGGCGGCCCCTTCCGCGACTGGTCCAAAGACGACATCGAGAACGCCACTCCTGAGCAGGCGCTCCAGCACCCCAACTGGGATATGGGTAGGAAGGTCACCATCGACTGCGCCTCGCTGACGAATAAGGCGCTCGAGCTCATCGAAGCGCACTGGCTCTTCGGCATCGGACCGGACAAGCTCCGCGCCGTCG
>CAYGNN010000209.1:0-4340 GCA_964351165.1 uncultured Phycisphaeraceae bacterium
CGACGGCCTTCAGGCTCGGCCCAATCGATGCTGGATTCAACGGTATCTACAGCATTGACAGTGTGTTGCGGCAATTCATAGGCGCCGGCGTCGAACCCCAGCCAGACGAGGACGCGGGAATCGGAGATCTCCTCCCACATCGGCCAGGAATCGCCGATCGCGGCGCGGACCTGCGCCTCTCTGGTCTGGCGGTCGTCGAGACTGCCCGGCGGTCCAGGCGCATCAGGGATGGTCATCGAGGCGCTGCGGTCGACGAGGACGAGGACCCAGTCTTTTTCGACGCGCTCGTCGCGCTGGACGAGGCGGGGGCCTGCGATGAGCACGACGAGGGCGACGAGCAGCATCGAGCGCACGCCGGCGAGGGTGAGCCTGCTCCACGCAGGACCAACAAGGTGGCGGTAGCTCCACAGCGCCAGCAGCAGCGCTGCGACCGCGACGCCGGCCCACCCCCACGGCGCGAGGGGGCGCTCAAAGCTGAAGACGACGTTGGGGTCGCCCCAGGCGACGCGTTCGAGGTCGAGCAGTCTCGTGAGGAATTCGGTCACAGGACGCCCTCGCTGGGTTGGCCTGCGGCGACGTGGCGTTGCGCGCTGGTGTTGGGGCTGACGCCAGCGTGGCTGAACCACCTGGCGAGCATCGTTTCGAGGATCGCGAAGAGCAGCGCCGCGATGAGGTAGGGCAGGCTGCTCGCTGCGGCGTCGTTGTCGTCGGCGAGCGCCTGCGCGTACGCGCCGCTGATGCGGTCGGGGTCGATCAGGCTGATGTTGCTCGCGTCAAAGCCAGCATCGGCGAACCACGATTCGAGCGCCGAGGGCGCGAGGGTGTTCGTGCGGCCGGCGTCGGCGCTGGCGTTGACAGCGACAAGGCCCCGGAGGGCGCCGCGGTCGTCGGTGGCGCGGAAGAGGCCGGCGTGCCGCATGGGTTCAGCGGTGGCGCCTGTCGCGCTGAGCGGGATGGGCGGGGCGTCGCTGGACGAGGCATCGGCGAGTTCGACGGTGCGCGCCGGGGTGTTGGGCGAAGCGCCGGCGATCGCGGACCAGGAGCCGTGCGCCTGAGCGACGCCCTCTCTGATGATCTCGTTAATGAGCGGGACCATGAGCGGTTTGGCAGGGAGATCGGTCCACGCGAGCATCGGGGCGCTGGCGAAGCAGACGACGAGGCCCCTGCTTTGTGTTGCTGCTGATTCACCGGCGCGGGCGGCGGGGCGGTCGGCGACGATGAAGGGCTCGCCTCCCTCGAATCGCAGGATGGTTGAGCCAGCCCCGGCGCCCTCGATGGGGAGCGTCTGGAAGAAATGGACACGCGCGGTGAGCTGCTCGAACTCGCCGGCGAGGAGCGTGAGCATGGGGACGGCGGGCTGCTCGTCGTCGAGCGTCAGAGGCTCATCGTGCTCGCGCGTTTCGCGTGCGAGCGTCCAGGGGAGGCCCAGCTCGCGCGTCGCGGCGTCGGTCCACAGGTGCACGGTGGTGTCCGACGGCGGGAAGAGCGCGAGGAAACCGCCGGTATCAACAAAGGTGCGCAGGCGCTTCCAGCCCTCGGCGTCGATCAGGTCGGGCCGCGGCGCGAGGACGGCGTCGAGGCCTGCGAGCGTGGACGCGTCGATGGAGGCGGGGTCGATCGTGCGCACGTCGATGACCGATTCATCGGTCGGGTTGAGCGCGAGCGCGAGCCACTCGCTCGCGGCGAGGCGGTCCACGCGGATCGAATCGGTGAAGCGGCGCCGGGCGAGGATGCCGACGCGCATCTGGTCGCGGACCTCGATGGGCAGGCGATACGTGTTGTCGCCCTCGATGGCGTCGCGGTCGATCTCCGCGACGATCGCGGCTGCGCCGTTGCGGGCGATGGTCGGGATGGACTCGGCGTTGATCCGGATCGAGGCGCTGGCGGTCTCCTGGCCGGGGATCCAGCGGACAGTCCCACGGCCGATCTCCTGCGACTGGCCGAGCGCGGTTCGTCCGGTATCGACGCGCAGGCGCACGTCGGTGACGGCGCCCTGCGCCACGGCGGGGCCGGTGCGGCGGAGTGAGACGCGGACGCTGGCGGCGCTGAGCGCATCGACATCGCCGCTGGTGTTCTCGGAGAAGAAGAGGGAGCGGAGCGGGTCGATCGAGAGGATCTGCGTGTTCCCAGGCGCTGTCGTGTGCGGCTGGGGCGCGACGAGCGTGGCGCTGGCGAGGGATTCGCCGAGTCCTGGGGCTGGCTGGGCGGGGTCGAGCGAACCTTGCAGGAAGTCGCTGAGGATCAGCACGACGCGGCTGGATTCGGATTCGTTCGTGTTGTCGTCAGCCGCGGCGACCGCGGCGAGAGCGCCTGCGATGTCGGTCGCGGCGTCGGTCGGTTCGATCGTCTCGACAGTGTCGATGACTGCGGCGATGTCGGCGGATGCCGGGACGACGATGGGATCAGCAGGGCCGCTGAGGAAAACGAGGCCTGCGCGGTCGGTGTCGCCCATCGCCCTGAGGGCCTCGATGGCGGATTCCTTGTGGCGGTCGAGGGCGGTGGTGTCCTCGCCATCGGTCTGTGCCGAGGATGCTAACCCATTGTCAATCAGCAGGTAAACGGTTCGAGCAGCGCCGCCTCCCAGGACGCCCAGGGCGCTGAGGACGGGCCTGCCGATCGCGATGGCGACGCAGGCGATGATCAGGCAGCGGCAGGCGAGCAGGATCAACTGCTCGAGCGTCAGCCGCTTGCGCTGCTTGCGGTACGCCTCGAGCAGGAACCGCATCGCGGCCCACTCAATCGGTTTGCGCCGCTTGCGGAAGAGCAGGTGGATCAGGATGGGGATCGCGATGCAGGCGAGGCCGCCCAGCGCGAGTCCGAGGTTCAGGAATGTCATCGCGTCGCCTGCCTCATCCGCTCTTGCTCCGTTTGAGCATCGCGTTTCGGCGTGCGAGGAAGGCGGCCAGCGGCGGCCCCAGCCAGGTGTGCGTCGAGACGAGCTGGTGGTCGAAGCCCATCGATCGCGCCATCCGGTGGATGGTGTTGACGTGGTTGTTGAAGGCTTCGAGGTAGTCCTTGCGGATCGCGCGGGGGTTCAGGCGGACGATCGGCTCGCCCTCCAATCCCTCGAAGGGCGCGGCGTCCTTGAAGTCGAACTCCTGCTCGTGGCGGTCAACGACCTGCAGCAGGATCGCGTCGTGCCTGCGGTGGCGGATCCTGGCGAGGGCGGCGCGGATCTTGTCCGGGTCATCGAAGAAGTCGCTGACGATCGCGATGAGCCTGCGGTTGGTGAGTTTTGCGAGCGCCTGATCGACGGAGCGGGCGATGTCGGTGGGGGAGTCGATCGCGTGCGTCGAGAGGGCGCTGACGATCTGGCGCCACTGCCCCTGGGCGTTGGATGGCTTGACCATCGAACGGATGGCGTCGGCGTAGACGATCAGCCCTGCCCGGTCGCCCTGCTTGAGTGCGACGTAGCTGAGGGCCGCGGCGATGGCGGTGGCATGATCGAACTTCGACCAGTGCTCAGCGCCGGTGGGGCCCAGTTTCTGGCCGACGCCTGACGCCTCGGCGAATAGGCGAGAGCCGTAGCGCATGGAGCCTGAGGAATCGACCATGACGACGAGGTCGAGGGAGGTCTCCTGCTCGTACTGCTTGAGGTGGAGCTTGTCGGTGCGTGCGAAGACCTTCCAGTCGAGGTAGCGGAGGTCATCACCGGCAACGTAGGGGCGGTGCTGGGCGAACTCGACGGAGAAGCCGTGGTGGGGGGAGCGGTGCATGCCGCTCATGACGCCCTCGACGATGTGCTTGGCGCGGATCTCGAAAGACTTGAGGCGGGAGAGGGTCTGGGGGTGCAGGTACAGCGTGGCGTCGATGTGATTGTCGCCTGGGGGGTTGGGGCTGGCGCCTGCTGGGGGTGGTGTAGGTGGGGGGTTGGACATTCGAGATTTCAGTGTACCGGCGGGCAGAATCAGGGGTTCGCAGGTCTTTCTTTCTATCGTGCGTATGATCGGGGTCTCGTCAACGATTCCGCCCGGGCTCCCTTGCATGAAGAACGAACTCGTCACGATCGGCTGGAAGGAGCGCATCGCGCTCCCTGAGTGGGGGATCCGCTCGATCATCGCCAAGGTGGACACCGGGGCGAGCGTCAGTGCGATCCATGTGGATTCGGTCGAGGAGTTGCCCGGTGATCGGGTACGGTTTGTCGTTGCCCTGAAACGAGACGCGAGCAAGACCCGGGTCGTTGAGGCGCCCATCGCGCGGACAGCCAAGATCAAGCCCAGCCACGGCGTCGCCCAAGAGCGGTACGTCGTCACGACCACGGCGGTCTTCGGGGGCCTCGAACGCGAGATCGAGATCAGCCTGGTGTGCCGGAGGAAGATGCGGCGGCGGATGCTGCTGGG
>CAYGNN010000210.1:0-4197 GCA_964351165.1 uncultured Phycisphaeraceae bacterium
GCATCGCGACCGACGCCGCGATCGCGATCGCCACAGAAAGCACGATCAGCACCTCCGCCGACTTTGCGCGCGCCGCCTCCTTGAGCAGCCTGGGCAGCGCCAGGTGGCCGACCACGATCAGCCCCGCGACACCAGCGATCTTCAGGCCGCCTCCGGAGAGCAGCCGAAGCAGCGTGTCCTCATCCGTCAGCGCATCAGGGTCCATGTGCCCCCGCTGCCACGTCGCGATCATCGGGATCACCGCGAGCATCGCCACGACCGCCAGGTCCTGCAGGACCAGCACCGCGACACTCACGCGACCGATCGGCTGGTGCAGCTCGCGCCGGTCCGCGAGCACGCGCAGCGCTACAGCCGTGGACGACAGGCTCAGTGCCATCGCGACGATCAGCGACTCCGCGATGCCGTACCCAAAGGTCAGGCACACGCCGACGCCGATCGCGATGCTCAGCAGCACCGACGCCACCCCGCCGCCCACGAGTTTCACCAGGTGATGCTTGAGGGATCCCAGATCCAGGTGCAACCCGATCCCGAACATCAGGAGGATGATCGCAAGCCGCGCGATCGCCTCGAGCGATTCGCTGCTGTTGACCAGGCCCAGGATGCCGGGACCGACCAGCGCCCCAGCGATCAGGTACGCCGGGATCGTCGCGACCCGCATCCGCTGCGCCGCGATCGCCACCAGCGACGCGGTCATCAGGACGATCAGCAGGTCCACGACCATCTGTTCCCCGCCTGTCGAGCCGGCGGCCAGCGTCTGGAATGTCATCGGAGTCAGCATTGCCCGATACAGTAGTCAAACCGATGAACCAGACCTCGTTCGATCTCGCACTCTCCACACTCGGCGTCGCGCCGCAGGCGCCTTCGCGCAGCGTGATCGAATGGACCGCGCGCACCGGCTTCCGTGGGATCCTCCTCGACGCCGCCAGAACAGGCCTCCGCCCCAGGGAGCTCGACCGCTCCGCCCGAAGGGGCATCGCCTCGCTCCTCAGGCGCCTCGAACTCGACCTGGGCGGCGTCGAGCTCTGGATCCCGCCCGAGCATTACGCGTCATCCGAGCACAACGAACGCGCCATCAACGCCGCCTGCGCCGCGATCGACCTCACCGCCGAACTCGCCAGCCTCACCGCCGCCGACCGCACGCTCACGCTGACGCTCCCTGCGGAGGGCGCGGATGAAGCCGTCGAGACCATCGCCCACGCCGCCCACCGCGCCGAGGTCCGCCTCGCCAACGCCGCCAGGGCGCAGCGTCAGAGCCCCGATGGCGCCCCGATCGGCCGCTGCCTCGATCCCCGTGCCCTCGCCCGCGATGGCGCAGACGCTGTCCAGCAGACGATCGAACTCACCCAGCCGCCCGCCGCGGCGCGCTGGTCCTTCGCCTCCCGCCGCCCGGAAGAGGTCGCCGACCCGCTCGCGTATGCTTCGGCGCTCTCGATCGCTGGTTTCCAGGGCGCTGTCGCGCTGGACCTCCGCGACGCGATCGACCCCGACGCCGACGCGGTCGCGGCGCTCGACCGCTGGCGCCACGCCGACCCCTTCGCCGCCTGACCCGATCCTCGAAGACGATGCCAACGACCAAAGACTACTACTCCATCCTCGGCGTCTCGAAGAACGCCTCCGCCGACGAGATCAAGAGCGCCCACCGCAAGCTCGTCCGCAAGCTGCACCCCGACGTCAACGACGCGCCGGATGCCGAAGAACGCTTCCGCGAGGTGCAGGAGGCGTACGACATCCTCAGCGATGATCAGAAGAAGTCCCTCTACGACCGCGTGGGGCACGACGCGTTCACCAGAGGCGCAGCCAACGCCGCGGCAGGGCGCAGCCCGACCGATGGATTCGGTGGTGGGGGATTCAACGTTGATTTCGGAGGCGAGGATCTCTCCTCACTCTTCGAGAGCCTCTTCGGAGGCAGCGGATTCGGCGCATCCTCCCAAGGCGGCGGCTCGCCCTTCGGCTCCCGCGCCAGGACGCACTCGACACCACGCAAAGGCCGCGACATCGAGCACGAGATCGGCGTCACCTTCATGACGGCGCTCAATGGAGGCACAGAAGACGTCCGGATCGCCAAGGGTGGCGCCGCCAAGACCTACACCGTGCGCATCCCCAAGGGCGCGGACACCGGGACCAAACTCCGCATCGCCGGCGCTGGAGAGCCGGGCAGCGCCGGAGGCAAGCCCGGCGATGCGATCATCCGCCTGAAGGTCGGCAAGCACCCGCTCTACCGCCGCGAGGGGCTGAACATCCTCATCGACCTGCCGCTGACCATCTCCGAGGCCGTCTGCGGCGCCACGATCAAGACGCCCACCCCGACCGGCCCGATCGAACTCCGCGTCCCGCCCGGCGCGCCCAGCGGGTCCAAGCTCCGCGTCAAGGGCCGCGGCGTCATCACCGACAACGGCGTCACCGGCGACTTCTTCGCGCACACCAAGATCATCCCCCCGGAGCGGTGCACCGAAGAAGACCACGCCCAACTCGATGCGATCGTGAGCAAGCAGCCCCCGGTCCGGACCGGCGAGGGCTGGGACGACGACTGACTCAGCCAGCGTTCGCGTTCGACGAGGAGATCGTGACGATCCCGCCGATCCCGGTGCGCAGCTGCGCCGCCTTCGCGTCCTGCTTGGACGTGAACCGGCCCACCTGCACGAGATACAGCGTCGTCCCCCGGTTGTCCGTCCGGGGCAGCACGATGGGATCACCCAGCGTGTCGAACATGCGGTTCTGCTCAACCACCCGGCGCGCGCGCTCCGCGTTCATCCGGTTCGTAAACGCGCCGACCTGCAGCGTGAACCCTTCACCCAGGCGGGAGTTGACCTCCTGCTTCAGCTTGGAATCCCGCGCCGCTGATTGCGCGAGCCGGTACTGCAACCGCGCCGCTTCGAAGCTCCCCAGGTTCGCGTAGGCGTCTCCTGCGTACATCGCAGCGTGCGCCGAATCGTTGGCGTTGAGTTTCCCAGCAGCCCTGGAGAGGGCCTTCGCCGCGGAGCGGTTCTCGCCCTCCTCGAGCGCGATGAGCCCCATCGTCGCCATCGCCTTGCCGGCGATCTCGTCGTCATGATTCGTAACCAGAGGACGCAGCCAGACGATCGCCTCATCGTTGCGGCCCATCGCGTGCGCCGAGAGCCCCGCTGTCAGCCGCGCGATGTCGCGGTCCTCCTCGTTCGGATTGCGCACGGCGCGGATCGCGCCGCTGCTGGCGCTCGAGTACCGACCCCGCTCGTAATCATCGACGTAGGTCGATCGGTAACCGCTCGTCTGGGCGCACCCAGGGAGCCCAAACGCGAGGGCGGCCAGCGTCAGCAGGCCAACGCGGAACATGCGATTCTTCGGTGACGGCATCTGGTGCTCCTGCCTGCTCGGCCCGAGAGGGCGCCCTTCGGTATCCTGTCCGATCAGGATTCCCCCCCGAATCCACTGCATCTGACGCCGAGCGTATCGGCGGATCAGCCGCCCCCGCTGCAAGACCGAGCCCGGAGCACACCCCCGTTGAGCGTCCACTGGCCCATCATCCGCTCCCTCCTTGCCGACCCCCTCCGCGTCCGCGTCATCGATGAGCAGCGCCAGTGGACCGGCGCTTCGCTGTTGTACGCCGCCTTCCGCCTCGCTGGTGAGATCGAAAAACGCAGCCAGAGCGACCACGTGGCGCTGCTGCTGCCCACCGCAGGCGTCTTCCCGGTCGCCGCCCTCGCGTCATGGATCCTGGGCCGCGCCGTCGTCCCGCTGAACTACCTGCTCTCGCGCGACGAGCTCCAGTACGTCATCAACCACGCCGACACCGACTGCATCGTCACCGTTGGCCCCATGCTCGACTTCCTGGGGTACGAGCCGGAAGGCGCCAACCTGCTCCGCCTCGAGGGCGTCAACTTCCGCCAGCCCCCAGCGCCGCGCTGGCCGGAGCGCGCCAGCGACTCCGAACTCGCCGCGATCCTCTACACCTCCGGCACCAGCGGGAACCCCAAGGGCGTCATGCTCACGCACGGCAACCTCGCCGCCAACATCCGCCAGGTCAACGAGCGCGTCGCCTTCAACCGAGACGACACCCTGCTCGGCACGCTCCCGCTCTTCCACAGTTTCGGCTTTACCGTCCTGACGCTCATCCCGCTGACGATCGGCTGCCGCATCGTGTACGTCCCACGCTTCGTGCCGCAGCGGATCGTGCGCACGATCCGCGAGCACCGCCCGACGATCATGCTGGGGATCGCG
>CAYGNN010000211.1:0-4165 GCA_964351165.1 uncultured Phycisphaeraceae bacterium
GTCACCTTGCGGCGGGTCGCCTTCTTGCGGGTCGCCTTTTTGCGAGCCGCTTTCTTTCGCGTAGCACGTTTCTTCGCCATGGCTTGTTTCTCCAACTGTCTGTTCGACCTCGGAGCTTTCGGAGCTTGAGGTGGTGTGTTCGCGGCGCACGCGCGCCGCTTCAGCCACAAAGCCAAAGTGGTTATACCGCTATCGGTGGAAAAAATGCAAGCGCTTCAACATTCTTGCGATACCGGAAGGCATTCGCCGGGCGGACGTTTGTTGATGCGCTGTGTTCGAGCGCGCCGGAGCGCGTGCTCAGTTCTGTTGCGGCGCCTGCTCTTCGTCGGAGAAGAGCATCGGCCCGAACTCGTCAGCGAGCGCCGTCTGCGCCGCCTCTTCTTCCGGCTCCTGGAGCGCGAGCATCGGCTGGCCAGGAATCCCCATATCGCCAAAAATTGACGATAACGACGAGGAATTCACGTCGTTGTACACCTCGGTTGTCCGCATGTCAGACACCCCGGCTGGCGTCCTGGCGCGCACGATCCCGTTGGCCGGGTTGTACCAGAACGAAGCCGTCGCGCGGTCGATCGCGATCCGTGTCCTGGGGTGTTCCAGGAGCGCATCAGCAGGGGGCGCGATCTCGATCCAGGGGTGATCGCCGCCGAGCAATAAATTTCTCGGGGGTTCACCCAGGAACCAGTCTGCCTCGACCCTGACCGGCCAGCCGCGGGCGTTGAGCTGCGCGTTGCGCGCGCCAGATCGCATCCTGATCTCGCGCTCCAACCGCTCCACGGCGCTGCGTGTCCCATCAATCGCGGCCTGTTCGTTCTGCCCGGCGCGCGACCACATCACACCGCCGATGATGACGGAGGCCACAAGGACCAACAGCGTGATGTCGAGTACGCGCTTGAGCATCTACCTCAACAGATCGGATATATCCGTAACGCATGACTGCAATATCGCCGATTTGCCCTTTCTGAGCCGAAATCACAACGGTTACGACGATCCTGCGGCTCCACGTTCGCGGGGATACACTCGCTCTCGGACGTTCCAGCAACGACCGAGAACGTGCCGATCTGACCACCATCCGCCCAACGGAGGGCGACCCCATGCCCCAGGCCACTGAAAACGCCGCCACCACAAACGGACCTACCGGCGCTGCGCTCGACTGCGGCGCCACCCTCGTCTGCGAGCCAATCAACGGCGCCCAGTCCGCGGCGATCACCCTGCTCATCCCAGGCGGGACCGCCAGAGACCCTGAAAACCGCCTTGGGATGTCCGCGATGTGGTCTGAATTGCTCTTCAGGGGCGCTGGGAGCCTCGATTCCCGCCAGCACGCGGACGCGCTCGACACGCTGGGCGTCCAGTCCGGCGGCGGCGCAGAAACTTTTTTCCAGCGCCTCTCCTTCACCATGCTGGGCGCGAGGATGTCCGAGGCGCTCCCCCTGATCATCGACATGATCAGGGCGCCCCGGTGCGACGCCGACTCCATCGAACCGGTCCGCGACCTCTCCATCCAGGCGATCCAGGCGCTCAACGACGACCCCCAGGAGCGCGTCATGCGCTCGCTCAAGCAGCACCACGCGCCGGCGCCCATCAACCGCTCCAACCTCGGGACCATCGATGGCCTCAAGGCGATCACCCGCGACGACCTGCGCTCCCACTGGGACGCCACCGCGCTGCCCAAGGGCGCGATCTTCGGCGCCGCAGGCGCGATCGATCCGGACGCGATCGCGAGCCAGCTCAACACCCTGCTCGCCGGCTGGTCCGGCGAACCGGGCGCTATCGGCGTTGGCGAGCCAACCGGCCGGGGCCTGCACCACGAGACAGACGACACAAATCAGGCGCAGATCGCTATCGCCCACGATGGACCGAGCGCCATCGACCCCAGCTTCGCGCTCGAACGCCTCGTCACGGCCGTCCTCTCGGGCGGCATGTCCGGGCGCCTCTTCACCGAGGTCCGCGAGCGGCGCAGTCTCTGCTACAGCGTCTACGCCTCCTACGCCGCGGAGCGCGACTTCGGCCGCACCGTCGCGTACGTCGGCACCACCCCCGACAAGGCGGACGAGGCTGCGGACGTCCTGATCGGCGAGCTCCGCCGGATCAACACGCCTGGCGGCGCGATCACGCAGAGCGAGCTCGACCGCGCCAAGATCGGCCTGAAATCCCGCGTGGTGATGTCCGGCGAGTCCACGTCCAACCGCGCCATGTCGATCGCCAGGGATATCCACCGCCTCGGCAAGCCCCGCTCGCTGGAGCAGATCATCGAGGAAATCGACCGCGTCACCCTCGGTGAACTCAACGAGTACTGCGCATCACGAGAGCTCGGCGAACTCACCTGCTGCACCATCGGGCCGGCGCCGGTCCAGGCCACGCTGTAACCACGGATGCCGACGCTGGATCACAACGCGCACGACAAGGGCGAGCTGCCCCGCACGCTCATCCTCCTCGCCTGCCTGCTGGGGATCGGCGCCGCAGGGGCGGACATCATCCTCCTGCTCGTCGGGGCCTGGGCGCCAACGCCTGGGCACATCGCAGAACCCATCGGCTTCCTCATTGCCACGATCGCCGCGATCTGGATCATCCGCCGCGTCTTCCCGAGCGCCAATACAATCGAGCCCCATGCCTAGCGCCGACCAACCCCAATCCCGCGACACGTTCTACGTCACCACCCCGATCTACTACGTCAACGATCGGCCCCACATCGGCCACGCGTACACCACGCTGCTGGCCGACACCCTCGCCAGGTTCCACCGGATGGCAGGGCAGGACGTCTTCTTCCTGACAGGGACCGACGAGCACGCCGACAAGGTCGCCACCGCCGCCAAAGAGCGCGGCAAGACCTTCATCGAGTGGGCGGACATCAACGCCAACGCCTTCCGGGGCGCCTTCGAGGAGCTGGGCTACACCAACGACGACTTCGTCCGCACGACCCAGCAGCGCCACAAGGAGGGCGTCACCCGCTTCATCAAGCAGCTGATGGACACCGGCGACGTGTACCTGGGCGATTACGAGGGCTGGTACGACACCTCGCAGGAGGAGTACGTCACCGAGAACGTCGCCAGGGAGAACGACTACAACAGCCCGGTCACCGGCAAGCCCCTCGAGAAACGCGTCGAGCAGAACTACTTCTTCAGGCTCAGCAAGTACGAGGACCGCCTGCTGGCGCACATCGACGCGAACCCCGGCTTCATCAAGCCGGAGGCGCGCAAGAACGAGGTGCTGGGCCGCATCAAGGCCGGCCTCAACGATGTCCCCATCTCCCGCGCCGTTGGGCCGGACGACGACGACTGGGGTGTGTACATCCCCGGCGACGAGACCCCCCGCGTGTACGTCTGGATCGATGCGCTCTTCAACTACCTGACGATTCCGAGCGATCCCTCCACCCCCGACCGTTCGAAGTACTGGCCGGCGGACGTCCACCTGATCGCCAAGGACATCCTCTGGTTCCACGCCGTGATCTGGCCCTGCATGCTGATGGCGCTCGATGCGGAACTGCCCAGGTGCATCTACTCGCACTCCTACTGGATCCGCGAGGGGCGGAAGATGTCCAAGTCGCTGGGCAACTTCATCGACCTCCCCACCATCCGCGCGTACAACGACGAGTTTGGCAATGACGCCATGCGGTACTACCTGCTCACGCAGGGGCCGATGGGCGCGACCGACGCCGACTTCGCCCACGCGAAGTTCATCGAGACCTTCAACGCGGACCTCGCCAACGGGATCGGCAACGCCGCGAGCCGCGTGGCGAACATGATCGGCAAGTACTTTGATGGCGCTTGCCCCGATCCCGGCAATCACTGCCAGCAGTGGAAAGACTCCGCCGCGAAGCACGCGAGCGAGTACGCGCAGCGCGTGGGCGGCGTCGAGATCCACCTCGCCCTGAATAGCGCGACGGAGCTCATCCGCGAGGTCGATCGCTACATCAACGAGACAGCCCCCTTCAAGCTCGCCAAGGACGACACGAAACGCGATGAGCTGGCGCAGATCCTCTACAACTGCGCCGAGGCCATCCGCATCGCCGCGGTCCTCTACCTGCCAGCGATGCCGGCGAAGATGACCGATCTGCTGTCACGCTTCTCGTGCGACCCTGCCGGGAAGTCCTTCGGCGAACTCACCGCCTGGGGCGGGCTCCAACCAGGCGACACCATCGTCAAGGGCGACGCCCTCTTCATGCGCGCCG
>CAYGNN010000212.1:0-4161 GCA_964351165.1 uncultured Phycisphaeraceae bacterium
GTTGCCATGATTGTTGGGGTTTACGGGATTGGGTATCTGATCGCGGCCAACAATCGTCGACGACACTGGCCAATCATTGTCGTCGGCCGACTGGGGAAGATCTTCGGCCCGATCGGGGTTGCGGTCGCGCGGCGCTGTGGTGCCACGGTGTCGGCAAGCTGGAGGGCGACGGGTTCCAGATGCCCGGCGCCTTCGTAGTCTCGGGCGAGCGCGTGCTGCGTTCCTTCCGGAACAAGAGCGCCGCGTCGAGCATCGACTTCGAATCGCTCGCGTGCGAGGCGCCGGCGTGATTGACTCCTGGTACCGAGAATTCCTGCTCGTCCAGACGGCTTCGGCGTTGTTCATGACCGGGCTGATCTGGTTCGTGCAGCTGGTGCATTACCCGCTGATGTCTCGTGTCGGCGAGGCCGAATGGCGGATGTACGAGCGTGATCATCAGCAACGAACCACGTGGATCGTGGCGCCGGTGATGCTCACGGAGTTGGTGACCGCGGCGCTGCTCGTTGTCTTGGTCGCTGGCCCCGACGAAGACCACCCTGTGCACGAGTCATCCGTGACGATCATCTGGATTTGCACGGCGCTGCTGGTGCTGACGTGGCTCTCGACGTTCGCGGTGCAGGTGCGGCTGCACACCAGGCTGCTGGAGACGGGCGACCTGACGCTCCGGAGGCGGTTGGTCACGTCGAACTGGCCGCGGACGGTCGCGTGGTCGGCACGTTCAGTGCTGCTGCTTTGGCTGCTGCGTTGACAGGGGTGCTTCGGATTGCTCGGTGTAGCAGCCATGCATACGCCTCCGGTACCTGTGCTTTGCGAAGACGCGGTAGAGCGCGTCTGCGATCGGTTTGATCACGGGCCAGCCGGTCGGCGCCCAGAGCCAGCCATACCCGACCGCGTCGTACGCGGCGCGGAATACTTCAGGGCCGGTGACGATCCGGCCATCGGGGTAGCGGCCGTGGATCGTCCGCATCGCGTCGTGCAGGTCGATCCCGAACGCGGATGGATCGAAGGTCGGCGCTGCGATGTCGTGGAGCACCAGTCGGCCCCGGCCCTGGTCGAGCCGCCGGAGCCAGGACGCCTCGCGGCTGCACATCCCGCAACCGCCGTCGATGAAGATTGCAAACCGCTCGGTCGCCATCACGTCCTCTTGGTTCAGCTCAATGCGCCACCGCAGATCTGGAGGATCCGGCGGCGCGGTTCAGGCGGGCGTACACCTCGTCCATCGTCCGCCGGTAGACCCACGCACGATCGCTGGCGCTGTGCATTGTTTCGGCTTCTGCAAGCCCCATCTCCAGTCGCTGGATCGTGGTGCGATCGAACCTGCCTGCGCCGAGCGCGAGCAGCGACTCGATGGTGAGTTCATAAACGGATGCGCACGCGGCGGTCTGCCCGGCGTTGAAGAGCGGTGCGCCGCGGTTGATGGACAGTTCGATCAACCTGATTGCCTCGATCTCGATGCCGGGGTTGCTGGATGGTGCGGGCGAAACGTTCTCACCGTACGGCGTGATCTCGCTGATCTCGAGCCGGAACGAGCCCTCGTTTTTGTCCGAGAGTGTGACCCCGACGGACTCGATCATGGACGGGCTGAGCGCGATCGCGTTTCGGACCCGGCGCCCGAAGGAATACAGCCGGAACTCATCGAAGGGGAGTTGGAGCGTGAGCCACTGGCCATCGAGGGTCTGGAATTCCTGCTGGAACGCGCCGGCCATCATCCTCGCGTTCGAGACGCGGAGATCGAAGTTGTACGCCCGGCCATCGCCGCGAACCCTGATCTGGATCCCCTCGGCATCCCGGTAGGCGGCTTCGGGTGTGGCGGTCCTGATCTGCGAGAAGCCGCCGTTGTTCTCCAGCGAGAGATCGCCCGTGAACAGGAGGTTCCCGCTGACCGAGGTGGACACGCGACCGGAGGAGCGGCCGCCCATCACACCATCGAGAACGACACGCCAGGATTCCGCCGAATCGGTTGGATCGGGAGCGGCCGCGGCCGTCGTCTGGCCCGTGGGTATCGCGATCGCGAGCAGCGGGAGGGTCATGATCAGGATGGCTTTGATCTTCATGCGTGGCTACTCCTGCGGAAGCACTGCGAGGTTGATCCCTATAGACATCGAAAAATCGGCCCGGGAGATGCGCATGCATTCGACCCGCACCCCAAGATTGGATTCAACCGATTTGAGAACCGTTGCAGGCGCACTGCTGACCAATAACGCGGATTTTCCTGATCGTTGATTCAGGCCGGATTGATGCTTGACCGAAGTACTCCCGCCGCTACACTCGCGACACACATGTTCTGTTCACAGTTCCATCTCGGCCATCACCACACGCACGCCAACGGGCGGGTGCTGGCTGTTTGCATGGGCTGAGGATCGATCGAATCCTGCTGACCACCAACGCCGGCTCCGGGCCGGCGTTGTTCGTTTTGGGGTGATCCCTCGAACGTCTCGCTTGCTCGGCGCCGGCTCCAACGACCACTGGAGACCGAGCAATGACAACGACAACAACTGTAGAAGCAGAAGCAGACACCAACCGGGCCGCATTGACACCGGTTGAGACACTCCGGTTCGCGATCCCAAAGGGGCGGACCTACGACGGCGTGACGCGCCTGCTCAGCGACGCGGGCGTCGGCTTGCGCGTCAGCTCGCGCAACTACCGGCCCTCGCTGCCGGTGATCGACACGGAGGTCAAGATCCTCAAGCCGCGGGCGATCGTGCAGATGCTCGCCAGCGGCGCCCGTGATGTCGGCTTCGCCGGCGCGGACTGGGTCGCCGAGGACCGCGCGGACCTGGTCGAGATCCTCGACACCGAGCTCGACCCGGTGCGGCTGGTCGCTGCAGCGCCGGTCTCGATCCTTCAAGGGGACCGCCTGCCCGACCGCCCGATCGTCGTCGCGACGGAGTATGTCAACATCACGCAGCGGTGGATCAGCGAGCAGGGGCTGGACGCGACGGTCCTGCGGTCATTCGGCGCCACCGAGGTGCTGCCGCCGGAGGACGCGGACTGCATCGTGGACAACACCGCGACGGGCGCGACGCTGACGGCGAACAACCTGCGCATCATCAGCGACCTGATGACCTCGACGACGCGGGTGTACGCCTCGCGGCAGGCGATGGCCGACCCGTGCAAGCGCGAGCGGATCGAGCGCTTCCGGATGCTGCTGTGCTCGGTGCTCGACGCCAGGCGGCGCGTGATGCTCGAGGTCAATGTCTCCGCGGAGCAGCTGGACGCGCTGGTCGAGGCGATGCCGTGCATGCGGCAGCCGACGGTCTCGCCGATGCACGGCGCCGCCGGGTACGCGGTGAAGGCCGCGGTGCTGCGGGACGAGTTGCCGCTGCTGATCCCGAGGATCAAGGAGCGCGGCGGCACGGACATCATCGTCACCAACCCGGAGCAGATCGTGCCATGAATCCGCTGACCGCTTCCAAACCGACCGGCATCACGCCGGCGTCGAGACTCGACGGGCTGGCGCCCTATTCGCCGCCTGCGCAGCGTCCGGGCATCACGCTGCGCCTCGATGCGAACGAGGGCCCGGCGATCAGCGCATCCGTCGTTGCCACGCTGAAAACGATCGATGCGGAAACGTTGCGCCGGTACCCGGACGCATCCTCGCTCGAGGCTCGGCTGGCCGATCGCTGGGGTGTTGATCCGGCGCGGGTCGTCGTGACCAACGGCGGCGACGACGCGATCGACCGCCTCTGCCGTTCGGTGCTGGAGCCGAGGCGCCGGGCGCTGCTGCACGATCCGACGTTCGTGATGATCGAGCGGGGCGCGAAGCTCGCCGGTGGCGCGGTCGATCGGGTGCGCTGGGTCGATGGCGCGTTCCCGATTGACCGGTTCGTTGCATCGATCACAGCAACAACGGCGCTCGTTGCGATCGTCTCCCCCAACAACCCAACGGGGGGCGCGGTCTCGCTAGGAGACCTCTGCCGGGTTGCGGACGCGGCGTCGCAGGTCGGCGCCCTGGTCATGGTCGATCTTGCCTATATCGAATTCGCCGATACGGACCCGACCCCGGACCTGATCGATCTTCCCAACGTCGTGCTCGTGCGCACCTTCTCCAAGGCGATGGGGCTTGCTGGGTTGCGCGTCGGCTACGCGATCGCGCCGCTGGAGGCTGCCCGCTGGATGCGCACCGTCGGCGGGCCGTACCCGGTCTCGGCGCCATCGCTG
>CAYGNN010000213.1:0-4115 GCA_964351165.1 uncultured Phycisphaeraceae bacterium
TCGAGCCAGGCGATATCGTCGAGGAGGGCGCGCTGCTCTTCACGATCGAGCCGGAGCCCTTCGAGGCGGACCTGGCGGTGTCGGAAGCCGCGCAGGCGCAGGCCGAGGCGGCGCTGCAGCTGGCGACCGAGTTCCTGCGCCGCGTCGAGGCTGCCTCGGAGCGCGACGCAGCGACGCAGGTCGAGGGGCTCGACGCCAGGGCGCAGCTGGACGAAGCCAAGGCCGGTGTGCAGGCCGCGGAAGCGAACGTGCAGAACGCCTCCATTCAGCTGAGCTACACCAAGGTGTACGCCCCGTTCGCCGGCCGACTCTCGGAGAACCTCGTCGACGTGGGCAACCTCGTCAGCGGCGCTGAGGCGACCCTGCTGACGACGATCGTCGCCGACGATCCGATCCACGCGTACTTCGATGTCGATGAGCGGAAGCTGCTGGAGTTCCTGCAGTCGAGGCCGCTGCCGCAGGACCGCGAGAAGCCCAACCGCCCGGCCTTCCTCCGCCTGCTCGACGGCACGGATTACCAGCACGCAGGGCATGTCGATTTCGCCAACAACGAACTGGACGCGAGCACCGGCGCTATCCGCGTCCGCGCCTCGATCCCGAACCCCGACGAGCGCCTCTACCCAGGCCTCTTTGTCCGCATCCGCGTGCCCAACGAGACGATGGACCGGATCCTCGTCCCGGAGGTCGCGATCCAGCGGGACCAGATCGGCCCCTACCTGCTCGCGGTCGATCAGGGCAACACCGTCGTCCGCAAGGACGTGACGCTCGGCGGGTTCGCCGATTCGAAACGCCGCATCATCACCAGCGGGATCGAAACGAGCGACCGCATCGTCGTCGTGGGGCTCCAGAGGGCCCGCCCCGGCGCGCCGGTCGATCCCAAGGCCGCGGCGCCTGCGCCGGCAACCACCCCGGCCGCCCCTGCGGCCGGCGACGGATCGGAAGGCTGATCCGCCATGAGTGAATTCTTCATCCGGCGTCCGATCTTCGCGGCTGTTGTTTCCCTGGTGATCGTCATCATCGGTCTGGTGGCGATGGTCGCGCTGCCCATCGCGCGGTACCCGGAGATCGCGCCGCCCACTGTGCAGGTCACCGCGATCTACCCCGGCGCTGACGCCAAGACCGTCGCGGAGACAGTCGCGACGCCCCTCGAGCAGGAGATCAACGGCGTCGAGGGCATGGCCTACATCTCCAGTTCCAGCTCCAGCGATGGCCAGTGCACGATCACTGTCAAGTTCGAGGTCGGGACCGATATCGACATGGCGCAGGTGCTCGTGCAGAACCGCGTCTCGGTCGCGGAGCCCAGCCTGCCGGAAGAGGTCCGCCGCCAGGGCGTGACGACCAAGAAGCAATCGACCGAGATCACGCTGCTGCTTGGATTGACCTCCCCCAACGAATCGCTCGATGCGCTCTTCCTGAACAACTTCGCAACGCTCCGCCTGCGCGATGAACTCTCGCGCGTCCCGGGTGTTGGCGATGTGCAGATCTTCGGCGTCGGCGATTACGGCATGCGCGTCTGGCTCGACCCCCAGCTGCTCAAGGCGCGCCGCCTGACCACGACCGATGTCGTCGGCGCGATCCGCGAGCAGAACGTGCAGGTCGCAGCAGGGCAGATCGGCGCGCCGCCCTCGCCTACCGATCAGCCGTTCCAGTACACCGTCGTGACGCAGGGACGCTTCTCCGATGTCGAGGAGTTCGAGCGGATCATCGTCAAGCGGGGCGACGATGGGCAGCTCGTCCGCATCAGCGATGTCGGCCGCGTCGAGCTGGGGTCCGTCAGTTACGGCATCTCCTGCGTGCAGAACGGCACGCCCAGCGCCGCTGTGATGATCTACCAGCTCCCGGGCGCCAACGCGATCGAGGTCGCGGACGGCATCCTCAGCAAGATGGAGGAGCTCGATCCGATCTTCCCCGACGACCTCGACTGGAAGATCGTGTACGACTCCACCAACGTCATCAAGTCGTCCATCAGCGAGGTCGTCGTGACGCTCTTCGTCGCGCTCATCCTCGTCGTCATCACGGTGTACGTCTTCCTGCAGAGCGTCCGCGCGACGCTCATCCCATCGCTGACAATCCCAGTCTCGCTCATCGGCACCTTCGCGGTGATGCTCGCGCTGGGGTTCTCCATCAACCTGCTGACGCTCTTCGGGCTGATCCTCGCGATCGGCATCGTCGTCGATGACTCCATCGTCGTCGTCGAGAACGTGCAGCGGCACCTCGACGAATCCGACATGTCGCCCAGGGACGCCGCGATCCTCTCGATGAAGGAGGTCTCCGGCCCGGTCGTCGCGACGACGCTCGTGCTGCTGGCGGTCTTCGTGCCCACCGCCTTCCTGCCGGGCATCACAGGGCAGCTCTACAAGCAGTTCGCGCTGACGATCGCGATCGCGACGTTCTTCAGCTCGATCAACGCGCTGACGCTCAGCCCCGCCCTCGCAGGCATCCTGCTCCGCCCCAGCCCCGAGAAGCGCATCCTGCCCTTCCGCGTCTTCAACAGCGTCTTCGACAACACAACGAACATCTACGGCGGCATCGTCAAGCTCGCCCTGCGCCTCGCGCCGGTCGTCGCGGTTGTCTTCATCGGCATGGTCGTCGTCGCCATCATGGGGCTGGGCAGTATCCCCAAGGGATTCATTCCCCAGGAGGACGAGGGCTGGTGCCTCGCCAACGTGCAGCTCCCAGATGGCGCCTCCTTCGAGCGCACCCAGCGCGTCATGGAGCAGGTCGGCGAGATCGCGCGCGAGATCCCCGGCATCGAGGACATCGTCACCATCGCCGGCTTCTCCATCATCGATGGATCCCGCACCAGCAACGCAGGCACTGTCTTCTTCGTCTTCGAGGACTGGGACGACCGCAACACCGCCCAGCTCCACCAGGACGGCATCCTCGCGCAGCTCAACAGCAGGCTCCGCCAGATCCAGGAAGCGAACATCTTCGCCTTCCCCACGCCCTCGCTCCCAGGCCTCGGCAATTCAGGCGGCATCACCATGATGATCGAAGACCGCGGCGGCGTAGGCCTCGAGGCCCTCGAAGCAGCGGTGGGGGAGATGGTCGCCGACGCCAACACGCAGACGATGCTCGCGAGCAGCTTCTCGACGTACTCCGCGACGACGCCGCAGCTCTACATCGACATCGACCGCGATCAGGTCAAGCAGATGGGCGTGCAGCTGCAGGACGTCTTCGACACGCTCGGCGCCTACCTCGGCTCATCGTACGTCAACGACTTCATGATCTTCGGCCGCATCTTCCAGGTGCGCGCGCAGGCCGACGCGAAATTCCGCGCCCGCCCGGAGGACATCCTCGCGCTGGAGGTCCGCAACAGCGCCGGCGAGATGCTCCCCCTGGGTTCGGTCGTCGATATCCAGGAGGTCTTCGGCCCGACGTCAGTCTCGCGGTTCAACGTGTACCCCTCGGCGCTGACGATCACACAGCCAGCGCCGGGTGTGTCCAGCGGCGACGCGATGAGCGTCCTGACCTCGATGGCCGAGACGAAGCTCTCGTCCTCGATGGGCTACGACTGGTCCGACATGTCGTACGAGGAGCAGAAGGCGTCCGGATCAACCGCCGCGGTGTACATCTTCGCGGTCATCCTCGTCTTCCTCGTCCTCGCGGCGCAGTACGAGAGCTGGACAATCCCCATCGGCGTCATCCTCGCGATCCCCACCGCGCTCCTTGGCGCGACCGGCGGCCTGCTGGTGAGGGGCCTCCCCTACGACGCCTACGTCCAGATCGGCATCGTGCTGCTGATCGGGTTGGCGGCCAAGAGCGCGATCCTGATCGTCGAGTTCGCCAAGGTGCGCCGCGAGGAAGGCCGCAGCGTGAAGGAAGCGGCGGAAGACGCCGCGAGGCTGCGCTTCCGCGCGATCCTGATGACGGCGTTCTCGTTCATCCTGGGCGTGCTCCCGCTGGTGATCGCCAAGGGCGCCGGCGCGGAGAGCCGCGTGGCGCTGGGCACGACGGTCTTCGCAGGGATGCTGGTGGCGACGGTGCTGAGTGTGTTCTTTGTCCCGACGCTGTACGCGATCGTGCAGGGGACGAAGGAGCGGTTTGTGAAGGTGGAAGTGGAGGCCACGAACCCTGCTTCCTGAGCCGTGAGAGCGGATGCTGGCCGAGGTTCA
>CAYGNN010000214.1:0-4113 GCA_964351165.1 uncultured Phycisphaeraceae bacterium
CCCGCTCGAACCCTGCGACGTACACCAACGTCTTCGACGAGATCCGCAAGGTCTTCGTGAAGCTCAAGGAGTCGAAGATCCGCGGTTACAAACCGGGTCGCTTCTCGTTCAACGTCAAGGGTGGCCGCTGCGAGGTGTGCCAGGGGCAGGGGACGAAGAAGATCGAGATGCACTTCCTGCCTGACGTCTTCGTCGAGTGCGAGGTGTGCAAGGGGTCGCGGTACAACCGCGAGACGCTGGAGGTCAAACTCCGCGGCAAGACGATCGCGGATGTGCTCGACATGACGGTCGAGGATGGCTGCGAGTTCTTCGAGGCGCACCCCAAAATCCACCGGATGCTCTCGTGCCTGCGCGACGTGGGGCTCGAGTACATCAAGCTGGGGCAGCCATCGACGACGCTCAGTGGCGGTGAGGCGCAGCGCGTGAAACTCGCGACGGAACTCGGCAAGGGCGCCGGGACTGCGGAAGGACCGGTCGATCGGTTGCGCACGAACATGGGCGGCGGGACGCTCTACGTGCTGGACGAGCCGACGACCGGCCTGCACTTCGCGGACATCCAGAAGCTGCTGACGGTGCTCAACCGCCTCGCGGATCGCGGCGACACGCTCGTCGTCATCGAGCACAACCTGGACGTCATCAAGTGCGCCGACTGGCTGATCGACCTCGGCCCAGAGGGCGGCGACGGTGGCGGCACGGTCGTCGCGACGGGCACGCCTGAGGATGTCGCGAAGGTGAAGGGCTCGTTCACCGGCGCGTACCTGAAGGACAAGGTTGGGCTGGCGAAGGCGCCTGCGAAGAAGAAGGTCAGCAAGAAGGTCGGGCGGAAGAAGGCGGTTTCGAAGAAGACTGCGAGCAAAAAGAAGCGCACGACCAAGCGTTGAAGCACTGATCGATGAAGCCGAACGTCATGAATTCCGTGGTCATCAGCATCCTCATCATCGAGGCGGTGCTGATCGGCACGTTGATCGGTCATTCCAACGGTGCGCCATATGGGCTACTCATCGGCGCGCTGGCCTTCGCGTTCCCGGTCATCCTGCTCAACGTGATCGGCGCGATCATGGGGCGCGCTGGCACGTTCGGGAAGCTCTGCGCGGCGCACCCGCTTGATGAAGCGGTCTTCCAGGATACGGAGGGCGTGCGCGTCGTCTCGATGGCGGTCGGCTCGCAGATGATGCGGCTGAACAACTGCGTCGCGATGGCCGCGGATGACTCGTACCTGCACGCGCGGATCAGCATGCCGCTGGCGATCAGCTCGCCCGGGGCTTCGATCCCCTGGGAGCAGATCGAAGTGATCACGAAGTCAGGGCATCTCGCGGAGATGCGGCTATTCGACGGCGGAAAACTCTGGGTCCCCTGGAAGTTCGCGCAGGCCGAATCGGCGCTGCGCGACTCGATGGAGCGCAGCGCCGATTGACCGTATCCCTCCTGAGCCCCCCACGGGGCCTGCCGGAAGCCGGGGACTCTGACAGGAGGTTCAGAAGCAGGTGTTCCCGAAGTTGGCGATCAGCAGCCCCAGGTCTGCGGTGTCCACGAGCCCATCGCCGTTGAAGTCGCCTGCGGACCAAGGGATGACGCTCGCGCCGAAGCTGGCGATGAGCGCGCCAAGATCCGCGGTGTCCACGACGCCATCGCCGTTGACATCGCCTGTGCAGAGCAGGATCTCGAACCCCTGGGCCAGCGTGGGCGCGCCCTCGGCGTTGGTCACGCGGACATCGCGGAAGCCGGGGGCTGCGTTGGGATCGATCTGCAGCGTGACCTCGGCCTGCGTGCCGAGCGCGTCGATCGCTGTCAGCCCCGACGCGGTCCAGCCTGAACCGGAGAGCGCGAACGTGGTGGGCAGGAAGAAGTTCGCGCCGTCAATGATGCCTGTCACCGCCTGGCCCCGATAGGCGGAGCCTGGGTTCACCGCGTGGATCTGCGTGATGCCTCCCTCGATCGTCACAATGATGGAGTGGTCGTCAACCTGCCCATTGGAATCGGTAACCCAGAGGGTGACGGTGTAGACGCCGGACGAGGGGTAGATGAAGGGGAGCTCACCGGAGGGCGACCCCATGTCGGGGATGCCGTCACCATCGGTGTCCCAGTCGTAGCCGACGATCGTCGCGCCTGGGGCGTTGGTAACGGAGTTCATGTGCCCGATGAACCAGCAGGGCTCGTTGGCGCGCGCGATCTTGTGGACCCCGGTGTTGGCGGTGGGCGCTGCTGGGGGCGCCACTCCGACGAGACCCGGCTGGATGACGAGTTCGTACAGCTGGACCTGCTGGTTCGCGGTCGGGCCGACATCGGTGACGCGGAGGCTGTAGTCGCTGGCTGGCAGCACGCCGGTCGCGATGATCTCGTTGCCGCCCGGCCCCAGGTTGTTGGAGGTCCAGGTGTTCCCGTTATTCAGATCGGTCAGTTCGATCAGGAGATTCCCGGCGTCCTTCGCGTTGAAAGTGGAGGTTGCGCCGGAGCAGCCGGTGGTCTGCGCGCCGCTGTCGTACGCAGCGCCGATGGGAGTCGCGAAGATGCTCACCGGCTGCGGCGTGCCCAATTGGAACCGGAACCAGTCGGTGTGCGTGCCGTTGGGACCGAAATCGCCATTGAGCGAGAGGGTGGAATCGCCGATCGAACGCAGCGCGCCTGGCGCTGGGGCGAGATCCCCGAAGTCCACCGCGTCGGAGACCAGGTGATTGCCGGCGTGGTGATCGCCGTAGTTGCGCTGGCCGCCGCGGATGTCGTCCTCGGCGAGCATGTCGAAGTTCGTCGGGACCTGCGGCTCCATCACCTTGGTCTGGGTGCAGGGGACGACGTGCATCGCGCCGAGGCCATGCCCATGCTCGTGGGCGACGGTGTTGCGGAGCAGGCGGTAGTTGTCGGAGGGGTCTTTAAAGCCCAGGAACGTGAAGCGGTTGGTGGCGATGAACATGTCGCCGCCCCCAACGGTCGCAGCGCCGAACCCACTGGGGAAGGCGTTGTAGGCGAGGAAGGGCGCGCCGGAGGCGTCGGCGCCACCGATGCGGATATCACCTCGCGAGGGGATGTGCCCTGTTACGTCGTCCATGGGAGTGCCGTCATCGCTGACCTCGAAGTAGCGGACGCCGGTGTGCCTGCTCCAGGAGGCGAGGGCCTGGCGGATGTGCTCGCGGCCCCTGTCGAGGTCGCCAAACGTGGCGATGAGTTCCGCGTTGAGGTCGCAGGGACCAACCGACGGCGCGTGGATCGAGGCGAGGCCCCACTGCACGCCATCGGCCGCGAAGCTGTACGTGAGATCCGCGCCGGCGGCCTGCCCTGCAGGGCCGAACCCTGCAGCGCCGTTCCAGACGACGGTGTCATGCACGAAGCGCTGTGTCGCGGGATCGACCGGCGCTGAAGGCGGGCGGAAGCCGTAGTCCTTGATCGCCGACTCGAATTCGGCGTCCGTCATGAACTGCGGGTAGCAGAAATGATCGCCGGACGATTGGGCAGGCGGCTGGGCCGCAGCGAGGCCTGCGATGAGAACGGTGACGAGCGCGGACGGTGTGTTGGAATGCAGCATGACAATTCTCCTGTTGTCTCCCTTCCGGAACACAGGAAGGGGCCAACAGGGAGAGCGTCATCTGCGGCCGCGATGGGCGGACTTCGTCTAATTTTTCTTTGAAAAAGCCGTTCTCGGACGCCGGATTCAGGGCTATTTCGATCAGCTCACCGACGAACCGGGCGCGATGTCCGCCATCGGCGTCAGCAGGACCACGTTCCGCTCCGCGTCCGGATCGCCCTTGGGAGCGTCGCTGGCGGCCAGGAGCATGCCGTTGGACTCCTCGCCGCGGATCGTCCTCGGCGCGAGGTTCGCGACGATGCAGATGGACTTCCCGACGAGGTCGTCCGGGTTGTAGTAGTCCTTCACGCCGGCGCAGATCTGCCTGGGGGTCCCTGAGCCGTCGTCGAGTTGGAGCTTGATGAGGCGGTCGGCGTTGGGATGCGGCTCGGCGTGGGTGATTCTGGCGATCCGGAGGTCCACCTTGGCGAAGTCCTCGAAGGTGATCTGGGGCTTGGTCGTGGGGGTGGTCTCGGTGGTCACTGGGGCGGCTCCAAGGGGGATCTGGTGGTGGATTGGGGTGCTCAGGGGACGCGGTGAGTGTAGTCGGTGGGATC
>CAYGNN010000215.1:0-4070 GCA_964351165.1 uncultured Phycisphaeraceae bacterium
GGCGAGCACATCGTTCCACCGCTCCCATTCCTCGCCCTGGTGCTGGAAGAGCGCAAGCGTCGCGTAATACCAGGCGTAGGTGTTCGAGGCCCTGCCCCAGTCCGGCTCGTGGCGGCCGATGAACTCCGCCGACTGCCCCATGCGGTCCGACTCCCGGTCAGCGCCGAGCAACTGCTGCACGAACATCCCCTCGGCGGTCATCGAGAACGTGGGCGCCTTGTGCCGCTGGTAGGCGTAGAGGCCCGGCGATCCAGGACGGCTCACGCCGTCGAGCCAATCGCCAGCGCCGTCGAGCGCCGCCTGCGGCACGTCGAGCCCGACCTTCTGCGCGCTCGCCATCGCCATGACCATCCACCCCAGCACGGAGGTGTCGCCGGCCATCCCCGGTTCGTAGCGCCAGCCGCGGTCGCGGTTGCCTTGCGCTCGGACGATGAACGAGACCGCTTGCTGCGCCGGCTCCCGCAGGCGTGGATCGCCGGTCATGCCGAAGGCCTCGCAGAGCGCGATCGCTGCGATTCCCTGGCTGTACATGGTCTCGCCGTTGCGGATATCGCCGGCGCGGTCCTGCTGGGTCAGGAGCCAGCGGAGTCCCCGCTCGACGTGATCGCGGTAGGGGCCATCCTTCGTGTGCGTCTGGTCGGCGCCCAGGAAGACGAGCAGCGCGAGCCCTGTCACCGCGACGTCGCAATCCACGCGCGACGCCCCGCCCTGCCGGCCGGTGCGGTCGAACCCATCGCTGTCCCAGCGGCCGTTGCCGCTCTGGTGCCTGGCGAGCCAGTCCATCGCCATCGCGACGGCGCGTTCCGTTTCTTCCGAACCGCCCATCGCCTCGACGATGTCCTCGCGGACCGCCTCGTCGCGCTGCGTGAACGCGTCGGTGGGGGGGGCGGTCTCCGTCGGGATGTCCAGCGTCGGGAGATCGAGCGCGAGGTCTGGTGTCGATGCTGGGAGTTCGATCGAGGCCATCGGTCGTTCCAGCGCGAGTTCAGATGCCGGAGTCCGCAACGCGTCGAGAGTCGGCTCAGGGATTGCGATCGATGTCATCGCCGCGGCGTCGAAGGCCAACTGCTCTCTCGAGGATTCGGACGCCGAGGCTTGGTCGATGCGGACCTGCTGCCGCGTCGCGGATGCCGGATTCGTCGATGCGATCTCGACCGCAGGCGCCTGGGACTCGGAGGGATCGGCGCGGGCCAGCGTTTCGGATGGCAAGGCGATCGCAATCCGCTGCTCGTCCGCATCCGGGACGCTCGTCGGCTGCACAGTCGACGTGCTCGGCGCAGGGATGGAGCTTTCTGCGAGCTCCGGCAACGCATCGTCGAACGCGATCGGGGTTGGCGCATCGATGCTGACGGAATCCGCCAGACGCAGCCGTTCGTGCTGTGTTGGCTCGGACTCCGGCATCTCGATCGAGGATGCCTGCTGCGACGATGCAGATGGGAGCGCTGCCTCAACGCTGAGCGGCGCCGGATCGGTGCTCGCATCGGCCCGCTGTTCGGATTCGGGCAGGCTGACCTCCGCATTGGTCTGAGCGCTCGCGAGTTCAGGAACCTGTGACGAGGTGATCGCGCGGTCGATCGATCCCGGTGAGATCTCGGGAGTCTCGATCACCGGCATCGGCATCCGCTCAGAATCAGCGGTCGCGGCTTGGAGGTCAACCAGATCTTGCAAGGGCGCCGCGAGGCGAGACTCGGAGGACGCTGCTGCAGGGATCGGCGCATCGGCCCGATCCAGGTGCGGCTGATTCGCGGAGGCCACCTCGACGCGCCGCTCGGATTCGCTTTGAGCTGCTTCTGTTGCAGGAGTCTCAACTGCGAGTGCTGATGATGCAGGCTCGATCTCGCTCAGGCTGCTGCTGACCGGGATTACGCGATCGATCGATGGCGCCTGCGCTGCGGCCATCTCGAACTGTTGCATCGCGAGCGGTGTCGTGTCAGCAGATGGCTGCATCGACTCCGCGACCTGCGAGAGCTCAGCAGGGTCGGTCACGCCCTCAGGGATCGATGCGTCCGCACGCTCATGCTGTGGTTGGTTCGCTGATGCGACCTCGACCGATCGCTCAGATGTGGCGGTCGGCGCCTCGGCTGTGGGGGTGTCCACCGAAGGCTGCGTTTCAGCAGGATCGACCTGCATCGCTGCGTCCGATACAGGGACCTCGCGCGCGATCGTCGGGACCTGCGTCATCGCGAGTTCAGGCTGCTCCATCGTCAGCGGCTCGGCATCAGCGGTCAGCGGGATCGGCTCCGACATCCGCTCCGCCGGCGTGATCGTGGGCGCCTCGATCGTGAGCATCGTCGGCGAGACCTGGTCGATCGTTGCCGCCTCGACATCCATCCGCACCGCGCTCGACATCAGCTGCGAGGTCAATCCTGAAGTCTGCGAACCGGCGGACGTGGTCAGCGCAACCTGCCTTGCGCCGGAGCCCCGGAGCGCATCGCCGACCGAGGCGCTGATCTGCCAGACCGTCAACGCGAGCATCAGCAGCGCGTGGACGAGCAGGGACAGGAGCAGGCACTGCGCGAGCAACCCCAGCTTCCGCATCTTCCCCTTCCAGTTCGCCTGCATGAGCCTGCGGAGGAGGAAGAGCAGCAACAGGAGCAGGAGCAGCAGCAGGAGGAGCCAGAGCAGCCACCAGATCCAGTCCATCGACGCGTTCGAGGGCACACGCTCCAGGTACACCTCGCGTGCTGTTGAGCCGTACAGGCGGGACAGCCCATCGAAGGCCATGCCATCGAGGGGGCGATCGCTGCTGAAGATGATCTCGTGACCGCCCATCGCGAGGCCAGGGTCGAGGTCGTTGAATGGGGAATTGATCTGATCGCTGACGCGTTCGACCTTGCCGATCGCGCCGCTGGCGAGCAGCCGCACGCGGTGGAGGTCGAACCCACCAGCGCCTCCCAAACGATCAGACGCGAAGTAGAGGAAATCGCCGTAGGGTGAGACGGCCGGCGTGCCCTCGTTGGCCGTGGTGTTGACCGCATCGATACGTTCAGATTCACCGATGATCACGCCGGCAATCGGCGCTTCATAAAGATCAAAGCCGTTGCGGTCGAAGTTCTCGCGCACCGTCGCGGACCAGCTCGGCGATTCCGCCAGCAGGGGCGCATCCGGCGCCGGACGATTGGTCGCGAAGAACAGGCGGTCGTGCTCCGGTGTCAGCGCCGGCGAATACTCATCGAAGGCGGTGTTGACCATCGGCCCCAGGTTGACCGCCTCGCCCCACGCCCCCTCATCGTCACGGCGTGTCACCCAGAGATCGAATCCGCCGTACCCACCCTCGCGGTCACTGGCGAAGTAGATCGCCTCCCCATCGCGCGTGATCTCCGCGCCGAGGTCGTTGAAGCCCGACTGGACCGGCGGCATTGGCGACGCGCCGGCCCAGCCGGAGATGGTCCGCTCCATGGACCAGACGGAGCTGCTCGTCCCTCGCTGCTCCGGCCGGCCAACGGTGAAGAGGAGTTCCGAGCCGTCCCAGTTCAGCCTTGGCTCGTAGATGTCTTGCGTGATCCCATCCTCGAGATCGAGCACCGGTTCGATCGGTGTAGGAGGCGTCCAGAGTATGTCCCTCGGCGTCGTCGCGCCAGCTTCGGCGCTGATCGATCCGCCGTTGGTCCAGACTGCGCCACGCCAGGCGCCGCTCAGCCAGAGCACACCGGCGACGAGCGCGAGCGACGCGATCGCGACGAGGGACAGGACCGCCAGCCTGGCTTTGGGCGCAGTGGGCATCATGGTTGATTAGCGTTGCAGCACCGTATCGAGGAATGGCTCCGCGATGCCGGCGCCCTTGCAGATATCCAGCGCCACGACGACATGCTCGTAGGCCGCGTTGCGGTCGCCCCGGATCGTGACCTTCTGCTCGGGGTTCGCTTCAACCGCGGTCGCGATCATCGCGCGCAGATCGGCCGGCGTCATCACCGAACCGTTGATGACGAGCACGCCGTCAGCATCCACATTGATGATGATCTCGCGGAACCCTGCGGTGATCGGGACCGCCGCAGAGGCTTCGGGCAGCGCGATCCGCATCTCCCGCTCCGCCTGCTGGAACGTCGTCGCCACGAGGAAGAAGGTCAGCA
>CAYGNN010000216.1:0-4059 GCA_964351165.1 uncultured Phycisphaeraceae bacterium
ACTGGTCAAGGCGCTCGGGCCGGTCGTCGGCCTCGCCCACGGCCAGATGAAGCCGGCCGAGCGCGACAAGCAGATGGCCGCCTTCCAGGCCGGCATGTTCCGGGTCCTCGTCGCCACCACCGTGGTCGAGGTCGGGGTCGACGTGCCCGATGCCACGATCATGGTGATCGAGCACGCCGAGCGCTTCGGCCTCGCGCAGCTCCACCAGCTGCGCGGCAGGGTCGGTCGAGGCTCGAGCGATTCCGAGTGCTACCTGATCGGCGATCCGACAACACCGGACGCCGAGGCGAGGCTGACGGCGCTGACGACGACCACCGATGGCTTCGCGCTGGCGGAGCGCGATTTCGAGATCCGCGGGCCTGGCGAGATGTTCGGCTCCCGCCAATCGGGGCTCCCACCCTTCCGTGTCGCGGACCTGACGAGGGACCTCGACCTGCTCAACATGGCCCGGCGGGACGCGAACCACTGGATCGACCGATCGGCAGGGCTGAATGCCCCGACCGAGACCCTGCTCAAACGCCGGCTGCTGAAGGCGTACGGCGTAGAACTCGGGCTGGGGGATGTGGCGTAGCAGGCGGGAATCGCACATTTTTGTGCATTGTAACCATGTGCAAATACTGTGGTTAAGATGTTTGTTCGGGATATGGCTTGCATCCCGAACGAATCCCGCCCATGATCTGCCGCATGGAAACCACCGCACTCCACGATCGCATGAAGAGCATGGTCGGGAAAACCACGTTCCGGGCCCTGGGGCAGGCGACGAACCACAATCCTGAGACGGTCCGCCGGTACATGTCAGGGCAGGCGCCGAGCGTCGAGTTTCTGTCGGCGCTGGTCGGTGCGTACGCGGTCAACGCGGACTGGCTGCTGACCGGCCGGGGGCCGAAGGACCGCTCGGAGGTGCGCACTGCGGCACTCTCCAAGGCGGATCCCAACGAATTGATGGCGGCGATCGCTTCTCGCATGGAAGACATGTGCGACCGGATCGACCGGATCGAGGTCTTCGTGCAGACGATGGAAACGAAGCTCCGCGCGGCGGGGCGGATGGAGAGCCCTGAGGTTCAAATCAATCCAAGCGTTGCGCTGCAGAGCGAAGAACGGACCAGGAACGATGACGACAACAACGAAGCCGAAGCCGCCGATGATCCCGCTGGGTCGAACGCCGGGAAAATCGCAGACGCCATCCCCCGCCGACCACGTCCGGACGCTGGTTGAGCTGCTGCGACCGGCAGGGCCTGACCTGGCGCGCCGGCTCGTCGCGGCGCTGCTGCTGGCGCCGGTGGACGAGCGCGAGGCGATTGTCGATTCCATCGAGGCGAAGATGGTCGAGCTGTACTCGGCGACCAGCGAGACGCTCGACGAGCCGGTCGATGCGCACGCTGACGAGCCGCGGATGATGAACGTCATCGACGCCCCGGTGCAGAAGCAGGGGTACGTCGAGCAGAAGATCCACACCTACGAGGTGAAGCCGAGCGAGGATCGCGGAGCGGCCGGCGAGGGTACCGCGTCGAAGGTCGGCTAGTCCGAACCTGGCGCGGTAGGCTTGGCGTATGGGATTCAATGCTGATGTCGCCGCGGCCCTGGAACGGATGGGCCAGACGCTCGAGCTGCTGGGCGAGAGCGGGTTCAAGGTCAACGCCCATGCGCGCGCCGCGAGGGTCATCAAGGACCTGCCGCAGGACCTCAAGGCGATCGCCGGCGATGACAAGGCGCTGACCGCGATCGACGGCGTCGGCAAGGGGATCGCGAAGAAGATCACCGAGTTTGCCGAAACGGGGAAGATCGAAGAAGCAGAGAAGCTGAGCGCGCAGGTCCCGGCGGGGCTCTTCGATGTGCTCGCGCTGCAGGGGCTGGGGCCAAAGACAGTCCGGGCGATGTGGCAGGAATTGGAGATCGAATCGATCGCTGACCTCTCCAAGGCGATCGAGGCCGGGACGCTCGCGGGCCTGCCGCGGATGGGCGCCAAGACGATCGAGAACATCAAGGAGGCGATCACGTTCGCCGCCCAGACGCAAGGGCGGACGAAGATCGGCTCGGCGATGGCCGTCGCGGAGTCGATGCTGGAATTGCTCCGCGGCGTCAATGGTGTCGAGCGCGTCGAGATCGCCGGATCCTTGCGGCGCGGGCGCGAGACGATCGGGGACCTGGACTTCCTGGCGATCGCCAAGGGCAAGGCGGCCGAGCGAGTGTCGGAGGCGTTCCGCAACGCGGAGGGGGTCGAGCGCGTGCTGGCGGCGGGCGAGACGAAGTCGTCGGTGCAACTCAAGGTCGATCTCGGCGGGAAGACCGGGGAATTGCGCATCCAGGCGGACCTGCGCGTGGTTGACGCCTCGGTCTTCGGCTCGGCGTGGATGTATTTCTCGGGCTCCAAGCAGCACAACGTGCGGCTGCGCGAGTTGGCGCAGAAGAAGAAGCTGACGCTCAACGAGTACGGCCTCTTCCCCGATGACGGCGAACCGGCGCCGCAGAGCCGGGGCGTGAAGGCGAAGGCGTCGAAGACGGAGGAATCGATCTACAAGGCGCTGGGGTTGCCCTTCATCCCGCCGGAGATCCGCGAGGACCGCGGGGAGTTGGCGCTGAAAAAGACGCCGCGGCTGATCAAGGAGGACGACATCATCGCGGACCTGCACGCGCACACGGTGGCGTCGGACGGGAAGCTGACGATCGACGAGCTGGCGCAGGAAGCGATGGATCGCGGCTACCGGGTGCTGGCGATCACGGATCACTCGCAGAGCCAGGCGATCGCCAACGGGCTCAAGCCCGATCGGCTGCGTGCGCACATCGACGCGATCCGCGAGGCGAACGAACGGATCAAGGGGATCACGCTGCTGGCCGGCAGCGAGGTGGACATCCTGCCGGGCGGGAAACTCGATTACGAGGACGACCTGCTCGCGGAACTGGACGTCGTCGTCGCGTCCCCCCACCACGCGCTCAAGCAGGTGGAGAAGTACGCGATGAAGCGCATGCTCAAGGCGATCGAGCACCCGCTGGTCCACATCATCGGGCATCCGACCGGCAGGCTGATCGACCGGCGCGAGGGGCTGCCGCTGGTGATCGAGACGATCGTCGTGGCGGCTGCTGAGCACGACAAGGCGCTGGAGATCAACGCGAATCAGGCCAGGCTCGACCTGCGCGATGCGCACGTGCGGGCGGCGATGGAAGGCGGGGCGCTGCTCTCGATCAACTGCGATGCGCACCGAGCGGCAAACTTCGACATGCTGCCATTCGGCGTCGCGACCGGGCGGCGGGGCTGGCTGACGCCGGAGCGGTGCATCAACGCGTGGGACGAGCAGGAACTGCTCGCGTGGTTGCGAGCCAAGCGTTGATCGCCGCGGCTACACTTGGGTGATGCCTGACGACGCCCCATCCATCCCTGCGATCCAGATCACCGAGCCGTTGTGCGCCGTCTTCCGAAGGCGCCTGAAGGACGCCGGGCAGAAATACACGCCGGAACGCGCGAAGATCCTCGACGCGATCATCGCGATCGACGACATCTTCGAGGCGGACCAGCTGCAGAGCGCGCTGCGCGAGGGCGAGTTCCCGGTCTCGAAGGCAACGATCTACCGCACGCTGAAACTGCTGCAGATGACGGGGATCATCCAGGAGGCGCCCATCAATTCCGAGCAGGCGCATTATCAGCTGTGCTACGGCAGGCGGCCTCGGGACCTGCTGATCCGCGTGGATACGGACGAGATCGTGACGATCGACGTGCCGGAATTGATCGAGTTGCGGGACGCGATCTGCGCGAAGATGGGGTTGGAGCCGCAGGGGCACAAGCTGCAGATCTTTGCGCAGGCGAAGAACTGATTACATGTGGATCCCATCGGCAACCTCTCCCCTTGGGGGAGAGGTCGGGCCGCTGCAAGCGGTCCGGGTGAGGGGACCGATTCAGTTCTTCATCCCCTGTCCTTACCGGTCCGCTCCTGGAGCAGACGCAGGATCGTTTTCAGCACAGCATCGGTGTCACTCATCAAGAGCGACACAGAAACGCGATGCACCAAGACGCCTTCGGATTCGATCCATTGGTCACGCGCTTCATCCTGATCGCGGCGCGTTCCA
>CAYGNN010000217.1:0-3994 GCA_964351165.1 uncultured Phycisphaeraceae bacterium
TCGCCGTCCTCTGTCTCGACGATCATGCCGAGCTCTTCGAGCGCGTTGAGCGCCGCGGTCTGCTCCGCCTGCTTCTTCGACTGCCCCCAGCTCGAGGCGTACCGGTTCGCGCCGATCTGCACGCAGACCTCGAAGCACTTCGCGTGGTCAGGCCCCTTCTCGTCGAGCAGCACGTACGTCGGCGTCGCCTCGAACTGGTCCTGCGCGTGCTGCTGGAGCACCGACTTGAAGTTCTGCTGGTGCCCGCTCTCTTCCGCCTTGGCGACGATCGTCTCGATGTGCGGCATCAGGAACCTGCGCACCGCCTCGAGCCCCTCGCTGGGGCCACCTGCGTCGAGGTAGATCGCTCCGACCGCCGATTCCAGCACCGCGGCGGAGAGCGAAGACGGCAGCGGCTGAGCGCCGAGCATCCCCTTGCCCAGCAGCAGGTGCTGGTCGAGCCCGATCTTCCGCGCGATCTTCGCGCAGATCTTCCGCGAGACAGCGACCGATTTGATCTTCGTCATGTCGCCCTCGAGCATCTCCGGGAATGTCTCGTAGAGATGCTCGCAGACAACCATGCCGAGCACGGCGTCGCCGAGGAATTCCAGGCGTTCGTTCGACTCGGCGCGCGTGTCCGCGATCGAGGCGTGCCGCATGGATCGCTCCAGCAGCTCGTGATCGTTGAACTTGCGTCCGAGGATCCGCTCCAGCGCTTTGATGTCAACCTGTTCCATACGTCCGCACAAACCTGGCGCCTGTACCGAGGCGCAGTCCCAGGACCGGCGCTCCTATCGGTGCGCACCGCGCACCAGCAACCGATCCACCGAGCATGACACCCGGTCGCGAACGCTCCAAGCCCGATGAGGTCCCGCCGTGATCGTTCCAGATCCGGCGTCCCATCGGCCGGGGAGCACACGCCACCGACCAATCCAAACAATGTCGGGCCACGCAGCCAGGCCACGCTTGACCCACGCCGATCCGTTCGGCGATCGGGATGCCCCTGAGAGGCCGCCCAACGCCAGAATAATCGGCCCATTCAGACTACCGCTTCATCCACAACTCGCCTATTCCATTGTGGCTCTTTTTCTGAGATACTGGGGGATTCAACCGCCTACCCGGCGGATCCGTTCTTCTGGAGCCCTCACGATGCCACGCCTGAGCACCCCCATCCTCACCTACCTCTGCGCCTCGTCCATCGCCGCGGCAGGCGGCGGGATCCACCGCACCGATGGCGAGCTCACCGACTGGCTCTTCGCCTCGCCGGTCGCCACCGATCCGTCCGGCGACTCGACCGACAACTTCGACCTCACCGCGCTGTACCTCGCCAACGAGGGATCGCGCCTCTTCCTCCATTTCGATACCTCCATCGAGCGGAACCTCCAGTCAGGCTCCTCGAGTGACGGCGACCTGATCATCAGCATCACGATCCCCTCGTCGGACGTCCTCACGCTCGACCTCCGCGACCGCAACGCCTGGCTCGGCTTCCCGGCCAACACGCAGGATTGGGTCAGCCTCGGCTGGACCACCGCGCCGACCTACGCCTCGGACCTCTTCGAGGCCGAGATCGACCTGGGCGTTGTCGGCGTCAGTCAGGGCGACACCATCACCGTCGCCTTCTCCGGCTCCGATTCCTTCGACTCCGGACCGGTGGCCTACACCATGACCGGCGCTGCGGTCACGCCGCTGCGGCGCAGCCCTGGCCAATGGCCGAACACCTCGTTCCGCGTCGCGAGCATCAACACCGAGTTCGGCGGCCTCATCGGCGGC
This sequence comes from uncultured Phycisphaeraceae bacterium, assembly GCA_964351165.1. GTDB lineage: Bacteria > Planctomycetota > Phycisphaerae > Phycisphaerales > UBA1924 > JACKHE01. The sequence goes on from CAYGNN010000217.1 coordinate 1,750, forward strand.
ATCAGCCAGATCGCGCTCAAGCGCATGATCGATGGCATCGATGCGCACGTGTACTGCTTCCAGGAGGAGTGGGACAACAACGCGAACGACATCGACGCGCTCTTCGATGACCTCGACCCCCTCGGCGATGGCGCCGACTGGACCGCCTACCAGAACAGCGGCGAGGTCATCGTCGCCAGGGGAACGATCACGCCTCTGAACGAACTCAGCAGCCGCTACGCCGCGGCCATCGTCGAGCCGATCGCAGGCAAACCGGTGCTCGTCCTCTCGGCGCACCTGAAATGCTGCGGCTACATCAACTCCAGCGAGGATGCGCAGCGCATCAGCCAGGCGCACTCGATGGCGCAGACCATCGCCAGCGTGCGCAACGCGCCGCCCGGCTCGCCGCTGGAGCCCTTCAAGGATGTCCCGGTCGTCGTCGTGGGGGATTACAACCTCGTCGGCTCGGAAGACCCGGTCTCCATCCTGACCGATCCGCTCGGCCCGGACCTCCGCCGCTGGACGCTCCCCCACCTGATCGGGGAGTCGATCACCACCTGGCGCGACGCCGGCTCGTCGTTCTGGCCAGGGACGCTCGACGTGCTCACGCACAGCAAGGACCTCGTCCGTCGGAACGGCTTCGTGCTCGACACGGAGACGCTCGACGCCACTGAAGCCTCCGACCTGGGCGTGCTGCAGCTCGACAGCCTGCTGGCGTCGGATCACCTGATGCTCGTCTCCGACTTCGGCATCGCGCCAGCAGCGGATATCAACGGCGATTGCATCGTGGACACCGCGGATCTCGGCATCGCCATCGGCGAATTCCTCACCGCAGGCCCCCTCGGAGGCGACCTCAACGGGGACGGGATCGTGGACACCGCGGATCTCGGGATCCTGATCGACGCCTTCGGGACCGGCTGCGAATAGGCCCCTGCAGCCCCCCTGCGAGCCTCAAACAGGCCCTGGAGGGCGCTTCCCTGCCCCGATGGGGCTGGCTATCATCCTCGCCCTCAGTCCGGGAGGCCTCAATCGGTGAGGCCCGGCGCCGGGCATCGACACCCTCAGATCTGACGACGAGCACGCCATGCATTACCCACGCCGAAACAGCAGGATCAAGCGCAAACGCTCCATCGGCTTCCGCGCCCGCATGCGGACCAAGAACGGCCGCAAGATCATCAACCGCAAGCGCCGCGCCGGTCGTCTCGTCAACGTCGCCGACAAGTAAGCGACGCCGGTCAACCAGTCCCCCCTACGCCCCGCTTCCCCATGGACGCGGGGCGTTTTCATGCGCACACCACAGACCCCCGCTCGTTACACTCCCGCCATGAAGATCCACGAATACCAGGCGCGTGAAATCCTCCAGCAGGCCGGCGTTCCCGTTCCCCCGGGGCAGGTCATCACCTCGATCGAGGAGGCGGCGCAGACGTACAAAGCCGTCACCAAGGAGGCCGGGACCGACCTCGCCGTCATCAAGGCGATGGTCCACGCCGGCGGCCGCGGCAAGGCTGGGTTCGTCAAGCTCATCAGGAGCGCCGAGGAAGCCACCGAAGCCGCCCGCTTCATGCTCAGCAACAAGATGGTCTCCGTGCAGACAGGCCCTGAGGGTCTGGAGGTCAGCAAGCTCCTGATCGCCGCTGGTGTTGAGATCGCCCACGAGTACTACCTCGCGATCACCACCGACCGCACCTCACGCCGCAACGTGCTCATCGCCAGCGCCGAGGGCGGCGTCGAGATCGAGCAGGTCGCCCACGACAACCCGGACGCGATCCTCAAGCAGCCGATCCATCCGCTGATGGGCCTGCAGCCGCACCAGGCGCGCCGCATGGCCTTCGACCTCGGCTTCAAGGGGAAACAGATCAACCAGGCGGCTAAGATCATGATCGCGCTCGCCAAGACGTACGAGCAGCGCGACTGCACGATAGCGGAGATCAACCCCCTGATCGTCACGCCCCCCAGCGATGACCACCCGGATGGGCAGGTCCTCGCCATCGACGCGAAGTTCAACTTCGACGACAACGCGCTCTTCCGCCAGAAGGAGGTCGCCGCGATGTTCGACCCGGCGGAGGAGGACCAGAGCGAGCTGCGCGCCAAGAAGTTCGACCTGTCTTACATCGCCCTCGACGGCTCCATCGGCTGCCTCGTCAACGGCGCGGGCCTCGCGATGGCGACGATGGACATCATCAAACACAACGGCGGTGACCCAGCCAACTTCCTCGACGTGGGCGGCTCCGCGACGGAGGAAGCCGTCACCGAGGGCTTCCGCATC
>CAYGNN010000218.1:0-3992 GCA_964351165.1 uncultured Phycisphaeraceae bacterium
CGAGGCGTCGCTCAACTACAAGGACGCCGGCATCCCGACGGTCGTGCTCGCGGGCATCGACTACGGCATGGGCTCGAGCCGCGACTGGGCCGCCAAGGGCACGTACCTGCTCGGCGCCCGCGCGGTGATCGCGGTCAGCTACGAGCGCATCCACCGGTCGAACCTCGTCGGCATGGGCGTGCTGCCCCTGCAGTTCAAGCCTGGCGAGAGCCGCGAGGCGCTGGGGCTCGATGGGACGGAGACGTTCGACATCCAGATCCCCTCGCCGCTGGCGGCCCGCTGCGAGATCGCGGTCAAGGCGACGCACCCCAACGGGACGGTCACCGAGTTCATGACCCTGTGCCGGATCGATACGCCGGTCGAGGTCGAGTACTACCGCAATGGCGGCATCCTCCACACGGTGCTCCGCCGGATGGTCAACGACGCGAAGCAGGGCGCCGCGGTGTGAAAACCCAAAGGCTCTTCGGCGAATAACAACCGATGCGACTGCGCAAGGCCTGGCTCATCTCGTCCTTCGGCTTCTTCGCGCTGTTCGTGACGGTGTGCGCCGTCATCATCCTCAGGGGCGGGAACCCGATCACGAACGCCGACCGCGCCGCGGAGGCGATGGTGACGAACATCATCGCGCCGGTCGAATCGGCCGGTGTGTACCGGCTGCTGTCGCTCGATGACAACTCGAACTGGCAGGAACTCCCTGCGGATGACGCACTCCCCGAGCGCGTCGTCCTGCTCCTGCACGGCCTCGATGAGCCGGGGACGATCTTCGATGATCTCGCGCCGGCGATCGAAGCCGAGGGATTGACGCCGCTGTATTTCGAGTACCCCAACGACCAGCGCATCGCGGACTCCGCCCCCCTGCTGCACGTCGCGCTGCGGCAGCTGCGCACCAGAGGCGTCGAGCGTGTTGACCTCGTCTGCCACTCGATGGGCGGGCTTGTCTCGCGCGACTGCCTGACGCGCGACACGATGTACGCCGGTGACGCGACCGGCGGTGATGGCCTCCCGGCGGTCGAGCGGTGGATCACTGTCGGCACGCCATTTGACGGCGCTCCGCTGGCCGGCCTGCGGTTCATCGCGGAATGGCGCGAGCAGGCGGTCCGGTGGACCGGCGCGATCATCGATGGCGAAGAAACCCCGGAGGGCCGCCTCGCTGATGGCTCTGGCGAAGCTGGCGAGGACCTCGCGCCGGAGTCGCCCTTCCTGACCGAACTCAACCAGCGCCCCTGGCCGACCGGATTGCAATTCACCGTGATCTACAGCGAACTCGCCCCAGGCGTGCAGGTTGGCGGTCTCGGCACGGAGATCGGCGACGGCGTCGTCCCGGTGTGGTCGGCGGTCCCTGCGGGGATCCCGGACACTGTGAAACTCACCGGCAACCCCCGCTCGATGCTCAAGAGCGCCGCGATCGGGCAGTCGGTCCGCGGCGCGGCGGGCGCCGAGCCCAGGGTCGCGCCGGCGATCCCGGTCATCCTGGATCGGCTGTCGCGGGGGGCCGCTTCTTCCGAACCCGGATCGCCCTGATGTTGAGCATCTCAACACCCAGCGAGAAGGCCATCGCGAAGTAGACGTAGCCCCTGGGGATGTGCTGGTGGAAGCCGTCCGCAACGAGCAGCACACCGATCAGCACCAGGAATGCCAGCGCGAGCATCTTCAGCGTCGGGTGCTTCTCGATGTACGAGCTGATCGCCTCTGCGAAGACCATCATCACGATGATCGCGATGACGACCGCCGCGACCATGACCGCGATCTCGTCCGCCATCCCCACCGCGGTGATGACCGAATCGAGCGAGAAGACCGCGTCGATCAGCATGACCTGGATCAGCACGCCGCCAAAGGTCGCCGCGGCCCGCTTCTTGTTCGGGTGCAGCGCGTCCGGCTGGGGGTGCTCCAGCTTGTCGTGGATCTCGTAGGTCGCCTTGGCGATCAGGAAGAGCCCGCCGATGAGGAGGATGAGGTCCCGACCGCTGATGCCGAGCCCGGCGACCATCTCGCCATCCACCTCGTGCTCGCCCAGGAACCCGAAGGGCAGGGTGAAGATGGGTTCGGTGAGCCGCATGATCCAGGCGATGCCGAAGAGGAGGACGATCCGCATGCCCATCGCCAGCAGGAGGCCGATCCGCCTGGCCTTGGCCTGCTGATGCTCCGGGAGCTTGCTGGTCAGGATCGCGAGGAAGACCACGTTGTCGATGCCCAGGACGATCTCGAGGGCCGTCAGGGTCAGCAGGGCGAGGCCGTTCTCGACGGTGAAGAGGCCGGCGAGCCAGCCTTCGGCGCCCCCTGCGGCGGGGGCGGAGGCGAGCATGAGGGCGAGGGTGTCGAGCATCTTGGAGGGCTCCTGGATCGGGGCGGTTCCTGGGGGAGAATCCAGCCCCGAGCGTAGCGGTTTCCCGGCAGTTCGGGAGCCGCAGATCGTGGCGAGGAACCCATCGCGGGACTATCATCGCCACCCCGACGAAGGACCGGCGGTGGGGCCGTTCAACCGTCATCCCCAGGGGCATCCCGCTCCAATTTCACGACCAACGAGGATTCGCTGTTATGTCCGCGACAGGCGCCCTTTCTCAGATCATCGGCTCGACCTTTGACGCTCAGTTCCCCGAGGACCAGCTCCCGGATATCTACAACGCGCTGCACGTCGAAGGCGAGACCAAGGCCGGCGCTGTGAAGGTGACCGGTGAGGTCCAGCAGCACCTCGGCGGCGGCCTCGTCCGCGCCGTCGCGCTCGGCTCGACCGACGGCCTCGTCCGCGGCATGGGTTGCGCCGACACCGGCGACGCGGTGACCGTCCCGGTCGGTGAGGGCGTCCTCGGCCGCATCTTCAACCTGCTGGGCGAGCCGATCGACGAGCGCGGCGACGTGAAAGCCGACAAGCGGATGCCCATCCACCGCAACCCGCCTGAGTTCGACTCGCTCAACCCCAAGACCGAGGTCATGGCGACGGGCATCAAGGTCATCGATCTCCTCTGCCCCTTCGTCCGCGGTGGCAAGATCGGCCTCTTCGGCGGCGCGGGTGTCGGCAAGACCGTCATCATCCAGGAGATGATCGCCCGTGTGGCCCGTGAGTTCGGCGGTTACTCCGTCTTCTGCGGCGTCGGCGAGCGGACCCGTGAGGGCAACGACCTCTGGCTGGAAATGCAGGAAGCGGAGTACACCGACGAGAACGGCGAGACCGCGCACGTCATCGACAAGGTGGCGATGGTCTTCGGCCAGATGAACGAGCCCCCCGGCTCGCGTCTGCGTGTCGCCCTCTCCGGCCTGACGATGGCGGAGTACTTCCGCGACGAGTCGGGCAAGGAAACCATGATGTTCGTGGACAACGTCTTCCGCTTCACGCAGGCCGGCTCGGAAGTCTCCGCGCTGCTGGGCCGCATGCCGTCGGCGGTGGGTTACCAGCCCACGCTCTCGACCGAGATGGGCCAGCTCCAGGAGCGGGTCACCTCGACCGCCAAGGGCGCCATCACCTCGGTGCAGGCGATCTACGTCCCGGCGGACGACCTGACGGACCCCGCGCCCGCGACGGCGTTCGCTCACCTTGATGCGTTCGTTGTGCTCGCGCGTGGCATCGCCGAGAAGGGCATCTACCCCGCGGTCGATCCGCTGGAATCCACCTCGCGTATTCTCGATCCGGGGATCATCGGCCAGCGCCACTACGCGGTCTCGCGCCAGGTGCAGCAGATCCTCCAGCGCTACAAGGACCTGCAGGACATCATCGCCATCCTCGGCGTTGACGAGCTCTCGGAAGAGGACAAGCTGACCGTGGCCCGTGCCCGGAAGATCGAGCGATTCCTCTCGCAGCCCTTCTTCGTTGCGGAACAGTTCACCGGCTTCCCCGGCATCTACACCACGCTCGAGGACACGATCGACTCCTTCGAGCGGATCGTTGCTGGCGAGGGCGACGACCTCCCCGAGTCCGCGTTCATGTACGTCGGCACGCTCGACGACGCGAAGGCCAAGGCCGAGCGGATGAAGAACGACTGATCGTTCGCGACAACTGA
>CAYGNN010000219.1:0-3948 GCA_964351165.1 uncultured Phycisphaeraceae bacterium
TGATGTCGCCCTCGGTTGGAGGGAAGCTGCCGATGATCAGCCGGAGCATCGTGGACTTGCCCGAGCCGGAGCCGCCCATGATGACCATCGTCTCGCCCTTCATGATGTCGAGGTTGACATCCTTCAGGACGGTCTGCTCGCCGAACTTCTTCTTCAACCCACGGATCGAGATGATCGGTTCGGCATCGCTCACGCGGCGGGCTCCATCAGCAGGCGCAACCGTCGCGCCGTGCATCGCATCATACTGGTATCGGCCGGTCGGTATCGGCAATCCGGGGGACGCCGCTCAACCGAAGACGATGCCCTGCGCCAGCGGCAGATCTTTGCCGTAGTTGATCGTGTTCGTCTGCCGGCGCATGTACGCCTTCCACGCATCCGAACCGCTCTCGCGTCCGCCGCCGGTCTCCTTCTCGCCGCCGAAGGCGCCGCCGATCTCCGCGCCGCTCGTGCCGATGTTCACGTTGGCGATGCCGCAGTCGGAGCCCTCCGGTGAGAGGAACCGCTCCGCCGCGAGGACGTTCGTCGTGAAGACCGCGCTCGACAGCCCCTGATCCACGCTGTTCTGCATCTCGATCGCCTCTTCGAGGCTGTCGATCGTGAAGACGTAGAGGATCGGCGCGAAGGTCTCGCGCATCGCCACCGGGAAGTCGGCGCCCTTCGGGACACGGACGATCGCCGGCGTGACGAAGTTGCCAGGCTTGTCGAGCTTCTCACCGCCGCAGATGACCTCGCCGCCCTGCGCCCTGGCGTCGTCGAGGGCCGTCATCATCGCGTCCACCGACTGCTGGTTGATGAGCGGGCCGACGAGCGTGGACTGATCCAAGGGGTCGCCGATCGAGGCGCTGCCGTACGCCTTGGCGAGGGAATCGACGAGCGAATCGACGATCCCGTCCTGCACGAGCAGGCGCCTGGTCGAGGTGCAGCGCTGGCCGCAGGTGCCGATCGCGCCGAAGACGATCGCGCGCGACGCCATCTCCAGGTCGGCGTCCTCGAGCACGATCATCGCGTTGTTGCCGCCCAGCTCGAGCAGCGACCGGCCCAGGCGGGCGCCGACGACCTCGCCGACGCGCTTGCCCATCCGGCACGAACCGGTCGCGCTGATCAGCGGCAGCCGCTTGTCCGCGAGCATGCGCTCGCCAACTTCCTGATCGGTCCCGATGACCAGTTCGAACAGGCCCTCCGGCGCCCCGGCTTCCATCGCGGCGTCGTTGCACAGCTTGTGCGTCGCCATCGCGCACAGGGGCGTGATCAGGCTGGGCTTCCAGATGACCGGATCGCCGCACACCGCTGCGAGCATCGCGTTCCATGCCCACACCGCGACCGGGAAGTTGAAGGCCGTGATGCAGCCGATCGGACCCAGCGGGTGCCACTGCTCCATCATCCGGTGCTCGAAGCGCTCGCTGGCGATCGTCAGGCCGTAGAGCTGCCGCGAGAGGCCCACCGCGAAGTCCGCGATGTCCACCGCCTCCTGCACCTCGCCGATGCCCTCGGCGCGGATCTTGCCCATCTCCAACGCGACCAGCTCGCCCAGCGGCTCGATCTGCTCGCGCAGCGCCAGGCCGATCCGGCGGACGACCTCGCCGCGTTGCGGCGCCGGCGTCATCCGCCACTTGGTGAAGGCCGCCTGGGACCGCGCCACCGCGGCCTCGTACGCCGAGGCGTCGTCGAGTTTGACGCTCGCGATCGCTTCGTTGGTGGAGGGATTGAAGGTTTCGACCGCCCCGGCCCCGCCGGCAAGGCGGGGATCGTTGGCGATCCCGAGGGTGTTCAGGAGTTGGTGCGACATATGACCCGATCCTAGCGGCTCAACCGCTGCGAGAATCCCCGGCGGACGATCAATCTGCCCATCCCAGCGGCCGATATCTGGGTCGTGGCGACCACCCCTGACATCGCGGCGGCCCCGCTCGAATCCCGCGGCCCGATCCCGCGCTGGCCGGCGGTCCTCCTCCTCGCCCACCTCGCGCTGCTGATCATCCTGAAGTCCTCGCGAGGGATCGAGGGCGAGCTGCTCTGGATCTCCCACGTCTCGCTCGCCATCACCGCCGCCGGGTTCCTGCTCCGCTCGACGCAACTGCTCGCCATCGCGTTCGTCGCGATCGCAGCGCTGCACACGACGTGGATGTTCGACTTCATTGTCGGCATGACGACCGGCTCGTTCCCGGTCGGGATGGCGATGTACCTCCCACGCGCCGACGCCTGGACGTGGCTGGCGACGAGCCACCACGCCTACCTGACGCCGCTGCTGGCGCTCGCGCTGTGGGGGCGCAGCGTCCCTGTTATGCGGACATTCGTCGCCGCAGTCCTGCTCTTTACCTACCTCGCGATCGTCAGCCGCCTGGTCATCGACCCGGTCTACAACGTCAACCGGGCGCACCACGTCTTCCTGCAGTGGGACCACCATTTCGCCAGGAACGCCAACGCGCTGCCCGCGATCCGGTTTCTTCCCGGACTCATCGCGGTGGTCGCCACGCTCTTCTTCGCGCCGTCGGCCATCGCGCTGCGCTTGGTGACACGCAAGGGATCCGATCCATACACGATCAACAAATCAGCACGATCCAACAAACCGATAGCAGGGGCATGAACGCGATGAAGTGCAGCAACAGGAGACGCCTCGCAGCAGGATTCACGCTCATCGAACTCGTCGCGGTGATGGTCGTCCTCGCGGTCCTCTCCGGGATCGCGCTGCCCAGGTACTTCGACTACCGCGAGCGCGCCATGGAAGCCGCCGACGATGCTGCGCTTGGCGGGATCGCCACCGCGTTCAGCGACGCGTACACCCGGCACAGGGCCTACGACTCGCCCAGCACCGACTGGATCACGCAGATCGCGCACATCGCTGAAGCCATGGAGACCGGCGAACTCCCGACAGGTCTGCAGATCAGCGGGGACCGCATCATCGACCAGCGCGGCTACCAGTACGAACTCGAAGCCGAAACCGAGAGCGAACCAGCACGCCTCGCCCTCGTCGCAGGCTCAGGCCCCGACGCTGAAGGCGGTGATGGCGGCGGCGCCCCAGGCGGCAGCGGCGGCGGCGGCTCCTGATCGCCCCAAGTTCTGTTTTCCAGGTTGATCATGCAATGCGAGGTTGGCGCCCTCGTTAAAGACGTGGGCGCCCGCACCACGCACCGCGGCATCATCGTCACCGACGATGCTTCATCAACGCCGCTCAATCCAAGGAGAACCAGTATGTCCAACCCACAATCCGCGCTGTCGCGCGCGCTCATCCCGCTGCTGGCGCTGACCGCCGCCCTGCTCGCGGCCTCAACAGCCAGCGCCGCAAGCCCTGAAGAGCTGACCGAGCGCTGCATCGACAGCATCCAGCAGACCACGCGCCACACCATCGACGCGATCGGAGACGCCGCTGATCGGGGCGTTGCGAAGATCGAAGCGCTCGACGCGAACGACAAGCCGGTCCCGCTCCTCCAGCGTGCCGCAGCCAAGTCGAACATCAGAATCGAGAAGCTGGAGATCAGGGGCGACCGCGACATCAACAAGACCGCGGACCGATGCATCCGGCTGCTCGCCAGGGGCGAGCCCAACCCGGCGCTCATCGCCGCGATCAACGACGCCAGAGCAAGGGCGATCGTGATGATCCACGACGCATCGATCGAGGCGCACCAGACGGTCCGCACAACGCTCGAAGCTGCGCTCGAAGACGAAGATGTCGATAACGGCGCTGGCGTCGATACCGAGTAACGCACCGGAACGCGCAACGCGATGCCGACCGACGCCCTCCGCAGGCCAGAGAGTTTGCGGAGGGCGTTCCTGCGATCATTCTTCCCTCGGCCCTCGGAACGCCAGCAACTGCAGGCTGTTCGCGACGACCAGCAGCGTCGACCCCTCGTGACCGATCACGCCGACGCCCATCGGGATAACGCCCAGCAGCGCGAAGACCGCCAGCGTCACGATCACCGCCAGCGCGAACCACAGGTTGATGAACATCACCCG
>CAYGNN010000220.1:0-3940 GCA_964351165.1 uncultured Phycisphaeraceae bacterium
GCCGCCTCGAAATCGAACTCTTTGATGAGCCTGACGCGCATGAGCGGATCATAGCGGTCACACGCCGCGCGTCGTCGGGTCCCAGATCACCTTGTGCATCTGCGGCTGCAGCACGACATCGAGCCCATCCGCCAGGATCCACTCCGCGAGCGTCCGAGGGTGCAGCCCGCCGTGCCCCAGGATCTCCAGCCCCTGCGCCTGCTCGTGCACAGGCGAGAAGAGCACGGCGCGCACGCGGTCGATCAGGCCGTGCTCTGCGACCACCGATCGTGCCCACTCGTAATCGGCGCGATCACCGATGACAAACTTCACCTCGTCACGCTCCGTGAGCTGCTCGATGTTCGACCAGAGCATCTTGTCCGTCTCGCCGGAGGAGGGCGTCTTCAGGTCGAGGATCTTGATCACCCTGGGATCGCAGGCGCCGATGTCGAGCATCCCACCGGTCTCGGTGAGCACCGTCTTGCCTGCGTCGCACAGGCGCCGCATCAGCGTGTGGACCGACTTCTGCGCGAGCGGCTCGCCACCGGTGACCTCGATCAGGTCCGTCGGGTGACGCATGACCTCATCGAAGATCGAATCGATCGATCGCGGCTCGCCCTCGCGGAAGGCGTACTCCGTATCGCAGTACGAGCAGCGCAATGGGCAGCCGGTCAGTCGGACGAAGACGCAAGGGCGCCCCATCCTGGTGGACTCACCCTGGATCGAAAAGAAGACCTCGTTGATGCGCAGTGTTTCGGTCAATGGACGCGATGATAGCGCGACCAGCGGCGACCGATCAGCGGCCGCGGCTCTGCAGTCGATCCAGCAGCGCCGACGCCTTCACCGAGCCCAGCTCCGCGGCGTGCGAGGCGTAGCCGATCGCCCGGTCCTGCCGCTCCGAACGCTCGTGCCAGAGGGCCGCTTCGTACAGCAGCTCAGGGTCGTCGGGGCGGATCTCGACCGCCTGCGCGAAGAGCTCCGCCGCGTCATCGGGACGCGAGAGCATCCCGAAGCAGAGGCCGATCTCGCGGAGGATCATCGGGTTCGTGAGCCGCTCGCTCGACTCGACCGCCATCAGGAGCCGCGCGGCGTTCTCCGGCTTGTTCTGCCTGCGGAGGATCCGCGCCTCGATCAGGCGCCAGTTCACGTTGCCAGGCTGCAGCGTCCGCGCTTTGGCGATGTGCTGCGAGGCGAGCGAGAGCTTGTTCTCTTCCAGCGCCATGTCGGCGAGCTGCCCCCACGCGTTGGCCAGATCAGGGTCGATCTTCACCGCGCGTATCAGGCTGGCCTGCGCCTCGACGTTCTTCCCCAGGTTCCGCTGCACAGTGCCCAGGTAGAGCGGGTACTGGCTGGACGCGTTGTCCATCGACTGGGCCTGATGGAAGTGGATCTCGGCGGTGACCGGGTCGCCGGCCATGTTGGCGGCGCTCCCTGCAGCGAACCGCAGGGCGGCGAAGTCCGGGCCGATCTCGATCGCGCGCTCGTACTGGATCAGCGCAGCGCCTGGCTCGCCCAATTCCAGCAGCGATTCCGCGAAGAGGCTGTGGGCCTCGTGGTCGTTGGGGTACCGCTCGACCAGCTTCACCAGCAGCGCGTTGGCGGCTGAGGCCTGACCGGTCAGCAGGTTCTTCCTCGCGGCGTCCAGGGCGTCCAGCAGCGCGGCGGGGCGGTCCCCCTGGCCGGCTTCTGAGGTCAGCGGCCCGGCCCCGGTGAGGGCCCGGAACAGAGCGACAGCGATGACGATGATCGCCAGCGCCGAGAGACTGGCCATGCCCGCCCACATCCTGCGGCGTTTGACCTGCGATGTCCTGTCCATGGTGTCCACGATTGAGAATAGCCTCCGCTACACTGATCGGCCTTCCGGGAGCCTGTCCAAACCGGAACTTCCGCAGATTCTTCGGCGCCAAGGCCGATTGGTTCCGTACCACGATGGTCCGGCGCTGATTCGGTCGCCGCCATCCAGCACCAAGACACGCCACGCAACGAGCAACGTCCAGATATGCAAGCCACCCTCCCCAAAGCCTACCAGCCAGCCGAGAACGAGCCGCGGATCCGCAAGCTCTGGGACGACGCCAACGCCTTCCACGCCGATCCTGCGAAGGTCACCGGAGGGAGCGCCAGGCCCTACGCCATCGTCATCCCGCCCCCCAACGTCACCGCGGCCCTCCACCTGGGCCACGCGCTGAACAACTCGCTGCAGGACATCCTCGTCCGCGCGCACCGGATGATGGGCTACGAGACGATGTGGCTCCCAGGCACCGACCACGCCGGCATCGCGACGCAGACCGTCGTGGACAAGCGCCTCAAGGCCGAGGGCAAGCCGGCGCTCGCCGAGTACAAGCAGAAGGAACTCGCAGGCGAGGACGGCAGGGGCCAGTTCATCGGACTTGTCCAGGACTGGAAGGACGAGTACGAGGAAACCATCAGCAACCAGCTCAAGGAGATGGGCTGCTCCTGTGACTGGGATCGCCAGCGTTTCACGATGGACCCGGTCTGCGCCAAGGCGGTCCGCGAGGCGTTCTTCCAGTTCTTCAAGAACGGCCTGATCTACCGAGGCAAGCGGCTCGTCAACTGGGACCCGATCACCAGGACCGCCCTCGCGGACGACGAGGTGGAGGACATCGAGGTCGAGAGCAGCTTCTGGTACATGCGGTACCCCATCTGCGACGCGGAAGGGAACCCCAAGACCGCAACACTCGACGACGGCACAACGCTCGAGCACTGCACTGTCGCAACGACGCGCCCTGAGACGTTCCTTGGGGACACCGCCGTGGCGATCAACCCCAAAGACCCCCACGCCAAGGCGCTCAAGGGGCTCTTCTGCAAGCTCCCCTACGTCGGTCGCATCATCCCGATTATCGAGGACGACTACGTCGTGCTCCCTGCGCCGGATCCTGACGCGCCTGGTGTCGATCCCAAGGCGAAGTACGCCAGCGGCTTCCTGAAGGTAACCCCTGCGCATGACCCCAACGACTGGCTCATCGGCCAGCGGCACGACCTCGAAGCGATCAATGTCATGGCCGAGGACGCGAGCATCAGCGACCAGGACGGCTGGACCGATGTCGGCGACGCCGGCCGCTTCGTCGGGATGCCGCGCGAGGAGGCGCGCGCCGCGGTGGTCAAGGCGTTCGAAGAAGACGGTCTGCTCGCCGACGTGAAGCCCTACTCGCACACCGTGGGGCATTCGTACCGAAGCCACGCGCCGATCGAGCCGTGGCTCAGCGACCAGTGGTATGTGAAGGTGACCGATCCGAGGCTCGCTGGCTCCGCGCAGCGCGCGCTCAAGCAAGAACAACGCAAGAGCGACACGAACCAGCCGCAGCCCGGCGTCGAGGGCGACGGCGCCCTGACGTTTTTCCCAGAGCGGTATGCGCAGACGTACGAGTCATGGCATGACAACATCCGCGACTGGTGCATCAGCCGCCAGCTCTGGTGGGGGCACCGGATCCCGGTGTGGACGTTCAAACCTTTATTCCCACCATTCGATGAGCCGGGTGGCTCTCGCAATGAGTTTGTTGAGACCTTCCGCAATGAACTCGAAACACGCCTAAATTCTTGGTCAGATTCGTCGAGTAGCCAGAGTGATCCTTACTTAGTTGTTGTAGACATTGAATCTTGGCAGTTTTACATTTGCGCACGAACAGACCAAGCGGGCCTTCGACTTAGCACCCTGGAACGGCTCCAAGAGATCGAACGAAAAACCAATTCAGTCAACTACCCTGATTTGGGAATCACAGGCAGTGACATAAATTGGTTTGACAATATCGATGAGCTAGCAAGTGAACTTTCTCAGGACCCGGACGTCCTCGACACCTGGTTCTCGTCGGCGCTCTGGCCCTTCAGCACGCTGGGCTGGCCCGACCAAACGCCGGACCTCGCCCGCTTCTATCCGACCCAGGATATGGAGACCGGCTACGACATCCTCTTCTTCTGGGTCGCCCGCATGATCATGGCCGGCCTC
>CAYGNN010000221.1:0-3928 GCA_964351165.1 uncultured Phycisphaeraceae bacterium
CGACGGGGCGAGCGCTCCGGGGGCGCCCGAGTTGATCGTCTTGGGAACGAGGAAGTCGCCGACGAAGGCGATCGCCCAGAGGATCGTTCCGAAGAACGCGGCGTAGGCGATCAGCCCGAAGGCGAGGATGCCCAGCCTGGCGCCGAGCGTCCCGCTGGCCTTCCACTCGCCGAGGGCGTGCAAGGGACAACCGCTGGCCTTGGGCTCAGCGATCGGCCGGTTGATGGTGATGGTCTGCGTGCTCATGGGATGCTCCTGCTGAGGGCCGGCGATTGCCGGCGCCGTTGGCGTGCTGGATCTGCTGAGCCGGACACGGCTCCAACCGCCAAGGCGCACTCCGAGCAGGGGGGCTGCCACGACCTGGAAGTTTTTTCAGTCCCCTGGCGACCCCAGAGCCGCCAAATCACCGCTCCACCGCTCGACGCTGGCCGAATCTCCGCTCGATTCAGCCAATTCCAGCAGCGGCTCGAGGTACTCCCGCATCCTGGGATCTGTGGGGGAGTGCAGCACGAGACCGATCTGCCTCGCCTCCAGCAGGGTGGATTCCGCTTCCTCTGTCCGTCCGACCCCGGTCAGCGCGATCCCCAACGCCAGCCGCGCCGAACCAACAATCCGGTGGTTGGGGGGCAGGTTCGCGTCCGCCAGCGGCGAGGTTTCTTCCGCGATTGCCAGCGCCTCCGCGTGCTGCCCAACCTTGCTCAGCGCCATCGCCAGCTGGGCGCGCGCCGCGATCGTCCTGGGATTCGCAGGCCCTGCTGTCTCCATGAACCCATCCGCGACCTGACGCAGCGTTCGCGCCGCCTCGTCGTAGCGTCCGAGTCGCAGCAGGTTGGTGGAGAGGTTGTTCCGCAGCGTCAGCGTCTTGATGTCCAGATCGCCGAACCCATCGGCGCAGAGCGTGATCGCCTCGTCGAAGATCTCGACCGCCCGCTCCGGATCGCCGTTCGTGCCGAGCAACCCTGCGAGGTTGTTCATCGTGATGATCGTGCTGGGATGCCCCTCAGGGAGCACCCGCTGCTTGATCGCGAGCACGCGCCGGTAGATCGATTCCGCTTCCCGCCAGCGCCCGACCTCGTCGTACGCGAAGGCGAGGTTGTTCATCGTCGCCAGCGTCCGGGGGTGGTCCTCGCCATCGACGCTGGTCTGGTGCTCGAGCACGCGCTCCAGCAGCGCGATCGCCTCAGGGGTCCGGTTCAGATCCCCCAGCACCGTCGCGAGGTTGTTCCGCGTCGCCATCGTGTCAGGGTGTTCATCGCCGAGCACCCTGATGCGGCGTTGCAACACCTCCGTCTGCGTTTCGTAGGAATCCTGGTATCGCGCCAGTTGATTCTGGACCGCGCCGATGTTCGAGAGCGTTTCGAGCGTCTGCTCGTCGTCCGGTCCGAACCGCGCCAGCCGCCGCTGGTAGACCGATGTGAAGAGGTTCAGGGACTCCTCCAGCTCGCTCATCCGACCGAGCACCGACGCGTACGAAGAATCAACATCCAGCGTAAGCGGGTCATCCTCCCCCAGCGTGGCGGCGCCCAGCGTCGACGCCACCGCCAGCTGCGCCCTGGCCTGCTCGAATTCCGCGATGCTCTCGTACGCCCTGCCGATGATCGTGCGCAGCTCGATCTCCGTCTGCGCCTCGTCCACGCCGCCTGCGTCCATCCGCTCCGCGGCGTCATCCAGGATCGATCGGAACAGCGTCGTGTCAGCGCCCCGCGCCACCGCAGGGTCGATCCCGGAGAGCATCTCCTCCGTAAACGCAGAGATCGCCTGGAACTTCGCCAGCTCCCGCTCCGCGTTGCCGCGCGACCGCTCCGCCCTCGTCGCAAAGACGAGGCTCACGATCACCACCGCGACGAGCGCCAGCATCACCGCGGTCACCGCAGCGAACTCAACACGGTGGCGCCCGATGAACTTCCGCACGCGGTACACCCCGCTGGGGGGCCCCGCCTCGACCGCATCGCCGACAAGGAACCGCCGCAGGTCCGCGCCCAGAGCCGCGGGCGTCTGGTACCGTCGCGCAGGGTCTTTCTCCATCGCTTTCGCGACGATCCAGTCCAGGTCGCCCTTGAGATCGCGCGCGAGCCTGCCGCTGGTGTCCGTCCTGTTCGCGGCGCGCACGACGCGCGTCGATGGCTTGGGTGGGTTCTCCTCGCGGATGATCCGCTCCAGCTCCGCCGCCCCAGCCTTGTTGATCCGCTGCGTCTCGAATGGAGGCGTCCCGGTCAGCACCTCGTAGAGCAGCGCGCCCAGCGAGTACACGTCAGAACGCGTGTCCACCTCCACCTCGCCGAACGACACCTGCTCAGGCGACATGTACTGGGGCGTCCCAACAATCTGCGCCGATTGGGTGATCATCGTCCGGTCCGACAGGGGGCCCCGGACCGCCTTCGCGATGCCGAAGTCGATCACCTTGGGCGTCGGCTTCCCATCGATCTCCGTCACCAGCACGTTCGAGGGTTTCAGGTCCCGGTGGATGACGCCCTTCTGGTGCGCATGGCCGACCGCAAAGCAGACCTGCTCGAAGAGCTCCAGCCTGGTCCGCAGCGGCGGGTTCTTCCTCGCGACGTACCCGGTCAGCGTCTCGCCCTCGACGTGCTCGAGCACGAAATAGGGCCGGCCGTCCTCGGTGACACCCGAGTCCATCACCCCCGCGATGCAGGGGTGATTCATCAGCTCCAGCGCCATCCGCTCCGTCTCGAAGCGCGCCAGCACCTGCGATGAGCCCATCCCAGGGCGCACCACCTTCACCGCGACGAGCATCTTCACCGGCGCTTCCTGCTGCGCCAGGTACACCACGCCGAAGCCGCCCTCGCCGAGCTTCTTCAAGACTTTTCTGCCACCGATCGAATCAGGCAGCGGTTCTTCCTGGGCCGCGACCGACTTCGTGCCGGTGTCGATCGATGGCTCACCCAGGAACTCGCCGGCCTGCTCATGTGATGCGAGAAGCCGCCGGACCTCGTCCAGCATCGCCGCATCGCCGCCACAGGCTTCGGTGATGAACGCCTCGCGCTCACCTGCAGGCAGCTCGAGCGCATCAAAGAAGATGTCCTTCACCGAAGCATCCGGCATCGTCGGTCAGCCTCCTTCCGGGCCGAGCAGCTCGAAGAGCCGCGCCCTGGCGAACGCCCACTCGCGCGCGACCGTCCGCTCGGAGATACCCATCGTCCGAGCGGTCTCCTCGACGCTCAACCCACCGAAGAAGCGTAATTGCACCACCTCGCCTGCCACCGGATCCTCGGATTCCAGTTTTTTCAGCGCCTCGTCCAGCTCGATGATCTGCCCAGGGTCGTGATCCTCCGCCAGGTCCACAACGCTCAGCGGGATCTTCGACCGGGCGCCGCCCCGCTTGAGGCTCTTCTTCTTGCGCGCATGATCGATGAGGATCCGCCGCATCGCCTCCGCCGCGGCCCTGAAGAAGTGCCCCCGATCCTCCCACGCAGGGGCGGAATCCCCCAGCAGCCGGAAGCACGCCTCGTGGACGAGCGCCGTCGCCTGTAGCGTGTGCCCTGCGTTCTCCTGATTCATCCGAGCCTGCGCGATCGCGCGGAGCTGGTCGTACACCAGCCCGATCAACTCGCCGGTGTTGGCGTCGCCCTCGCGGCAGCGCTGCAGCGCGATCGTGATTTCCTCGTTCACGTCGGTCATCGTGTCCCCGGAGCGCCGTCAGGGCGCCATTTCAGTGTATCAGAGGACTTCAGCAGATCAGCGCACGAAAAAGCCCGGCATCGAACGCCGGGCCTGGATTCAATGCTTGCTGGAATGATCAGTCGCCGGATTCTTCCGCAGGCTCGTGGTTTTCAGATTCCTCCGCAAACGAAGCGCGGATCGCCTCCAGCAGCACCGCTTCGAGCGTGCCCTCGATCGACTGCTCGCCCTGATGCTCGGCGATGTACTGCTGCCGCGCCGCGTTGTTCTGGCTGATCGCCTGCTGCAACTG
>CAYGNN010000222.1:0-2347 GCA_964351165.1 uncultured Phycisphaeraceae bacterium
CTCTGACGGACCGGCCAGCATGTCGATCCCGACAGCGCCGTACACCGCCTGCTTCGCGGCCGTCACCCAGCGGTTCCCGGGGCCCGCGATCACATCGCAGCGATCGAAGCCCTCGAACCCATACGCGAGCGCGCCGATCGCGTGGGCGCCGCCGACCGCCAAGTACTCGTCCGCCCCGGCGATCGCGGCAGCAGCCAGCATGATCGGATCCGCGCTCGGCGACGCGACCACGACGCGCGGGCAACCGGCCGCCCGCGCCGTGATCGCTGTCATCAGCACGGACGATGGGAGGGGGTACCGGCCGCCCGGCGCGTAGCACCCCGCGGCGCCGACCGGTTCGATCGTGTGCCCCGCTTCGCCGCCTGGGATCGGCACGCGCACCTCGCCGATCGCGCCGCGCTGGGCGAGCGCGAACCGCTCGATGCGCTCGGCGGCGCCCTCGAGCGCCGCCCGATCCTGCCTATCGATCGATTCCAAAGCGGCCTGCATCTCCGGGCGACCGAGCACGAGTGGCTGATCCGCGGCGCGTTCGCCGAATCGCTCGGCGTACCGGCGGAGGGCTTGCTCACCGCCATCGCGCACCGCGTCAACGATCGCTTGCGCGCCGTCGAGCGTCTCGGCATCCACCGGTGGCTTGATCAGCCGCTCGATCTCGCTGGCCTTGATCCGCCGGAGCAGCGGTTGGGTCGTCTTCATCCGTTCGTCCTCATCGGTTGGGGTTTGGCGTTGCCGGGTCTGCGCGTGCAGCGCAGCGTTCGTTGGTCGAGTCGCCGCTCGATGTCGGCGAGGGACGCCCCGCGCCTTCTCGCCGCGACCAGCGCGAAGTACAGCAGGTCCGCGGCCTCGTGCGCCGCTTCTTCCTCGGTCGCTGCTTCATCGAGCTCCCGCGCCTCTTCCAGAAGCTTGCTCCGCAGCAGGCCTTCTTCTTCGATGAGCCGCTTCGTGTACGAGCCGTCGGGCGCATCGAGCATCCGTTGTTCGATCGTGTGGTCGAGTTGCCTCAGCCCGGTCGAACCGCCGAAGCACGTCGCCGTCCCGAGGTGGCAGAACCCGGCGCCCCGCTGGCGGACGGTGAACCGCAGCGCGTCACGGTCGCAATCGGCGCTGATCGAGAGCAGCTCCTGCGTATCGCCGGACTGCTCGCCCTTGACCCACAACCCGCCGCGCGATCGGGAGTAATACACGCCCCGGCCCAGCCGTAGCGCCTCGCGCACGCTTTCCAGGCTCGAATACACCAACCCGAGCGACCGGCCCTGCTCGTCGGTCACGACCGTCGGCCAGAGCCCATCAGGACGATCGCTGCGTAGCGGCGCGCAGAGCCCTTCGGCGAGGTCGATCGCGCCGCTGTAAAGCGCCATGCCGACTTGCGCGTTGGCCCCGGCGCGGTCCGCCAGCGCGATGTCCTCCGCGTTGCGCACACCGCCGGCGACCGTGAGCTTGGCCGGCGCCGCGAGCTTGACGAGCTCCTCGACGCGATCCGCAGGCAGCCCGCCCATCCGGCCTTCCAGCTCGACGAATGTGACAAGTAAGCCGGAGACCAGCTCACGCAATTCCTCGATGCGCGACTCCACGGTGGCGCCGGTCGCTTTGGTCCAGCCCTCGACGACCACGTCGTTGTCGCGCGCGTCGAGCGCCGCGATCACACGGTCCTTGGGGAGTTGCCGCAGGATGTCTGGCGTTGCCGCCGTGCCCAGGATCACCTTCCGCGCGCCCAAGTCCAGCCAGTCGATGGCGGTCTGGGCGTCGCGGATGCCACCCCCGACAATGCAAGGCGCCACATCGAGCAGCTCGCGGATCAGCGCCCGGTTGTCGCCCCGGCCCAGCGCCGCGTCGAGGTCGATCACCGCGACCTCCCCGACGCGCCCGAAGCGCTCGGCGATCGGCCGAGGGTCGCCGGCGTCGATCGCCAGCTCCCGACCACCGACGAGCTGCACCGCGTTGCCGTTCTGGATGTCGATGGATGGGATGATCACAGCCGCACCTCCACGTTCAGCGTTGTCAGTTGTTCCTTGATCGTGTCCACGGTCGTCTCCTGGTCGTGAAAGATGGAAGCGGCAAGCACCGCGTCGGCGCCTGCGAGGAATGCTTCCTGCATGTGTGTGAACGAGTCGGCGCCGCCGGACGCGATCACCGGCAGGCGTGTCGCGGCGCTCACCGCTTCGAGAAGATTCAGGTCGTATCCGGATCGGGTCCCGTCGCGGTCCCAGCTCGTCAGCAGGATCTCACCGGCGCCGAGGCGTTCACCCTGCGTTGCCCACTCTGGCGCGCTGATCCCGGTTCGCGTGGTGCCCGAGTGCGTCACGACCTCCCAGCCGTTACCGGCCTGCGCCGCGTCGATCGCGAGCAC
>CAYGNN010000222.1:2447-3927 GCA_964351165.1 uncultured Phycisphaeraceae bacterium
AGCGCCGCCACGAACGGGCCGCCGTGCTCGCTCATCGCGGCCGACCAGCCGTCGGGCGCCGATCCGAGCCGGTAAGAATTGGCGAAGTACGCGTAGCCGGGCGAGATCCCGCCGCAGCCCGGCGCTGGCGTCACCAGGTTCCACCCGAACTGCGGCCTCCGGACATTCTCCGGGAACGAACCGATCTCGGCATCGATCACGCCAAGGCCCTCGATGCCTGGGCTTTCCTCGGACGCCCGGCACAGCAGCTGCATCCCGAGACAGATCGCCAGCGTCGGGCGGCCCGATCCGATCCGTTCGAGCAGCGGCGCGACGAGGCCGGCGCGGTTCAGCCGGTCCATCCCCGCGGCGAAGGCGCCGACGCCGGGCAACACAACAAACACCGCCCGCTCGACATCGCGCGGCGCCGCGCTGACCGAGGCTTCCAGCCCGCACCGCTTGAGCGCCGCAAGGACAGACGCCGTGTTGGCGACGCCGGTGTCGATGATGATCGCTTGCTCCCGGCTCATGACAGCGTCCCCTTGGTTGATGGGATGCCGGCATCCCCGGTGCGCACCGCGATCGCCTGCCTGAGCGCCAGAGCAAACGATTTGAACCCGGCCTCCGCCTTGTGGTGGTCGTTGGCGCCGCGGATCAGATCGAGGTGCAGCGTGCACCGGGCAGTCATGGCGAACGACTCGAAGAAGTGCGTGATGTTCTCGCACGCGATGGCGCCGATCATGTCGCGCCGCAGGTCGAGGTTGATCGACGCGTAGGGCCTGCCGGAGAAATCCACGACGCACCTGCACAGCGATTCATCCAGCGGCGCGTACGCCGAGCCGAACCGGACAATCCCGGTGCGATCGCCCAGCGCCCGATCGAACGCCTGCCCGAGCGCCAGCGCGCAGTCCTCGGCGCTGTGGTGGTCATCGACTTCCAGGTCGCCGACGCAGCGCAGTTGAATCGAGATCCCGGCGTGCTTGCTCAGCGCCGTCAGCATGTGATCGAGGAACCCGACCCCGGTGCTGATCGAAGCGGGCGTGTTCGAATCGAGCGTCAATCCAAGCTCGATATCCGTCTCGTTGGTCCTGCGGGAGATCGCCGCGGTTCGTGTTTTGGTCATCGGATGCTCGCTTCCAGTGCGTCGCACAGTTGCTGAAAGCCGTTGTCGTTCCCAGGGAGCGTGATCCGCACCAACCCGGCTGCGGCGGTGTTCGCACCGAACGTCCGGACGGCCACGCCGCGATCCGCGAGGCGTTCGCGAAACTGTTCAGAGTCATCTACACGCACGGTGATGAAGTTCCCCTGCGATGGCAGCGGCGCCGCGCCGAGATTGGTGAGGAGACGGTCGAGCCGGTCGCGCTCCAGCCGGATGCGATCGATCACCGCGTCGCGGCTCGGTTCGTCCTCGATCGAGGCGCCGGCGAGCGCCAGCGATGGCGCTGAGACCGGGTACGGCCCGCCGACGGCGCGCATCCAGCGGGCAGCCTCCAGCGGCGCG
>CAYGNN010000223.1:0-3924 GCA_964351165.1 uncultured Phycisphaeraceae bacterium
TGCGCATCCTCACCGGCGACGACGAGGCGCGTTAGCCGCCCTCGATCGCGCCCATCAGCGATCCCGCGACGCCGTCCGCAAAGAGGAAGCCATCGGTGGTCAGCCGGAGCCGCCCTCCCAATTCCTCGGCATGCCCCAGCGCGACCTGCTCCGCGATCGCTGCCGACATCGCATCACCGGCGCCCAGCCGCTGGGCCTCCGCCAGCAACGACTCGATCTCCAGCCCCTCCGCGATGCGAATCCCCATCATGATCCGCTCGCACAGCGCCCTCGCAGAATCCGGCGCCTCAGCATCGACGATGGGGCTCGCGCCCCCCGATCGCTCGACGCCGGCCATCCACGTGCGCAGGTTGGGCGTGTTCTTCCAGCGCCAGCCGCCCGAATCGCCGCAGCGGAGATGCCCTGAAGCGGAGGGGCCTGCCGCGAGCCACGTCTCGTTGCGCCAGTACGCCAGGTTGTGCCGGGATCGCCCCGCTTCGCCGCGCGCGAAGTTGCTGACCTCGTAGCGCTCCAGCCCCGCGGCGCGGAGGCGCTCGACTGTCGCGGAATACATCGCGGCTTCCAGGTCTTCCGGCGCTGCGTCGAACTCGCCCTTCTTAAGCCGCATCGTCATCGCGGTGTTGGGCTCGTAGGTCAGCGCATAGCAGCTGATGTGCTCGAGCCCCGGATCGACCGACAGCCCGGTCTCCAGATCGCGCGACCAATCCTCGAGCGTCTGCCCAGGGATCGCGAAGATCAGGTCCAGACTCCGCCGCTCGATGCCGGCGCTCTTGGCGATCGCCAGCGCCTTGCCCACCGACACGGGATCGTGCCAGCGTTCGAGCGTCTTCAGGTGGCGCTCATCGAACGACTGCGCGCCGACGCTCACGCGGTTGACGCCCCCTGCGACGAGCGTGTCGAAGAGCTCTGGTGTCGCAGTCTCAGGGTTGCACTCGATCGTGAACTCGCCGTCGCCGAACCGAATCGCAGACAGGTCGAACAACTCGCCCATCGCAGCGAGGAGCCGCCGCCAGTGCTCGACCGCCAGGAGCGTGGGGGTGCCCCCTCCGACGAAGACCGATTCCAACCGGCCTGCATGCGGCGCGAGGAACCGGAGCTCATCGATCAGCCGATCGGTGAATTCCCCCTGCCGGTCCGCCTGATCCACGATGGAATAGAAATCGCAGTAGTGGCACTTGTGGAAGCAGAAGGGCACGTGGATGTACAGCGACCGCGCAGGGGCCTGGGCGCCGGCCAGCATCGCCCCGCTCAGAACCGCCGGGGCATGGTCATTCTGTTGCCCCGAAACTGTCAGGGCGATACGCTCATCCATCGCGGCGCCCCTCCCGAGGGCGGCTTCACCGTAGGCTCAGTCCGGGCCGGACGCGGTGGCCGAACCCGCCGGACGCCCCCCGAGGACCGATCCCGACGATGGAAGTCAGACTCATCCGCTTCAAAGACGACGGCTCGCAGCGCTCGTTCCGCATCAAACGCGGCAAGTGCGTCATCGGTCGCGACGCCGCCTGCGACCTCCAGATCCCGACGCCCAGCGTCTCCCGGCACCACTGCGAGGTCGTCATCGATGGCGACACCGTCATCATCCGCGACCTGAACTCCAGCAACGGCGTCTTCCTCAACGAGGCCCGCGTCAAGAGCGACATCCACGCCAACCCAGGCGACCGCCTCGCGGTCGGACCGATCATCTTCACGCTCCAGATCGGTGGCCAACCTGAGCACGTCGAGCCCCCCCTGCTCGATGCCCCCACTGTCCACACCGCCAATGAAGCGGACGACAGCGCCGCGGACATCGCCGACCTCATCGCCAGGGCGACCAGCGCGCTCAGCAACGAGGATTCATCGGTGCTCGATTTCGATCTGGACCTCGACGACGACTGATCCCTCCGGATCACCCATACATCAGCAGCAGGATCACGCCGCGGCGGCATCTCCGCCATCAGCGCCGCTCTCCGGTTCCTCGATCGGCGCCGCGTTCGCCGCCTTCACCGGGATGCGCACCGTCGATCCGCAGTTCTTGCACTTGACCGTCCTGCCGCGCG
Source organism: uncultured Phycisphaeraceae bacterium (assembly GCA_964351165.1). Taxonomy (GTDB): domain Bacteria; phylum Planctomycetota; class Phycisphaerae; order Phycisphaerales; family UBA1924; genus JACKHE01. The sequence goes on from CAYGNN010000223.1 coordinate 2,037, forward strand.
CCGATTCAGGCACACCCAGCACACGCCGGCACTTCAGGCTGGGGCACATGATCCGCAGGATTTTTTCGTCGGTGTTCACAGTGGCGTACTCTCTCTGAATCCAGCGGGGATTCGTGCGAATGGACCCCGAATTCTTCGGCCATCGCAGGGCGCCGCTTGATCCGCACGATCCATCGCGTCCGCCTAAGATGAGCGCCGGACAGGGTCATACTGCGCTCGATAACGACTCAAGGGACGCTCCAATCGCCATGCCTGATCACTCTGCGCCCGCTTCCACCCCTTGCACCGCTGTGGTCGGCCTCCAGTGGGGCGACGAGGGCAAGGGCAAGGTCGTTGACCTCCTCGCCGCCAGCCACGACTACGTGGTCCGATACAACGGCGGCGCCAACGCCGGCCACACCGTCGTCGTCGCGGGCGTCAAGACCGCCCTCCACCTCGTCCCCTCCGGCGTCCTCCACGAAGGGACCACCTCCGTCATCGGCAACGGCGTCGTCGTCGATCCCAACCAGCTCATCACCGAACTCGACGAGCTCAACGAGCGAGGGGTTGATACCTCCGGCGTCCTCTGCTCCTCCCGCGCCCACCTCGTGATGCCCTACCACAAGGACGAGGACGCGGCCCGAGAGCGTCTCATCGCAGAGGACGACCAGGGCGAGCTCGACGCCAGCGCCGAGGCGATCGGCACCACCAAGCGCGGCATCGGCCCTGCCTACGCCGACAAGGCGCACCGCGTCACCGCGATCCGCGTGGGCGACCTGCTCGGCCACCCGGACACCCTCGCAGCCAAGCTGCACACCACCTGCCGCTTCAAGAACCGCACGCTGCAGTCGCTCCTGCACGAGAAGGACCACTACGACGCGAAGCAGCTGACGGGCGACCTGCTCGCTGTCGCCGACCGCCTGCGGCCGCACATCGTCGATTCGTTCCAGCTCCTGCACGAAGCGCTCGACAGCGGCAAGAGCATGCTCTTCGAGGGCGCCAACGGCACGCTGCTCGATGTCGATCACGGCGGCTACCCCTACGTCACCAGCTCCAACTGCTCGGCGCTGGGGGTCGGGCCAGGGACCGGGGTGCCCCCCCAGCGCATCAACCGCATCGTCGGGATCATGAAGGCGTACTGCACCCGCGTGGGCGGCGGACCGATGCCGACCGAGCTCGACAACGCAATCGGCGATCAGATCCGCACGCAGGGCAACGAGTTCGGCACGACCACCGGCCGCCCCAGACGCTGCGGCTGGCTCGACCTGGTCGCGCTCGATTACGCCGTGAAGATCAACGGTTGCACCGAGATCGCCTGCATGCTGCTCGATGTCCTCGCAGGGTTCGAGACGCTCAACGTCTGCGTCGAGTACGAGATCGACGGCGAGCGGACGAAGCACTTCCCGCCGGACGCCGAGACGCTGTCCCGCGCCACGCCGATCTACGAGCCGATCGATGGGTTCACGAGCGCGATCACAGAAGTCCGCCACCGCAGGGACCTGCCGGGCGCCGCCCAGAAGTATCTCGAACTGATCGAGACCCGCACCGGAGTCCCGATCTCGATCGTCAGCGTGGGCCCGGATCGGGAGCAGACGATCCTCGACTGATCGCGGACGCTACTTCGATTTGATCGGGATGATCCCCGAGCCGAGGCGCGCCAGCTTCACGAGGTTCTTGACGATCGTGTTGTCGGTCGTGATCGAGGCCGGCGCATCGTATTCCTCGACGAGGCCGATCCCGCTCACATTCACCTTGATGGACACCACGTCGGGGTCCGCGGATTCCTTCACGCTCACGATGTAGGTCGTCGCCATGGCTGCTCCTTGGGGGTCTACCAAGGCGCTGGCGGTTCGTGGCGTGCGCACGGAAAAGGCCCCAGCCGAAACCGGAGCCCTGTCCTATCCAAAAG
>CAYGNN010000224.1:0-1904 GCA_964351165.1 uncultured Phycisphaeraceae bacterium
CGGGGCGCAGCAGCGCGAGCTGATCCCTGAATCTGTCGAGGGTTTCGTCGTTCAGGTGTACTACCCGATTCTCGTGCAGCTCTCCAGCGACCAACAATGGATGGCGGTGACACTCATCGATGAGGAAGCACTGGTGTCGAGCATGGATGCCGGCGACGCGCCGATCGCCTGTGTGCGCGCTGGCGACGACGTGCTGATCAACGCAGAGCCCTCCGCGATCCGCTCGTTCCTTCTCACGATGCCTGAAGAATTCCGCGATGGGCCGCTGATCTATCGGCGCGAGGCGCGCGAGGCAATGGATCAGCGATGACGAACCCGATCCACAACCTCAATGACGATGACTTCATCCGCGCCTTCGAATCAGGCGAGATTGCGCTGGCCGACTGGGATCACCGCGGCCACGTTCGCTACGCGTGGATCGCGCTGGAGGTCGAGCCCCGGTTCGATCGCGCGATGGACCGCATCCGATCAGGGTTGAAGACGCACCTGATGGTCGCGATCGAAGCGGGGGAGACCCCGGAGTTCGGGTATCACGAGACGATCACTCGGTTCTGGCTGCAGCTGGTTGAATCAACCAGGGCGGTCGGCCCGGCGTGCGCTGATTCTTCCGCGTTCTGCGATGCGAATCCTGACCTGCTCGACAAGGCGCTGCTTGGCCGGCACTACTCGAAGCGGTTGCTCATGACGCCCGAAGCCCGGCGGCGCTACGTCGAGCCGGACCTGGCGCCCGCGCCGAGTTGCTGAACCAACCCCGCCTGAGGAACGAAACGGATCAGCAAAAACAAACAACGCCCCGCCGATGAGGACGGGGCGTTGTGATTTGATCAGTGATTCTGAGGAACTGGCTTACTCGAGCTCGGCGCCCTTGGCGGCGTTCTCGGTGCAGCACTTGGGCATCATGTTGCCGGCCTTGACAGCCTTGACGCCGCTCTCGCAGCAGGCGTCGTTGATGCTGATCCTGGTGACGATGGCGTTGCCGGTGTTCTTGTTGGCCTTGGCCATCACCTTGTCCTCGCACGCGCCGGCGCAGGCGGCGTCGCTCGCAGCGACGGCCGTGGCGCCCTCGGCGGAGCAGCAGTCCATCGAGGTGTCAGCGACCTGCGTGACCATCGGGCCGAGGGCCTTGGCGAGGAACGCCTTGGCGCCGGCGTCGCCGGTCATGACGAGGTGGACAGCGCCGCCCTTGGAGTCGGCGACGATCTTGTAATCGATGAAGTCGCAGCACTCGCGGCTCATCGCGACCATCTCGGCGACCTCGACCAGCGTCGCGGAGCAGGAGGGGAAGTCCATCGCGTAGCCGTTGCTGATCTCGGTGACGCCCTTGATCTTCGGGACGAGCGTCTCGTGCAGCGCGGCGCGGGTCGTCATGGTCTCTTCGCAGAACATCGACTCGGCCTTGCACTCGTAGCTGGCGACAGCGACGGCCTTGGTGCCCTCGCTGGCGCAGCAACCGTCAGCCACGGCGACCGCCTTCTTGGTCGAGCAGGCGGTGGCGCAGTCGGCGTCGGCCGCAGCGACGGCCTTGGTGGTGCTGCACGCGGTGGCGCAGTCGGCATCCGCAGCGGCGACAGCCTTGACGCCCTCGGTGCAAGCGGAAGCTTTCTCGGAGCACTGCGAAGCGTCAGCAGCGGCAACAGTCTTGGTGGTCGAGCAGGCGGTAGCGCAATCGGCGTCAGCCGCAGCGACAACCTTGGTGGTGCTGCACGCGGTGGCGCAGTCGGCATCCGCAGCGGCGACAGCCTTGACGCCCTCGGTGCAAGCGGAAGCCTTCTCGGAGCACTGCGAAGCGTCAGCAGCGGCAACAGTCTTGGTGGTCGAGCACGCGGTGGCGCAGTCGGCATCCGCGACGGCGACAGCCTTGGCGCCCTCGGTGCAAGCCGAGGCCTTCTCGGAGCACTGCGAAG
>CAYGNN010000224.1:2004-3918 GCA_964351165.1 uncultured Phycisphaeraceae bacterium
GCGACAGCCTTGGCGCCCTCGGTGCAAGCCGAGGCCTTCTCGGAGCACTGCGAAGCGTCCGCCGCGGCGACAACCTTGGTGGTGGAGCAGGCGGTGGCGCAGTCAGCGTCAGCCGCAGCAACGACCTTCGCGCCGGTCTCGGTGCAGGTCGAGGTCTTGGTTTCGGTGCAGGTGGAGCCATCAGCCGCGGCGAGGGTCTTCACGCTGGTCTCGGTGCAGGTGCTGGCCTTGTCGCATTCGGCGGCCAGGGCAACGTTGATAGCCTTGGCGCCCTCGGTGCAGGCAGCGGCCTTCTCGGAGGAGCACTCGGAAGCATCAGCAGCAGCGACGGCCTTCGCGCCCTCGGTGCAAGCAGCAGCCTTCATGGAAGAGCACTCGGATGCATCAGCAGCAGCGACGACCTTCGCGCCTTCGGTGCAAGCAGCGGCCTTCTCGGAGGAGCACTGCGAAGCGTCAGCAGCAGCGACAGCCTTGGCGCCCTCGGAGCAGGCAGCAGCCTTCGCGGAGGAGCACTCGGAAGCGTCGGCGACGTTCACAACCTTCGCGCCGGTTTCGGAGCAGGCGGAAGCCTTCTCGGAAGAGCAGTCCTTGGTGTCAGCGACGGCGACGGCTTTGGTGGCCGTACAAGACTCGGATTTTTTGGTTTCTGCAACCGTGGTCGCGGTCGCGGAATCACAGGTGCTGACGAGGCTGCAGACGGAGTTGCCCGTGACGAGGGCGTAGCCCCCAGCGCCGATGCCGATGGTGGCGACAAGCGCGATTGCGAGCGAACCGATGATTGAACCATTGCGACGCATGGAGGTCTCCTCAAGGAATTACTGATCTGGACCGGTCTCCACCGGCTTCCAACATTCTAGATTGTTCTGTGCAGCGATCGACAAGGATCGTGCAAAAACACGGCGAAATCATCCATCGCGGGGCTTTATCGGACAAGCGAAAACGATTCGCAGGCCCCAACCCGGATGGCGACCCCCCGCCGATGCCTTGGGAGCTGCGCACCACGCCTGTGGTGACGGCCCCTTGCATCAACAGAAATGACCCGTGCCGAGGCGTGTTTCTTCCTCGAATCTCCGAAATCGGCTCAAAAAACCGGCGCCTTGCGTCCGGGGCTGAGCCGAGACGCAAGGCCCGGATTCGCAGGCGGTTATGCGGCCATTGGCGCAGCGGCCTGGCCGGGGCTCAGCGCGAGGATCGGATCGATCTCGTTGCTGCCGGTCGTGTCGCGCCACTCAGCCAGCGCCCTGCGGAGGCCGGCGATGCCGATGACGCCATCAAAGACGGCCCGCTCGCCGAGGCGCCACAGGGTGAGGGCGGTCTCGAGGGCGTCGCCCAGAAGACCTGTGGATTGGGCGGAATTGGCCTCCCGCTCGGCGTAGAGGGCGTGCAGGGCGCGGTCTCGGGCTTCTTCCAGGCGTTCGCGGAAGGCGTCATCCAGGCCTGAAATCAGGCGGCGGTCCTGTTCGAGGATGGCGACGATGGACTCGACGGCGCACGCCGTGACGGCGGGGGAGCCGAAGGAGCCGTCCATCGCCTGGAGTCCAAGCAATTTTCCTGCAAGCAGTTGGGCCCCGCTGGTGGGGCGGTGGGTGAGCTCGGTCATCCGGCTGAGGGCGAGGCTGATCGCGCTGACAGCGATCGCGCCGGGCCCTGAGAGGCGGAGCCTCGCGGCGAGGGGCAGGGGCCTGCCGTTGCGGAGGATCTCGTCGAGGAGCCGGTCGTACTGGCCCTGTTCTGCGAGTCTGACCAATCGGGGCATGCTGAGCATTGTTGTTGCCTCCATGCGGCGTTTGAGTACTCATCCGTGCAGGTCAGGCGTTCGGCTCTCTCCTCCGGCTGCCTGATCGGTGGATGTACGGTTGCATTCTGTCAGGGTATCGGCGGAAGTCAAGCCTGATCATCGGTGTTTGTTCGGTT
>CAYGNN010000225.1:0-1401 GCA_964351165.1 uncultured Phycisphaeraceae bacterium
GCAGCGAGGCGTTGGCGATCTTGAAGTACCCGCCGCCGGCGAGCTTCTTGAACTTCACCAAAGCGAAGTCCGGCTCGACGCCGGTCGTGTCGCAGTCCATGAGCAGGCCGATCGTGCCGGTGGGCGCGATGACGGTGACCTGCGCGTTGCGGTAGCCGTGCTTGGCGCCCAGCTTCTCCGCCTCGTCCCAGTTGGCGCAGGCCCGCTTGAGCAGGTGCTCGACGCCGTTGAGCCGGTCGCTCATGCCCTTGCAGCAGTCGTGATCGATCGGGACCGGGCGGATGCGCAGGTCCTCGTAGGCGTCATCGCCCGTCGCGCCGCGGGCAACGCCGTGCGCCGCCCTGCGGTGGTTGCGGATGACGCGTTGCATCGAATCCTTGTTCCGCTTGTACCCGGCGAAGGCCCCGTGCTCGCTCGCGAGCAGCGCCGACATCCGGTACGAGCGCCCGGTCATCGTTGCGGAGATTATGCCGCAGATCGCCCGGCCCTCGTCGGAATCATAAGGGATGCCAGCCTGCATCAGCATCGCACCGATGTTGGCGTAACCGAGGCCAAGAGTGCGGAACTCCCAGCTCTTCCTGGCGATCGACTCGCTCGGGAAGGCGGCCATGAGCACGGAGATCTCGAGGACGACCGTCCACAGATCGACCGCGTGCTCGAAGCGCTCGGTGTCAAACTTCCGCTCGTGGCGGTCGTAGAGCTTGATGAGGTTGATCGATGCGAGGTTGCACGCCGTGTCGTCGAGGAACATGTACTCCGAGCACGGGTTGGACGCGTTGATGCGGCCGTCCTCGGGGCACGTGTGCCAGGCGTTGATCGTCGTGTCGTACTGCACGCCGGGATCAGCGCAACGCCACGCGGCGAAGCAGATGTCGTTCCACAGGCCGTCGGCGTCGATCTCCTCGACGACCTCACCGTCGGTGCGGCGGGTCAGCGGCCACGACTTGCCCTGATCGAGCGCATCGAAGAAGGCGTCCGGCACGCGGATCGAGTTGTTCGCGTTCTGCCCGGAGACGGTCTGGTACGCCTCGCCGTTGAAGTCGTAATCGAGCTTGAGGTCCAGCCGCTCGGCCGTCTCGCGCTGCTCGGGGCTGAGGTGCTTCATGCCCTCGACGAGCGCCGCGACCTTCAGCTCCTCGCGCACCTTCCAGTTGACGAAGGTGCTGATGTCCGGGTGGTCGAGGTCGAGGCAAACCATCTTCGCAGCGCGTCGAGTAGTCCCGCCGGACTTGATAGCGCCCGCAGCGCGGTCGCCGATTTTCAGCCAACCCATGAGGCCCGACGACTTGCCGCCGCCGGAGAGGGGCTCATTCTCGGCGCGGAGCGCGGAGAAGTTCGTCCCGGTGCCGGACCCATACTTGAAGAGCCGCGCCTCCCTGGTCCACAGGTCCATGATCCCGC
>CAYGNN010000225.1:1411-3903 GCA_964351165.1 uncultured Phycisphaeraceae bacterium
GCGATCTTCCGCTGCCGGTTCAGGGCCGCATTCTGCGCCGGGCCGGTGAGGCCGTAGGCGTGGTTGAGCCCTGTGTTGAACCACTGGGGGCTGTTGGGCGCCGCGACCTGGTGCAGCATCATGTACGCGATCTCGTCGTAGAACGCCTGGGCGTCGTCCTCCGAGTCGAAGTAGTCGTGCGTCTCGCCCCAGTGGCGCCAGCAGTCGGCCAGGCGGTGGATCACCTGCCGCGCGGAGCGCTCGGGGCCGGTCGTCGGCTTGCCGTCGTCACCGAGGATCGGCTCCCCATCAGCGTCCAGCTGCGGCGCCCCCGCCTTGCGGAAGTACTTGCTGACCATGATGTCCGTCGCGAGCTGCGACCAGGACGAAGGCACCGAGGCGTCGTTCATCTCGAAGACGACCGACCCGTCGGGGTTGGCAATGCGTGTCGATCGCGTGACCCACTCGACGGTGTCGAAGGGGCAAGTCCCTGCGGTCGTGAACTTCCGTGTGATTTTCATGGGCAAAGGATTCCAGAATGATGGATATGTGTCGCGAGTCCGTGCGTAGTACGAACCGAAGTTGTTGTTAGTCGACCTTCGGCAGCGTCAAACCGCTCTGGTCCTGATACTTCCCGGCTTTGTCCGCGTAGCTCACCTCGCACACCTCGTCCGCCTTCAGGAAGATGAACTGCGCGATGCCCTCGTTGGCGTACACCTTCGCAGGCAGCGGCGTCGTGTTGCTGATCTCCAGCGTCACCTTGCCGCGCCATTCCGGCTCCAGCGGGGTGACGTTGACGATTAGACCGCACCTTGCGTACGTGCTCTTGCCGACGCACAGGACCAGCACATCCCTGGGGATGTCGAAGGTCTCGAACGTCTCGGCGAGCGCGAAGGAGTTGGGCGGGATGATGACGTGGTCCTGGCCGATGTCGTCGGTGTCCACATCAACGAAGAGGTGCTCGTCGAAGAGCTTGGGATCGACGATGTGCACACGGCCGGTCCGGGGCGTCGGCGTGAAGACCTTGAACTTCGTCCCGACGCGGCAGTCGTAGCCGTAGCTGGAGACGCCGAAGGAGACGGAGCCCGGGCGTCGTTTGCCTTCTGAATAGGGCTCGATCAGGACGCGGTCGCGGATTTGGGTGTCGCAGAGAACAGCCATGACGTGACTCCCACCAAGGGTCAGGTTGGCGCAGCCACAGCGACAGGCAACGTGCCCGATCATGTGACAACACCGTGATTCGTTCCGCCGGGTCGCCCTCCCCACAAGGAGGCCTGACCGGCCAAGTGATGTGCCGCAGCGGCGAGCAAGTCCCACCTGCTCGAACTCCGCCAACCAAGCGGCGAATCGAGGCCGATCCGTCACTCAACAGGCGGACCGACCCCGGAAAATGCGGACGACGGCTCTCGCGAGCCGCCGTCGCGGCTTTTCGGCTCTGGTGGGCTTGCGGGGGTGGCCGCGCCCGACCAGAAGCCGAATGTGTCGCCAACCGACCCGTTGGTGGTGGATCGCCGCCGCAAGCACGCCGGCACGGGGGGTCAGTTGTGCGAGCCGGGATCTTACATCAAGATGTCGTGCCCACAAGCCCGCCGACCGCGACGGAAAGTGTTTTTTTGTCGTCAGCCCTGTGCATAACCGCGCAAGCGCCAGTCTAGAATGCGCTTGGAGAGGCCGCAGATTTTGCGGATCAGGATCGCGCCTCAGCGCTGGCGCTGACAAATCACGGTGGAAAACGTGGCGTCCCGAGCAGCCCCTGTCGGATGCCGCTCCAATGGCGGAAATACGCAGGAATCAACGGTTTTTCACGCTCCAGGCGGAGGAACCAGAGCCCCAGGGGCGCCCCAAAGGATGTGCAATGGCTGACGGATCAGCGGTGGAGATGCAGCAACGGATGGCAGGCAGCGACGACTTCAACCCGTTCCCCGACTCCCTCGAGGAGCTGGGCATCGAGCCTGAGCAGGCGCCCAGGGAAGACCCGCTCGTCGCCGATCTGACAGAGCCACAGCGCGCTGCGGTCGAGTTCGGCGACGGGCCGTTGTTGGTGCTCGCAGGCCCAGGCTCCGGGAAGACGCGCGTCATCACGCGGCGCATCGCGCACCTCGTCAACCGGGGCGTGCCCCCCTGGCAGATCTGCGCCGTGACGTTCACGAACAAAGCCGCCGGCGAGATGCGCGCGCGCGTCGGCGCGCTCATCGGTTCAACGCACGGCGATGGTGAGGACGCAACACCCGAACCGCCGCGAGGCTTGATCGTCTCGACGTTCCACTCGCTGTGCGCGCGGCTGCTGCGCCGGCACGTCGATCTGCTGGAGATCCCGGGGCTCACGCCGACCTACGCGATCTACGACTCCGGCGATCAGCGTGCGCTCATGAAGCGCATCATCAAGAACGCCGGGTTGGAGACGGGGAGCTGGTCGCCCCGCAACGTGCTCGGCGCGATCAGCACCGCCAAGATTGAATTGATGGACGCGAAGACGTACGCGCAGAACGCCGGCGACTTCTACACGCGGACGA
>CAYGNN010000226.1:0-3891 GCA_964351165.1 uncultured Phycisphaeraceae bacterium
AACGTCAGCCGGTCGAGATCGAGCGGGTCGCCCTCGCGCCCCTCGTCCCAACCGATCGCTTCGCGGATCGCCTCCTCGCTGAGCCCCTCGCGGATCAGCGACTTCGCCCGCTCGATCACGCTCAGCGTGCGCAGCCCCAGGAAATCCATCTTCAGCAGGCCGATCCGCTCGCACGTCGGGCCGTCCCACTGCGTGACGATGTCCTCGGAATTGGGCGCCTTATAGAGCGGCACGATCTCATCCAGAGGCCGCGTCGCGACGATCACACCCGCCGCGTGGACGGACGAGTGCCGCGCCTGCCCCTCGAGCGTGCGCGCGTTATCGAAGAGCCGCTGCACAGTCGGGTCATCGTCGTAGAGCTTCTTGAGGTCAGGCTCCTCTTCGAGCGCCTCGTCGAGCGTGATGTTCAGCGTCTCGGGGATCAGCTTCGCGATCCGGTCCACGTCGCCCAACGGCACGTCCAGCACGCGCCCGACGTCGCGGATCGCCGCCCGCGCCTTCATCTTCCCGAACGTGATGATCTGCGCGACATGCCCATACTTCTCGCGCACGAAATTGATCACATCCGCCCGGCCGTCCTGGCACAGATCGATATCGATATCCGGGTACTCGCTCCGGTCCGGATCGGTGAACCGCTCGAAGAGCAGGCCATATTCAACCGGGCACGCGTTGGAGAGGCCCAGCGTGTACCCGACCATCGTGCCGACGCCCGAGCCACGAGCCAGCGACGGGATCCCCCGCTGCCGACCCCAGTTCACGAAGTCCCACACGATCAGGAAGTACGCGCTGATGTGCTTGTCGCGCAGGATGCCCAGCTCCCGGTCGACCCGAGCGCGGATCGCCGCCACACGCTCCCGCTCCGCCTTGTCCTCAGGCTCCGGCGCCCCGACCGCCAACTGCGGCCCGTACCGCCAGATCAGCCCCGCCTCGCACAATTCCCGCAGCGCCGTGTCGCACTCGACCGCCAGGTCCTGCTCGGAAGCGCTGTCCGTCGTCGCGTCGAAGGGCTCCAGCGCGTAGTCATCGCAGAACGCCTTGAACCACGCCGTCAGATCACCGGTCCCAGGGTATGGACGAGGCTTCTTCGGACGAACAACGCGCACCACCGGCGCGTGGTTGCCGAACTCCAGGTCCAGCTCGCACTGGTTCGCGATCTTCACCGTGTTGTCGCACGCCTCCGGGAGATCCGCGAACTCCTCGCGCATCTCCTGGGGGCTCTTGACGTAGATCTGCTCCGGATACCGCATCCGCTGCTCGTCGGACTTCAGCTTCCCGGTCGAGATACACACCAGCGTGTCGTGCGCATCGTGGTCCTCCGCCAGGAGGAAGTGCGCATCGTTCGTCGCCACCAATGGGCAATCGAATTCCTCCGCGAGCTTGATCAGGTGGGGGTTGATCGCGTTCTGCTCAGGGATATGCCGCTGCAATTCGACATAGAACCGTGGACCCTTGGGCCCCGGCTTGAAGACCTTGAGGTGCCACTCCATCACCTCGCGCGCCCGATCGAAATGGGCGTCATCACCGGACTTCTCGTACTCGACGAGGTGGTACGCCAGCTCCGAACCCAGGTGCCCGTTAATCGCGATCAGACCGTCACCGAACTCCTCCAGGCTCTCCCGGTCCATCCTCGGCTTGTAATAGAACCCGTCGAGGTACGCCGTCGAGGCGAGCTTCATCAGGTTCGCCCAGCCGGTCTGGTTCTCCGCCAGCAGCACCAGGTGATGCCCGCCGTCGCGCACCCCAGTGCGCACGCGGTCGCGCCGATCACCCACCGCGACGTACGCCTCGCAACCGAGGATGGGCTTGATGCCCTCCTTCTTGGCACGCCAATAAAAGGACAGCGCGCCGAAGAGGTTGCCATGGTCGGTGATCGCCACCGCAGGCATCCCCAGCTCCTTCACGCGCTTGATCAGCTTGTCGATCCGGTTGCCGCCATCGAGCAGCGAGTACTCCGTGTGCAGGTGCAGGTGGATGAACTGCTCGCTGTCAGGGACCACCACGCCCCCGGCTTCCTTCTTCTCACCCCGCTTGGCCGCCATGCATCGCTCCGTCGATCTCGTTGGTTTGGTCTCGGTCGAGCCCGATGATACCGCGCCCATCGGCACGCTCGACCCCTGCGCCATGATGCTCACGACGCGCCAACAACCGCGTTCAAACGCCCCAAACCGCGATCCTTGAAACCAGCCGCCCCGCCCTCCCTACGATGGGGTGCGATGACCCCAGCCCGCTCACAAGCCGGTACCGGACCGATCACGTCCCTCTTCGCCGCCCTCATCATGGTGGTGCTGCTCGTGGCGCTCTTCGTCGTCCTGCTGCCGGTTGCGCTGGTGCTCGTGGGCCTGGTCGCGCTGCTGATCCTCTGGGTGAAGATCAAGACCGCCTTCGAGGCCAGACGCGCCGAGGGCGGCAAACCCAAGCGCGTCCCCCGACACGACCGCGAAGGCCGCCGCAACGTCCGCGTCGTCAAACGCTGATCGAGTTGATCCGACTCCCCACGCCTGGCCCACGCCTGGGATGAGCGAAGCGAATCCCAGGATCCAAGTCACCCCAGCGCGGTCTCCCGCCCCGTCGCGCTGATCCAGTGCGCCCGCGCCGCCAGCGTCACCGGCCCAGGCTTCCCATCCCCGATCGGCTCCGCCTCCACCGCCACCACCGGCAGCACGCCCCAGCTCGAGTTCGTCAGGAAGACCTCGTCCGCGTCGAGCAGGTCCCCCACCGCGCACATCTTCTTGAGCGTCAGGACCTTCTCCGCCGCCGCCCACTCCAGCACGACCGACCGCGTGATCCCCGGCAGCACCGGGCTCGGCAGCTGCGCCCCGATCTCCTCCTCCTCGCCCCGCGCGATGGGCGTCACCAGGGCGCCCTTCTTCACCAGGAACAGGTTGCTCACCGCCCCGCCCGCCAGGTGGTTGCTCACCTGTAGCGTGATCGCCTCCGCCGCCTGCTTGCTCGCGGCGACCTGCAACTCCCGCAGCCTGGGCCAGTACCGCAGCGTCTTGTGCCCCTCAAAGAGATCCAGCGGGTTCACCCGCCAATCCGCGATGACCACGCCGACGCCCCGCTCGAACATCTCGTTTGGGTACGCCGTCGCCGGCTGCACATCGATCAGCACCGTCGGATCGTTCGCGCCGCCGCCAGCGCGATCGGCGAGCATGTTCAGATCACCGCCAGTCACCGTCGCGCGGATCCGCGCGCGCTGGAAGCCCGCCTTCTCCGCGCACGCCTTGATCGCCTCGCCCAGCGCCTTGCCGCGCAGCTTGTCACTCAGCCCGAGCGACTTGGCCGATGCCGCCATCCGCGCCATGTGCGCATCGAGCCGGAACACCGCGCCCTCGACCGCGAGCATCGTCTCGAACAGACCGACGCCGTGCTGGAACCCCGCGTCGAACGCCGACACCCGCGCCGCATCGCGCTCGACAAACTCGCCATTGAGCCAGACCACCGGGTTCGCCATCACAGCCCGACCCAGACGATCAGCCATCCCAGCCCTGCGATCGCCGCGTACAGGCCAGCGTGCAGCGCCACCAGCGTCCCCGCCACACGGGGCGGGCAGCGGAACGCCAGCCACACCGTCGTGAAGTACAGCACGAACGCGATCAGGTACACCACCACGCGCTCGCCGAAGAACGCCCATTGCAACTCCAGCGCCATCACCGCCAGCGCCACCGCCAGCCCGATCCGCGCCGCCGCGAGATCCCCCTTGCCCGCGCGCACGCCCACCGCCCACGCGGTCAGCGCAAACGCGAGCAGCCCAACGCACAGATGGATCGGCGCCTTCAGCAGCACCCGCAGCGTCTCGATCGTCCCAGGCCCCAGCTTCTGCCAGAAGTTCGCGTCCTCGCCGAAGTGCGTGTTCGTGATCGCCAGCACCACCGCCGCGATCAACGCGCC
>CAYGNN010000227.1:0-3880 GCA_964351165.1 uncultured Phycisphaeraceae bacterium
GATATGCGACAAGTCGAGATTCGGGCCCTCCGCATAATCCAGCCGGAAGTCGCATTGTTCGATCGCAGCAATTGTCTTGCATTGGATAAGGAATTCCTGATCACGGAGGATCGAAAGAAGATCAGGGCTGGGAGTCCAATTATCTGCATATACGACATCAACACACGCGTCCTCGACTGCTCGCCAATCCACTGGCGCAAATCGTTCGTCTTCGTTGAGCGCGAGATAGAGCGGTGCGGCGTTCCGGTCGTTGTCGTCATTGGCGGACGTGACGATCGCTGAGAAGAACAACAGGGATGCAAGCAGCAGCGCTCGAAGTGCAAGTCTCATGCCGGCATTGTAGGAGCATCGATACCCGAGCCTTCGCTGCGCTCAGACTCGGCGTCCAGGCGCCGCTTACAGCCGCTTACAGCCGCTCCACCGCCATCGACGCCAGCTCGCTCCGCTCGCTCTTCATCAGCGTGACGTGGCCGACAATGCCCAGGTCCCGCATCCGCTCGATCGCATACGACAGGCCGTTGCTCGACATATCGAGATACGGATTGTCGATCTGCGCGATGTCGCCGGTCAGCACCAGCTTCGTCCCCTCGCCAACGCGGGTGATGATCGTCTTCACCTCGTGCGGCGTCAGGTTCTGCGCCTCGTCAACGATCAGGAATTGGTTCGGGATCGAGCGGCCTCGGATGTACGTCAACGCCTCGACGATCACCTTCCCATCGGCGAGCAGACGTTCGAGGCGCTGCTCCGTGGACTTGCTCTCCGCGTGCTGGCCGGTGGGGGCGCTCCTGGTCTGGATCAGGAATTCCAGGTTGTCGAAGATCGGCTGCATCCACGCGCCGAGCTTTTCGTCCTTGTCGCCTGGGAGGTACCCGATGTCGCGGCCCATGGGCATGATCGGCCGCGCGACGAGCACACGCTCGTAGCGCTCTTCCATGAGGCACTTGGTCATCGCTGCAGCGAGGGCGAGCAGCGTCTTGCCGGTGCCTGCGCCGCCTGTGAGGGTCACCAGCGAGACATCATCGTCGAGCAGCAGGTCCAGCGCCATCGTCTGCTGGACGTTGCGCGGGAGGATGCCGAAGACCGGCTTACGCGGCCCTGAGATCGGGATGAGGTGATCGGTGTCGGAAAGGCGCCGGGCGAGCCCCGAGTGCGAGGGGTCGAGCGCATCGTGGATGATGACGAACTCGTTGGCGTCCACGCGGAGCTTGTGCGTCTCGTCGCCATTCGTGGCGCTGGGGATCGCGCTGCGGGTCGAGGGCTCGGGGCCCGGCAGGTCGCCGACCGCCTCGATGAGCTGGTTCACCGGGAGCATGCGCTGCTCGTGCAGGGCGTCGATCAGCGTGCCTGGCGCTGTGATCTCCTGGAAGCCGGTGTAGAGGCGGTGCGGATCGATCCGCTCTGTTTCGTAATCCTCCGCAGGGATCTCGAGCGCCCGGCACTTGACGCGCGCGTTGATGTCCTTGGAGATGAAGATCACGTCCACGCCCTTGCGGTGCAGCGCGTTGGCGCTGGAGATGATCCGGTTGTCGGGGGAATCGCCGTGCAGGGGGAGCGGCCGGTCGTGCTCCTCGATGTCGATGCGGATCGTGCCTGTTTCCTCGCCCCACTGCACGCCCTCGATGAGCGGGCCCTTCTTGCTCAGCTCGTCGAGCTTGCGGATCGTGTGCCTGGCGTTGCGGCCCACCTCGCCCTCGGCGCGCTTGAAGCCGTCGAGTTCCTCGATGACCGGGAAGGGGATGACCACGTTGTGCTCCTGGAAGACGAACATGGAGTCGTCGTCGTGCAGCAGCACGTTCGTGTCGAGCACGAAGCACTTGGGAGAATCGGAAGGGTTCGATCCGTTCGTGGTTGGCGTGGCCAAGCGGTGCGTCTCCGGTTGAGGTCCGGTGATCAGGGTGGAAGAACCGGGTGTCGGCCGGTTCCGCCTTGATCCTACTCGATGCAGGTGTATCGGAGCGATCGTCACCTGGGTTGGGCGGGGGTTGAACCGGGGTTGGGATCGGGCAGGGCCGGTGCGCGTGCAGGGCCACCGGAGGGGGTACTATCGGGCGATATGGGCAACACACAAGCCGTAGCGTCCGTCCGTGATGTCATCAGTGCGCTCGAAGCGATCGCGCCGCTGTCGCTCGCCGAGCCCTGGGACAACGTGGGGCTCCTGCTGGGCGACCGCAACGCGAACCTGCTGGGGCCGGTCTTCCTGACGATCGACCTCACCGAAGAATCGCTCGCTGAGGCCAAGCGTCGCGGCGCAGGGATGATCGTCGCGTATCACCCGACCATCTTCCACGCGCTCAAGCGCGTGACCGCCGACGACCCCAAGGGGCGCACGCTGCTCGGTGTGCTCGAGACCGGCATCCCGGTGTACTCGCCGCACACGGCGCTCGACGCCACCGAGGGGGGCGTCACCGACTGGCTCTGCGATATGCTCGCGCCACCAGGGGACAAGCGTCCCAGCCTCGGCGACCGCCGGGCGCTGCAGCCGAGCGCGATCACCGATCCCAACGCGAGCCACAAGATCGTGACGTTCGTTCCCGAAGCGGACGCGCAGCGCGTCAGCGATGGCCTCGCCTCAGTCGGCGCAGGCGTCATCGGCGCGTACACCAACTGCTCCTTCTCGATCCCAGGCGCCGGGACCTTCCTTGGTGGAGAAGGCACGAACCCCACCGCAGGGAAGGCAGGCGAGCTGTCCTCGGTCCCTGAGATCCGGCTGGAGATGGTCTGCCCTGAGGATGCGATCCCCCTGGCGCTGGAGACGCTCCGCGCGCTGCATCCTTACGAGGAGCCGGCGTGCGATGTGTACCCCCTCAGCGCCAAGCCCCGCAGGACGCTGGGCGCCGGCCGGCGGATCCACTTCGATCAACCGATGACCCCCACGCAGATCGCGGAGAACTTCAAGGCGAACCTGGGCGTGGACGCGGTCAAGCTCGCCAGCGCCGGGAACAAGAAGATCGCCACGGTCGGCGTCTGCCCAGGCTCCGGCGGCTCGCTGATCGGCAGCGCCATCGCAGATGGCTGCCAGCTCTTCGTCACCGGCGAGGTCACCCACCACGAAGCGCTAGGCGCCATCCAGCAGGGCTGCTCCATCCTGCTCGCAGGCCACACCAACACCGAGGGGGGCTACCTGCACCGCTACGCCAAGCGGATCAAGGAACTCGCGCCGGGCGCCGAGGTGATCGTCAGCGAAGTGGACGGCCCGATCTTCCGGACGCTCTGAACCAGACATCCTTCGATGGACGCCGAGTCTGAGCGAAGCGAAGGCTCGGGTAACAAGAAGATCCAGCCCACGTAAAAGGGCGACCCAACAGGGTCGCCCTCTTCATGAAGATGCTGGATTGCCGAAGCGATCAGGCCGCGTTGCCGGCGAGCTTCTGCTGCCTGGTGTAGCCGTACTTGCGCTTCAGGGGCTTGACGATCATGCCGGACTTGATGGCCTTCGTCGAGACGCGGACCTTCTGCGGCTTGCCGTCGATGATCGCGTTGACCTTCTGCAGGTTGGGCTTGAAGGTGCGCTTGGTGATGCCGGTCGGCTTGAGGCCGAAACCGCCCTTGCTGATCTTCTGGCCGCGGTAGGTGCGGGTCTTCCCGGTGGCGGTCTTCTTCCCGGTGAATTGGCAAACGCGTGGCATAATCGTCGCTCCGATCGAAACAAAGGGGTCCTGTGCCGCCCTGGGGCCCCTCCGGGGGCGCTCTGGCGAGCCCGGTAGTGTAGCCCTGCCCCGAAGGCTGGCAAGGGGCCCGATCGCCCTGCTCGATCGATCCGCGAGCCCCCAGATCAGCTCAGGATCAGCCCCTGCTCAGCCTCCGGCCACCCTCGTATGGGGGCCGTCTCCCTTGATCCGGGGCGATTCCTCGGCCTGGCGGCCAGATGGCCAATGTCCCG
>CAYGNN010000228.1:0-3705 GCA_964351165.1 uncultured Phycisphaeraceae bacterium
CGCCCCGGATCGTGACCTTCTGCTCGGGGTTCGCATCGACCGCGGTCGCGATCATCGCGCGCAGATCGGCCTGCGTCATCACCGAGCCGTTGACAACGAGCACGCCGTCAGCATCCACGTTGATGATGATCTCGCGGAACCCTGCGGTGATCGGCACCGCCGCGGAGGCCTCAGGGAGCGCGATCCGCATCTCCCGCTCCGCCTGCTGGAAGGTCGTCGCCACGAGGAAGAAGGTCAGCAGGAGGAAGACGGTGTCGATCATCGGGGTCAGCTCGATGGCGACGCCGGAATCCTGTTTGGTCGTTCGGATCATCATGCGCGTGATTCCTTCAGGCGGTCGCTGTGATGCCGGTCAGCGCAGAGGCCTGCCCATTGCTTGCGAGCGCCGGTTCAGGGTGGTGCTCTGATGGCGCTGGCTTCGGCTGCTTGTCATTCGATGGCGACGCGTGTGTGTGCACGAAGTCCACTGTCATCCGGTCGATCTCCACGACGCGGGCCTCGATCTTCGCAGCGATCCAATGGTGCGCCAGCAGCGCCGGGATCGCGACGAGCAGGCCTGCGGCGGTCGTGATCATCGCCTCGTAGATGCCACCAGCGAGCAGCTCGGTGTTCCCCAGTGAGTCGCCCGAGTTGGCCACCGTCTGGAACGCCTGGATCATGCCGAAGATCGTGCCGAGCAGACCCATCAGGGGCGTCACCGACGCGATGACCGCGAGCGTTCGGAGCCGGACGCGCAGGCGCATCGCGGCGCGCTCGCCTGCTTCCTGGATGCGCCGCTCGACTGTGTCTGTTGGCTCGTCGAGGCTCCGCACGCCTGCCTCGAAGACCTGCGCCACGATGCTGCCCTCGTTGACGCAGTACTCGATCGCGGCCTTGCGGTCGCCGTCCTGCAGCTTGGATTCGAGCCCTGGCAGGAAGGTGGGGGGGATCACGCTGCGGCGCGTCAGCCGGAGCACGCGCTCTGCGAGCACCGCGAGGCCGATGATCGAGCAGATCCCGATCGGGACCATCATGGGGCCGCCCTTCATGGCCAGCTCCCAGAGCGTCATCATCGTCGCCTGGACGTTCTCGACTGGCGCCGGCTGTTGCGGCGCCGCGGCGAGGAGTGTGGTGGTCATCGTTGCAATCATCATCATGCTCCAGGGTCGTCAGTCGATGTCGTTGTTGGTCGTTGTGCTGTTGCTTGCTTCAGTGGCGACCGCTCGCCTGGGGCTCTCGCCGAGCCTGGCCTGCGCCATCGTGGCCCACTCGCCGGCGCCCTCGGTGCTGAGCACCTGCTCCCACTGCTCGATTGCCTTGTCGCGGTCGCCGATCGCGTCGAAGCAGCGCCCCGCTTCGTACAGCGCTGCGGCGCTCCACCTGGGCGATGCGTAGAGGATGTCCACCTTGATCAACTCGGTGGCGGCTTCCTCGTGCCGGCCGAGGGCGAAGAGGCATTCCCCGAGCTGGAATTGGGCGCGGGCAGCGGTCTCGGTCGTTCCCTGCGCCGCATCCCGGTACACACTGATTGCAGCTTCCGGATCGCCTGCTGATTCCAGCGCCCAACCGATGCCGAAGAGCGCCGCTGTGCGGTGCGGCGTATCAGCGAACCGATCAAGCGCACCCCGGTACGCTTCTTCGCTGGCCGCCCAGCGCTGCAGCTCTGCCGCGCTGGCACCCAGGCGCAGGAGCGCAGGCTCCGCGATGGATCGATCATCCGAGGCGGAGGCGACTTCCAGATGCGTTACCGCGCTCGCCCACAAGCCGAGCTGGAAGAGCGACTCGCCGCAGAGGAGTCTTGCGCGATCCAGGGTTCGGTCCTCAGGATCAGACTGATCCAGCGCACCCTGCATCGCGTCGACAGCGTCCGCGTGCAGCCCTTCCTGATAGAGCAGCATGCCAAGCCTGATCGACGCGTCGGCGGTCATGCTCGGATCGCCGGATTCCTCATCGACGAGCGTTCGGAGGACGGCGATCGCCTGCGTCACCTCGCCCGCTTCGATCAGCAAGTCCGCCAGCTCAACGGTCGCGTTGCTGACAATCGCAGATCCATTGGCGGAATCGATCAGTTGCTCGTAACAACCGATCGCCAGGTCACGGTCCCCCGCCCTGCGGTGGCGCCAGGCGCGTTCGTAGAGCAGCGGGGTCCGCAACGCGGCATCGAGGGTTTGCTCACCAGCGCCGAGGTCGCGGTCCGCCTGCGCCGCGCCGCGATCATCACCGGATCTGGCGCAGGCGATGGAGAGGCACGCGAGCGCTGCAGCGCGTCGTGATTCTGTGAGATCCCGCATCGGCAGTTGTGACAACGTCGCCGCGGCTTCCGCGTTCTCGCCTGCGCGGAGTTCGAGCCTTCCCAGATCGAGCACCGCCGCGGCCCGCGCCGCATCGTCGTCGGTCGCACGGATCAGCGAGAGGAGCTGCGAGCGAGCGGCATCGGTATCGCCGCTGGCGATCGCGTTGGACGAGAGCCGCTGCCCTGCGGCGGTTGTGATGGGTCCGGCTTCATCGAGCGCCATCGCGCGGCGCCAGTCTTCTGTGGCCCCCGATGGATCGCCGAGCGTATCGCGAACATCGCCCCGCTCCAGTTGCGCCCTGGCGCGCTGCGCCGCTGGCAGATCGCCTGCGACCGCTTGGTGCAGTCGTTCCAGAGCCTGCTGATCCCTGCCGAGCCTGGCCAGCGCGATCCCGAGCTTCATGTGCGTTGGGCTATCCCCATCGGTGAGCTGCAGGAATGCCGAGTACGAATCGACAGCGCCTTGCCAGTCCTCGTTGCCCATCGCGAGATCGCCCAGCGTCCGGAGTCCTGGGGCAAACTCGGTCGGCGTCGAGGCGCCTCGCGTCACCGAGCGGAGGATCGTCTCCGCGGTGGCAGTCTCGCCGAGCTGCGTGTGGATCATACCAAGGCGGTAGGCGATGCTTTTGCTGCTGTCGCCATCAGTCGCAGATTCAAGGCACGCTGTGTAGGCATCCTTCGCGGCATGCAGATCGCCCTCGAGATAGAGGCTCTCCGCCAGCAGGAGGCCAGCCGTGCTCGTGATTGATGTCTCGGCATCCGAATCCAGCAATGAGCGGCATCGGTCGGCGCAGCTCGCGTACCTGCCCTGCGCGTGATCGATCGAAGCGAGGGCGAGCTGCGCGTGCGGCCGTAGTGAATTGGTCTGCTCGTCATCCAGCCGGAGGAACCGCTGGAACGAGTCGCTCGCTGCGTCGGTCTCGCCCGCTTCACGCTGCGCCGTCGCCAACTCATACAGGGCGCCAGCGGAGGGCTGCTCGATCGATGCGAGCCGCGCCGCTGCTTCGCGGTGCATGCCGAGCCTCGATTCGCACCGCGCCGCCCACCTGGCGACACGTTCGCTCCCAGTGTCCCCATCCTCGAAGAACCGCAGCGCCTGCGCGTACTCGCCCTTCTCGAAGGCGATCACGCCGCGCTGGATGAGGATGGAGCCATCATCCGCGTTCGCGCCGCTCTGCTGCAGCATCGCGTAGACCCGGTCGGCGTCATCTGTGCGGCCGGATTGGTTCAGCGCCTCCGCGAGGATGTTGAGCGCATCGACCCGGCACGAATCCGACCCCTCCTCAGCGACCTCCTGCGCGATCCGCGCCGCCTGGGCCGGATCGCCACCCAGCAGCTGCATCCGAGCCATACACAGCGACGCCAGCGGCTTGATCGCGCTGTCCTCACTGTTCTGCCTGATCCACTGCGACCAGCGGATCGCGTGCTCGTTC
>CAYGNN010000228.1:3715-3869 GCA_964351165.1 uncultured Phycisphaeraceae bacterium
TAGACGCGGTCGGCGTCATCTGTGCGGCCGGATTGGTTCAGCGCCTCCGCGAGGATGTTCAGCGCATCAACCCGGCACGAATCCGGCCCCTCCTCAGCGACCTGCTGCGCGATCCGCGCCGCCTGGGCCGGATCGCCACCCAGCAGCTGCATCC
>CAYGNN010000229.1:0-3776 GCA_964351165.1 uncultured Phycisphaeraceae bacterium
AGCGCCTCGCGCTCGCCCGCTCGGCGCTGGACATCGCGTCCACCCGGAGCGACGTCTTCACCGCGTACTTCGTCCTCCGCGCGTACAACCCGGAGCAGATCGAGATCATCCAGACGCAGGGCATCGGCGACCTCGACCTGCAGGCGCAGCTGCTCGACGAGCAGGGCGCGCCGAACCCTTCGCCAGGCCTGGACCCGGTCCATGAGTCGCGTTGGATGGGTGTCTTCGACCGTTCGGGGATGACGCGTCCGAACCAGCGGCCCCGCGTGCTGCTGCTCGTGGAACTGCCGATCGATTGAGCGACGCGACAGGCTTCGGCTCGTCGCTTACTTGGTGTAGCGCGGGACGCTCTGGTCGATGTCGATCGACCAGAGGTCGATCCCGCCGGCCATCGATCTGGCGTCCTCGAACCCCTGCGCGCGCAGGAAGGCCGCGGCTTTGAGCGATCGAACGCCGGAGTGGCAGTGGATCACGACCGGCTTGTCGCGGAGCGATTCGAGCTCATCGAGCATCGAACCCAGGTCATCGAGCGGGAAGAGGTCCACGCCCTCGATGCGCACCGCGTCGTACTCCTCGTCGCGCCGGCAGTCGATCAGCGTGATCTCACCTGCTTCCAGGCGGCGCTGGGTTTCCCTGGGGGAGATCTCCCAGTCTTCGTTCAGGCGCTTGCCGTGCGGCAGTCCGTTGTCGTCGAGTTGCGCGGCGTCCTGTGATGTGGCTGGGAAGGTGCGGATCAAGGTCGTTCTCCTGGGTCGTTCTCCTGCTGCGAGCAGGCAATATAGCGGTGGGCAGGCCTGCTGGCTCGGGGATGCACGGCGCACGAAAAAGCCCCGCCATCGTGGAGATGACGGGGCCTGGAATCTACCGAATCTCGCCCAGTGGGCTGCGCCAAGGTTACTTCATGGGGAAGTCGTTGACCTCGGTGCGCTGCGTCGGGCGCTCGATGGTGGCCTTCTCGCCAGAGCCGGCGAAGCCGGTGGCGTCGGATGAGGGACGCAGGAAGATCTCAACGCGGCGGTTGGCCGCGGCGCCACCCCTGGCGGGGTTGGCGACGACCGGGCGGTACTCGCCCCAGCCGGCGACCTGCATGCGGTCGGAGGCCATGCCGAAGCCGGCGAGCGCCGAGCGAACGGAGATCGCGCGGTGCGCCGAGAGGTGCATGTTGGTCGGGTGCGCGCGACGCGTCGCGGGGTTGGAGATCGGCACGTTGTCGGTGTGACCGACGATCATCAGGTCGTAGTTGATCGAGTCAGCGCCGGTGAGGATCTGCGCGAGCTGCTGCAGGCCGGACTTCGCGCTGGAGGTCAGCTCGGACGAACCGGAGCCGAAGGTCAGGTCGCTCTTGAGCTGGATCATGCCGCGGCCGGAGTCGTAGCCAAAGATGTCCGAGTGGCGCTCCGCGAGGCGGCGCAGGCCGCGCTCGGTGGTCGGGTCGATCATGTTGGCGACCTGGCCGAGGCGCTGGCCGAAGTTGCGGAGGTCTTCCTCAGACATCATCAGCTGCGACTGCAGTTCGGCGTTGCGGCTGCGGAGCTGGTTCATCGACTCGTCGCTCGAACCGATGCGGGCGCGAAGCTGCTCGATGATGTCATCCTTGGCTTCAACGTCGCGCTGCAGCGCGATGTTGCGCTCCTCGACGGTGCGGATGGCGCGATCGCGACGATCGAGCTCGCTCTGCGCGGCGCAACCGCCGAAGAGCGCGAGAGTCGGGGCGGCGATCAGGGCGACAGCGGCAACGCGTCGGATCCTGCGTGACTTTCCATTGTTCAGTGTCGATGACATCATGTGGCTCCTTCCGGGCATGTTCGGGTTCCAGCCCAGTCCGCGCTGGCGGTCACTGGGTTGACGCCTCCCGGCGTCGTCGGCGTCCATCGCCGTTTGAATTCTGGCTGTGAGAATACACGATTCGCCGCACTATTATCGGGAATCGCACGGAGACGCTTGATGGATCACCCTGCTGACATCCGACTTTTTCGGGCCAAGGGCGTACTCGACGCAGAGGGCGTTTCCTGCGCTCCCGGAGCCCTGCTGATCGAGTCGGTGGGGGGGCGGAGCAGCGTCCTCGCTGCTGGGAATCCGGCCGAGGTTGCCCTGCATGCCGCCGCTGCCAGCGCAACGGTGATCGAACGCCCGGATTCGGTCCTGATCCCTGGGCTTGTCAACGCCCACACACATCGGGCCGCAGCCTTACGATCCTGTTCGGGGTCGGTTCGGCGACTGGCTCGCGATGATCCTCCGCGAGCGGGCCTCGGATGTTCCTGCGGTCCGCGCATCTGTCCGTCTCGGCGTCGAGCGGTCGTTGCAGGGCGGCGTCGTCGCGGTGGGGGACATCGCAGGCGTCTGGTCGGTCGAACCGACGGCGGTGCTGCGAGACTCCCCGCTGATCGGGACGTCGTACATCGAGGCCTTCGGCATCGGTCCACGTCAACACGCAGCTGCGGAGACACTCGAATCGACGCTGCTCGGGATCGAAACAGAATCGGGAGGGATCCGCGCCGGCCTGACGCCGCACGCGCCGTACACAGTGGGGCTGGACCTCTACGAGAAGAGTCTGGCGTTGTCGCAGCGGACCGGGGCGCCCTGGACGACGCACCTGGCGGAGTCCGACCCGGAGCACGAGTTCATCAGCGCTGGAGGCGGGCTCTTCAAGCAGCTCCTCGAATCAATGAATCTCTGGGATGCGAGCATCCTCGATGACATCGGGAGTGGGAAGACCCCCACGGCGCACTTCTTCGACAGGCTGCTGGCAGATGTCGAGGCGGCTTCGGAATCCGCCCCGGTGCTCATGGTGCATTGCAACGAAATCAGCGATGACGACCTCGAGATCCTCGCGAGCGTCCCGGTCTCGGTGGCGTACTGCCCAAGGTCATCGTCCTACTTCGGGGCGCACCACCGGTTTGGCCCGCACCGCTACGCCGAGATGCTCGAACGAGGGATCAACGTCGCGCTGGGGACGGATTCGATCGTCAACCTGCCGGAAACTCCTTCCGGACAGCCTCCTGCGATCAGCACGCTCGATGAGATGCGGTTCCTGCACCAACGAGACGGCGCCCTCCATGCGAGGCAACTCCTGGCGATGGCGACCACCAACGGCGCGAGAGCCATCGGGCTTGATCCGAGCCTCTTCACCTTCGCTGAAGGAGAGATCGCAGGCGTACTCGCGGTGGAGAAAAGCGGTGACGCTGCGAACATCGCCGATGCGGTGGTCCGGTCGGAAGGCGATCCTGAACTGCTCATGCATCAGCACGCGGTCGATTCGCGATGAGCACGCACCGCTGGAGCAGGGCAGACTTCACTGCTGACCCCATATCGCTGGCGCAGCGCCTCATCGGGGCACGGCTGGTGCGAAAACTGGATGATGGCTCCCGACTCGCTGGGATGATCGTCGAGACGGAGGCCTATCTCGGATCGATCGACAAGGCGGCGCACAGCTACCAAGGACGCAGAACCGCACGCACGGAGCCGATGTTCGGCGCCCCCGGCACGGCGTATGTCTATTTCACCTACGGCATGCACCACTGCATGAACGTCGTCTGTGGGACTGTTGATGAGCCGGTGGCGGTGCTGCTGCGTGCCCTGGAGCCAACGGCTGGAGTTGATGCGATCCGAGCAACGCGGGAGCAGGGGGGCAGGCGGAAGTCCCCGCTCCGAGATCGAGACCTCTGCTCAGGTCCGGCGAAAATCTGCCAGGGGTTCGGGATCGATCGGTCGCTGAGCGGGATCGACCTGGTGACGAGCGAAACGCTCTGGATCGAACACGACCCGAACAAATTGGA
>CAYGNN010000230.1:0-3768 GCA_964351165.1 uncultured Phycisphaeraceae bacterium
CCGGTGGATGTAGTCCGGCGCGGAGACGAGCAGGTTGCCCTCGTAGAAACGCACGAGCGCGCCGTCGCCGCCGTTGGCCTGCCACTCATCGGTGTCGATCACCGCGCGGAGGATGTCCATGATCCGCTCGGCTTCCTCTTCCTGGCTGAAGACCTCCTGCTGGTCCTGCTGCTGCTGGAAGATCCCGCCGCCGCCGCCGCCCTGGCCCTGGCGGATGACCGAGTTCAGGTTCAGCTGCGGCACGTCCTCGTAATCAGGGAGGACAAAGAGCATGTCCTGGATGTCGTAGATCTCCAGCCGCTTGAACTTGTTGAGCCGCGACCGGGGCCCCACCTGCAGCGCGCCGGTCTGCTGGTCGAGCTGCCATGTCGGCGAATCGAACCCATCGACCGTCGCCTGGTTCGCCGCGTGCAGCAGCACCGCCAGCGACTGCGCGTTCTCGATGTTGATCGAGACGAGCGCGTCCTTGTCGATCCCGTCAGGGTGCCGGTTGTTGGTCCAAGCGATGTCGATCGTCGCGCCGGTGGAGGCCTTGATGAACTCGACGACGTCCTCGAAGCGGGTGTCCTCGACGTTGATCGAGATCGGCTTGGTGAGCTTCGACAGCGTCTGCGCGCCCGAATGCTGCGCCGAGGCAGGGACCGCCAGCAGCAGGGCGACAGTGGCGATCAGCAGGGCAGCGGCACGGTTCTTGAGCATCGGTGGTCTCCTTCGCACCCGGTTGTACGGGCTGATCCCGAGCGTGGTTCCACAGGGACGGCTCAGCGGCCCGATCCGGCGTCCTCGAACGCCCGGATCGTCTCACACACCGTCAGGAGGGTCATCGAGGCCGCATCCAGCGGCGCCCGCTGATCGGTCAGCGAGTTCCGCACCGCCCCAACCGCCATCGACCGCGACGCGGGCACAAGCGAGGCGTCCGCGCGATCGATCGACAACTCCATCAGGAACCGCATCGCCCTGGTCAGCCGCACGACCTCAGGCATGCGCTCCTCCGCGGTCGTCAGCCGGTCATCGGCGAGCATCGTCGCGATGAACGCGAGCGCCCGCGCCGTCTGCCAGCTCGGCGCCGGCCGGCGCGACGCCGTGAAGACGATCCCACCGACCAGGTCCGGCTGATCCGCGCCGAGCCCGGTCCCTGTGAGCTGATGCCGCCACAGGATCGACCGGTGCTCGCGCAGCGCGATCGCCGATGGGATGCGCGTGCCGCCCTCGGCCAGCGACAGCTCCGCCCAACCGATCCAGGGCGAGAGCGCCGGCAGTTCCTGCGGCGGAGACTCGCGCAGCAGCGCGCGCACGAGTTGCTCGGTTGAAGACCGATCGATCACGCTGTCGCTCGCCGCGGCGCAGGCGATGAGCGCCAGCACCGGAGCGCTGATGTTCTCGGCGTCAGCGATCGCGCCCTCGATGTGCTGCCTGCAATGCGAGCGGAGCCGGACGACCTTGATCGGGAGCGAGCCTCCCCACACGCCGAAGCGTTCCGCTTCGTTGATCGCGTAGAGCGTCATCGCGGCGCTGGTCAGCTCGTCCGAGGCGTTGGCCTCGCCCTGGCCGTACTCCGTGAGTTCATCGAGCAGCGCCCCGATCGCGGCGCGCTGGGGCCTGGGGTCGTCCTTGAGCTGCGCCCAGCGCGTCAGCGCCAGCGCCGCCAGCGCCTGGGATCGAGGCGACGCGATGACCGGCTCCTCGTAATCACCGATCCAAGGGCGGATGGTGTCCATCAGCCCGAGCGGTTCATCGCCAGGCCAGTTCCGGTTCAGCATGTTCGTCGCGATGGTGTCGGCGAACGTGCGCAGGGACGATGTGCTCACGGCGCTCATGGGGGTGACGCGCCCTCCCCTGTACAGGAAGATCGGTCGGGAGTCGGGCGCGGTCTGCGCGAGCCGAGTCACCGGGAAGCGGTAGACCACGAGGCCATGGTTGTCGCGGAGTTGCTTCAGCGGCAGCGGCGGCAGGTCCAGCGAACCTGCCGCGGAGAGGATCGCCTGCGAGGGCTCGCGGTTGGCGGACTGCATCGTGCCGGGGAAGACCGCGACGAGCCGATCACCGACACGCGCGCCGATGCCCTCGATGCCTGGCATCACCTCACCCGCCGCGTCGACGAACGTGTCGCCCCCGATGGGCGTCCAGCGCCCTGCGAGTTCGAGGTCGATTGTCAGCGCACCGGCGCTTTCCTTGAGCCGCTGCTGGCGCAGCGCGTCGTTGGTGTCGCTCAGGTGCTCGCTCGCCTCGACCCACGAGTGCCCCGCCGCTTCGCGGAGCGCCTCGGCGGGCGTCGCGGGCGCCATCACCGATGTCCCACGTCCGATCACGCGGCCGCCGCGTCGCAGCGTCACCGCGACAGCGGTTGACGCAGGGAGGTCGATCGAAGGGTCGGCAGGGGGGACCGCCGCGGCCCTGACCCAGGCGTCCACAGTCTGATAAGCAGCGAGCGCTTCGGCCGGCGTGGGAACTGTTGGGGGCGCCGGTTCCGATTGTGCCGGTTGTGCGGCGCAGCACCACACCAGCGCGAGCGTGATCGAAAGAAGAAGGTTGTTTCTCTTCAGCCGCGGGGCATGATTGGGATGCATCGCGCGATGACGGCTGCGGGGAATCGGCCGCGGCGCGGTGGTTCGGAGAGGCCTGGTCAGAGCGGCTTGGCGCATCGGTTCGGTTCTTTGCTCGGAAAGTGGTTGCAGGTCGGCGCCCCAGAGCGTGCAAGCTCGGGGAACACAACCGGAGACTCGTGATGACCCAACTCCTCGTGAAAAGCCATGGCCTGTTCGCGATGAACCCCAACAGGCAGAAGGTCCTTCTCCTGGCGCTCCTCACGTTCGCAGCGATGTGCTGAACGGATCCTACCGGCGTCAGACACGCCCCGCAGCGCTGACCGACATCCCGAATTGACGAAAAAAAGCGTCGCCACCCTTCGAGGGCAGCGACGCTTGTAGGTTTTTGGATGACAGATCGATCTAGCTCTTACAGCTCGATCTTGTCGGTGCCCATCGAGCCGTGGTCGTCCATGCCGCCCCTGGTCGGAGCGGGCGAGCCGGGCATGCCGGAGTCGCCGCCGCCCTCTTCGCGGGCCGCACGCTCTTCCTCGACCGAGCCCCATTGGGCGCGCTTGAGGGAGAGGCCGATCTTGCGATCGCTGATATCGACGCGGAGGATCTTGACGTCCACCTCTTCGCCGGCCTTGACCACGTCCTGCGGGTTCTCGACCTTGTGGTCGGCGAGCTCGGAGACGTGCAGCAGGCCCTCGAGGTCTTCCTCAAGCTCGACGAAGACACCGAAGTTGGTGATCTTCGTGACCTTGCCGCGGACAACCATGCCGGGCTGGTACGCGCCGGGGATGGCGTTCTCCCAAGGATCCTCGGTGAGCTGCTTGAGGCCGAGGCTGATGCGCTGCTTGTCCTGATCCACTTCGAGGATGACGCACTGGACGTCCTGCCCCTTCTGGAGCATCTCGTTGGGGTGCGCGACCTTCCTGGTCCACGACAGGTCGGAGATGTGCAGCAGGCCGTCGATGCCGGGCTCGATCTCGACGAAGGCGCCGTAGTTGGCGAGGTTGCGGACCTTGCCCTCGATGACGGTGCCCGAGGGGTACTTCTCGGAGACGAGCTCCCAGGGGTTGACCTCGACCTGCTTCATGCCGAGCGAGATCTCCTGCTTGTCCTTGTCGATCTCCAGGACGACGACCTCGACCTCCTGGCCGGGCTCGACGATCTCGGAGGGGTGGTTGACGCGGCGCGTCCACGACATCTCGGAGATGTGCACCAGGCCCTCGATGCC
>CAYGNN010000231.1:0-3751 GCA_964351165.1 uncultured Phycisphaeraceae bacterium
CTGGGAGTTCTGGGGCGTTCGCGACGTGCAGCGCGATCGCGTCTTTGAGGGGCATCGGCGTGGTGTGCGCCTTGCGCACGCCACCCTCGGTGGCGTCGATCGTGGTCAGCTCGTTGGCGGCGTCGCTCAGGAAGTCGTGCTCGAACTGCGTGAGGTACGCGGCCATCTGCTCGTCGGTGTAGATGGGGCGGTCCAGGTGATCGGTCGCCTTGCGCAGGATGCTCCGGCTCCGGACGATGCGCTCCCACTCGAACATCTCCAGCGTTCGGAAGGGGTTGAGCTCGCAGCCCCAGACGCGGTGGATCGAGGCGCCATCGCTGTAGTACTGGCCGTCGGTGAAGCCCAGGTCCTGACCGATCAGGATGACCGGGTCGCAGCCGAGGTGTCGCGCGAGGTAGTAGGAGAGGTGCGCGACGGTGGCGCCTGGCTTGATCGAGCCGTGCTCGACGGTGTTGGTTTCCGCGAGCATCTGGTCGAGCGCATCGTCGCCCACGCATCGGATGACGCCGGGGTAGGCGGCGAGGATCGCGGGGTTCGCTTTGGGCTCGGCGACGAGGGTGACGCCTTTGAGGTCTTCGGCGGTCAGTCCTTCGTAGAAACGCGCGGAGATCTCGTGGTAATCGAGCGCCGTGACGAAGTGCGGCTTGATGCCCTCGGCGAGCAACGGTTTCAGGACAGTCTGTGCGGCGATGATCACGCAGCGCCTGCGGACCTCGGGGTCGCGGAGCAGCGCGATGTTACGGCGGAGGCTGGGGCCTGCGGCGACGACGATCGCTGGGTGTCCGCTCGCGGCGCCCTTGAGGTCCGCGATGCCGAGGCCATCCGCGTAGTGGGGCGCGTTCATCAGCGCGTTGCGGAGCGCCATCTCGGACTGCACCATCGTGGTGATGATCTGCGATCGGATCGTCGCGACGACGCTGGCGACTGATTGCGAGAACTGCCCGGCGCTCTCGCTGAGGCGCGCGGCGCTGGGGGGGTGCTCGACGAACTTGCACCCCATCGCGACGAGGGTCTCGGAGCCGTGGATGGCGTCGGTGAGGGCGCCCAGGTCGCTCGGCTCGGTGCAGAGCGCGATGTTGCCCGATGCGAGGAGGCCAGCGAGGTCGATGCGTTCGAGGACGGCGCGGAGCAGGGAGACGTCCGGCTCGAAGACGACGATGAGCGTGGCGCCCTTGGCGCGCCGCGCGAGGGCCTCGACGTGGTGCCCCAGGCCGAAGCCGAGCACCGCGATCGCGCCGACGCCTGCGAGGTCGATCGTCTCGGCGAGCTTCTTCGCCTCGGTGACCGGGCGGCGGCGGCTGGCGAGGGTCGCGCCCTGGTAGGTGGCGCTCAGCGCGTGGGATTCCGCGGATTCGATGAACTCGACGCCGCTGGCTGGGAGGGTCTCGGCGATCATCCTGGCGATCCTGGGCGAGCGGATGGCCAGCGCCGCGAGGTTCCGGTCGAGGACCGCGGTGGAGGGGGTGGTCGGGGTCTGTGGCGCGCTGGTGGGCATGCGTTCTGGCTTGCGATGCGATGGCGCGGCAACCGCGCCGGTGGATGTTGCGTACTCTCTTGATGTATCGGGCGGATCGGGCTGCGCAGCGCAGATTTGGCCGACCGTTCGGTGTCTCGATCCGTCCGTGATTCTGATGGAGCCGCACGATGCAAGCCGTCAACTTCAAGCCGCCCCAGTTGAGCGAGCCGATCGGCCCCCTGGTCTGGGTGCTGGAGCAGCCGGTGGTGACGGCGGTGGCGCTCTCGGCGGCTGGGATCGCGCTCTTCGTGCTGCTGCGGCGAAGGGATCAGGCGAGGCTGGGCCTGCTGCTTGGGCTGGCGATGGTGCTGGCTGGGGTCGCGGCGCTCGGCGTCGGGACGGTTGTCGTGACCGACCGGGAGTCGATCGAGATGCGGAGCCGGTCGTTCGTGATCGCCGCGGTGGATGGTGATCGAGGGGAACTGGCGTCGCTGATCCTCCCTGAGGCGGGGCTCTCGACCGGCGGCACAACGGTCGCCGAGGACGGTCAGCAGCGGATCATGGACCTCGCATCCGCGCAGGCGGCGGCGCAGGTGATCGCGAGCTGGCGCGTGAGCAGGATGCAATCAACACTGAGCGGCCGGAACGTGGGGACGACGCAGTTCCGCGTGCGGGCCTCGGCGTCGAGCGGCGGGCCCTCGCTGTCGTGGTGGAAGCTGCACTGGCGCCGAGACGCGAGCGGCGTCTGGCGGATCTCGACGATCGACTGCCTGGCGGTCAACGGCCGCGAGCCAGGCGGCGGGCTGTTCGAGTGGCTGAAGGGGATGGCGAGCGGGAGCCGGCTGCGGGGGTTCTGAAGCGCACCGCTGCAGATCAGGGGCAGGTCGAGCCAAAGCCGTTCAGCAGGAGGCCGAGGTCTGCGGTATCCACGATGCCGTCGCCATTGATGTCCGCGGCAGGGCCTGCGGTCCCGAATTGCCCGACGAGGATGCCGATGTCGGCTGTGTCGATCGTGAAGTCACCGTTGATGTCCGAAGCGCCGCAGGCTGAGATATCGAAGAGATAAACCGTGCCGTCGTTGGCGAAGTCGTTGCTTTCCTGGAAGGCGCCAACCATGGCGTTGTTGCCATTGATGGATGCCGCGAAACCAAAGTGGTCCCCGGTGCTGATCGCATCAGAAAAGAACCGGCGTGTCTGCTGCCCGGTTGTTGTATCGAACAGATACACCGCGCCCGAGAACTGACCGTGGTCATCGTGCCCTCGGGCGCCGACGATAGCCGTGGTCCCGCTGATGCTGACTGAGCAGCCGAACCGGTGCTCCACACCGCCATCCGACGGCATGAGTTTGAAGAGCTGATCGCCGGTCGTGGTGTCGAAAAGATACGCGGATCCGGAGTTGGCTCCGTTGTCCTGATCTCCAGAGGCGCCGACGATGGCGATATTCCCGCTGATCGCGACGCTCGATCCGAACCGGTCGCCTGCATCGCCGTCGTCGGGCTTGAGCTTGAAGAGCTGGTTCCCGGTGAGCACGTCGAACAGGTAGGCAGATCCAGAGACCGATCCATTGTCGTCGTCGCCGGTTGCGCCGACGATCGCTGTGTTGCCGTTGATTGCGAGCGCAGCGCCGAACATGTCCTCTGCCGCGCCGTCATCGGGGAGGAGTTTGCTGAATTGAATCCCGGTCGGGACGTGGAACAGGTATGCGGAGCCTGAATCAGCGCCGTTGTCGCTATCGTTCGGGCTGCCGATCGCGGCGAAATCACCGTCGATGCTCACGCTCGTTCCGAACGCGTCGGCCAGGGCATTGTCAGTGGATTCGAGTTTGTCCAACTGGACTCCGGTCGTCGTATCGAAGAGATACGCGGCGCCAAACTGTGTCGGTTGATGCCCGAAGGGCCGTGGGGCGCCGACGAGGGCTCTCGTCCCACTGATCGAGACGGAAATCCCAAAGAAATCGATGGCGAACGACTCGCTCGTGATCAGAGCGGGAAGGTCCAAGCCCTCTTCTTGGTAGACCAAGAAATAGGCATCAAGCTGATCGGGAAGATGTCCAATCAAGCGGTTGCTGTAGTCCATCAACAAGTCGCGACCATAGCGCGCACGCATCATCTTTGAATCAGCAGCACCAGAAAGCCATGACTGATAATCCGCAATTCGCTCGTCCGTCCAGCGCAGCTGTTCATCGAAAGCAAGAGATGCCTCGCACAAGGCAACTCCGACAGTGTGGTCTGATAATGTATCGTAAATTGTCGTACGGAAGTGTTCTAGTGCCAGCTGCAGACTCGATAGCTGCCC
>CAYGNN010000232.1:0-3748 GCA_964351165.1 uncultured Phycisphaeraceae bacterium
CGGCATCGGTCTCTCACATTGACCTATCATGCCGCGTCTCGATCAGCCCACACCCTCGGGGACCAATCCGATGCGCACGCTCCGCCGAAACACCCTCGCCGTGCTGCTGACCAGCGCCGCCGCCTCGATCGCCTCCGCCTGGGGCGGCGTCGGGCACATCGCCATCACCGAGCTGGCGCTCGAGGCCGCCGCGCCGACGATGCCGGACTGGGTGAACAACGCCCTCTTCCACGAGCGCGTCGCCTTCATGTGCAACGAGCCGGATCGGCGCCGGGGGTTGGGGCTGCATTGCCTCGATCACGAGAGTAACCCGGAGCATTACATCGACATCGAGCAGCTCGAGCGCGACTTCGACCTGACCTTCGAGTCGATCCCCCAGCACCGGTACGACTTTGTGCTTGCGATGGGCGAGGCGATGCACTGCGAGCCGGAGCGGTTCGAGCAGGACGCGCCCGATGATGCGGGCATCGCGTGGATGCCGGGCTTCCTGCCCTACGCGATGCAGGAGGACTACGTGAAACTCGTCGCGGCCTTCCGCAGCTGCCGCCTGCTCGAAGAGTTTGCGCAGGACGACCCGCTCCGCGCGAACGAACTCACCCAGGCGCGCGCCGAGGCGGCGTACCACATGGGGATCCTCTCGCACTGGGTCGCGGACGCCGCCCAGCCGTTGCACACGACGATCCACCACCACGGCTGGGTCGGCGACAACCCCAATGGCTACACCACCGAGGGCCGCTTCCACAGCTACATCGACAGCGGCGTGGTTGACGTGCACGGATTCAGCGCCGCAACCCTCGTCGGCGAGCTGGAAATCGAGCCGATCGAGATCGCGGACACCGGCGACCCCTGGGACGAGATCTGCGCCCACATCCAGCGGTCGTTTGATCTGGTCGAGCCGATCTACGTGCTCGAACGCGACGGCATGCTGGAGACGGACAAGGGGAAGGTCTTCCTCCTCGAACGCTTCGCGGACGGCGCCGGCACGCTCGCAGGCCTATACCAGGCCGCGTGGGTGCACAGCGCGATCGACGACTCGATCATCTCGTCGTACCTCAGGTACGAGGCGCCCTCGCCGACACAGTCGAAGGAATAGCAAGTGTGACAGGGTGCCGTGGCAACATCGCGCAGCGATTTTGCCACGTCAGAACATTTGATCGTGGCAAAGCTGCGCGTTGCCACGGCACCCGCAACACACCCGCTCGCTACCCTCTCCTCATGCGTTTCATCTTCCTCGGCACCGGCACCAGCGCCGGCGTCCCCGCCATCGCCTGCGACTGTGACACCTGCACCAGCGACGACCCGCGCGACACGCGGCTCCGCACCGGCGCCGCGGTCTGCTGGACCGACACCGAAGGGCAGGAGCGCGTCGTCCTGATCGACGCGACGCCGGACCTGCGGCAGCAGGCGCTCACGCACAACCTCCGGCGCTGCGACGCGGTGCTGTTTACGCACAACCATGTCGATCACGTGTTTGGGCTCGATGAGGTCCGCCGCTTCAACATCGTGATGCAGGCGCCAATCGACGTGTACGCCGAGGCGCACACGATGGATTCGTTGCGCCGCGTGTACGCGCACGTTTTCGAGGCGCACCAGAACGTCAACAAGTCATTCGTCGCGACGCTCATCCCCCACGAAATCGAACCGGCGCGGCCGATCGATCTGTATGGGATGCGCTTCACGCCCCTGCGCCTTTTGCATGGCAGGCTCCCGATCCTGGGCTACCGCATCGAGCCGGCGCCGGGTTCGACGCTGCGGACCGCCCACGACGCCGAGTTCCTCCCGATGGCGTACTGCACCGACGTCAGCCGAATCCCGCCTGAGACGTACCCCAACCTGACCGGGCTTGGCTCGCTCGTGCTCGACTGCCTGAGACACCGCCACCACCCGACGCACCTGACCGTCGATCAGGCGATCACCGCCGCGAACGAGATCGGGGCGCAGCGGACGTGGTTCGTCCACATGGCGCACCAGATCAAGCACGCCGAGGTGGACGCGATGATGCCGGAGGATTCGATGCGGCTGGCGTGGGATGGGTTGACGCTTGGCGATTAGTTTGAGGAAAGTTCTCGCCTGCACGGGTTTCGTTCGGTATGGTGTCGATCCATGCCCGCCGAGCCCCACGCCATCACCGAAGCCCAGGCCGACCTGTTGCGGATCACCCTGCTGCCGGGGCTCGGCCCGATCCTGACGAGGCGGGCGATCGACACGCTCGGCTCGCCGCGGGCGGTGCTGGAGGCGAGCCGGCGCGAGCTGGTCTCGATCCGCGGCGTCGGGGGCCAGACCGCGATGGCGATCCTCGACGCGAAATCAACGCTCGATGATCGGCTCAAGGAAGAACTCGACGAGGCGGACGCGATGGGCGCGCGGCTGTGCACGCTGGTCGATGACGACTATCCCGAACTCCTCAAGCAGATCCAGGACCCACCGCCGGTTCTATATATTCGCGGCGACATCGCGGCTCTTAGCGCAGCATGCCCCATCGGCGTTGTCGGCTCGCGCTCCGCGACGCACTACGGGATCGAGCAGACGGAGCGGTTCTCCTCGGCGCTGGCGCAGGCCGGGCTGTGCGTCGTCAGCGGCGGCGCCCGTGGCGTGGACACCGCGGCGCACCGGGCGACGCTGCGCGCGCGCGGGATGACGGTCGCGGTGCTGGGGTGCGGGCTTTCGCAGTGCTACCCGCCGGAGAATTACGACCTCTTCAACGCGATCGCCAGCAGCGGCGGAGCGGTTGTCTCGGAACTCCCGATGCGCACAGGACCGCACGCGGAGAACTTCCCGGCGCGGAACCGGATCATCTCAGGACTAAGCCTGGGGACGCTGGTGATCGAAGCGCCGAGGCGCAGCGGCGCGCTCATCACGGCGAGGCTCGCGGCGGAGGATCACGGCCGGGAGGTCTTCGCGCTGCCTGGTCGGGTCGATTCGCCGACATCACGCGGCTGTCTGAACCTGATCACGCAGGGCGGCGCGCACCTGGTGGTCGATCCGCCGGACATCCTCGACATGCTCGAAGCGCCGGCGCGAAGGCTGCACGTCGAACGGGGCGAAGAGGTTGGCGCCGAGCAGGCCGAGCCGGAGCCGAGGATCGATCTCTCGAAACTGAGCGAGCCGCAACGGCAGATCGTCGAATCGCTCGATTCTCCCGGTTCGTTCGACGAAATCGTCCGCCGGACCGGGCTGGACGCCGGCGTGGTGCGGTCGGAGACGACGATCCTGGAGCTGCAGCGGGTCGTGGTCCGGCGCGGCGAAAAGTTTGAGCCGTTTTTGCACTGATGGGCACGGAATCGTGTGATTAGGGTCTGATGTTCGGAAAATAGTTGTGAGTTCGGCTTGCAATCCGGTGTTTGGTTGGGTATCGTAACCCGAACAGGCCATGGCGGCCGATAGTCAAGGACGAGCGGAGTCTCGGTCGATCGTTGGAATGGGTCATCGGTGGCCCAGCATGTCGTGGAGCGACATGAATCAGCCCCGACGGGTTGTGGTAGCAACGGAGATTGCCATCGCGGGCCCGGTTTCGAGGCGTGCAGGCTGTTCAGGGACATCCCGAACAGGTTGCCCGGCCGCGAGGGGGTCAACGATCGAAGGACTGGGACCGGGATCTGGTTCCTGCAGGGCGCGGAGCGTCAGGCAGGCGTTGGGTCTCGACGGTGCGAAGGAGCGGCGTGATGCCACTCATCGATTCTGCCCCCGTGCTCAGGCTCGGCCCTGGCGGCGAATTTCGTTCGGAGTACCGCTCGCAGGCTGGCCGGCT
>CAYGNN010000233.1:0-3665 GCA_964351165.1 uncultured Phycisphaeraceae bacterium
TCCGAACCGCCGGGACCAACTGCGATCAGGAGATGATCCGCGGCTTCCAGCTCGCCGGCAGCGGCACGCGCGTCGTCCACCTCGACAGCCTCATCAGCGACCCGTCACCGCTGGAATCGTGCGACCTCGTCGGCTTCCCCGGCGGGTTCTCCTACGGCGATGACATTGCCTCCGGGCGCCTCTTTGCGGTCAAAGCACGCGAGCGCCTCTTCCCGCAGCTGCGCGCCGCGGCCAAGCGTGGCGTCCCCATGCTCGGCGTCTGCAACGGCTTCCAGGTGCTGGCGCAGGCCGGGCTGCTCCCCGACCCGATGGCCAGCGATGCCGACCGCTCCCCCAGGCCGACCATCGCGCTCACCGAGAACAGCGGCGGCCGCTTCATCGACGACTGGGCGCGCGTCGAGGTCGACGACGACTCCCCCTGCGTCTGGACGAGGGGGCTCGATCTCGGTTTGACTGGCGAGGAGCGCACGCACGCGCTACAGCTCCCGCTCGCGTCAGGCGAGGGCCGCTTTGTCGCCGCGAGCGACGACCTGCTCGCGCAGCTGGAATCGAATCATCAGATCCCGCTGCGCTACACCGACAACCTGAATGGCTCGCAGAGCAGCGTCGCCGGCGTCTGTGACCCCTCAGGCCGCATCTTTGGGTTGATGCCGCACCCCGACCGGTATCTCGACTGGACGAACCATCCCTACTGGACGCGGCTGCCGGCGTCGCTCCGCACGGGCGACACGCCGGGGTTGAAGCTCTTCCGCAACGCGGTGGAATCGGTTTCGATGGCGACCGCATGACGGAAGAAGCTGCGACGAGCCCTGTGACGCACGCTTCGTACGACGCGGTTGACGGCGCTTCGATGCAGGACGTGCTGGGTTTCGATTACACCTGCGCCGGCTGCGAATACAACCTGCTGGGGTTGGCGATCGGGTCCGACTGCCCGGAGTGCGGCTGCCCGGTCGCGCGATCGCTCAGCCGGAAGCACCTGCACAACGCGAACCGGAGTTGGGTCCGGAGCCTGCGCAACGGCGCGAGGCTGCTCGCGATCAGCGCGCTGCTGCCTCCGGCCTTCGTGGTTGCGATCATCCCGCTCTCGATCGTCTCCGCGGTTGCAGGGATCTTCGGCGCGATCTTCGTCGGCCTGATCACCTTTGGGTCCGTGCTGGCAGTCTGGCTGCTGTACCTCATCGGCTGGATCCAGCTGACCAGAGCGGAGCCGGGCTTCATCGGGAGCGCCGCCCACGACGTGACCAGGGGCAAGTGCAGGACCTGGTCGATCATCGTCGCGCTCGTCCTCCCAGCGGCGTACATCGTTTCCATCGTGTCGTTCGGGATGAGCGCATCGCAGGCTGTCATGTCCGGCGTGTACGCCGGGCCGAACATGCTGATGATGATCCTGCTCGCGTTCATCGGGCCGCTGGTGATGATCACCCAATTCCACTACGCGTCCAGGCGAATCCGATACCTGGGCGATCGGATGTCCTCGACCGGCATCGCAACATTCGCGAGGGTTATCTTCTGGGTCCTGGTGATCTCCGGCGTCCTCGGGATTCTCCAGAGCGTGGTGCAGGCGTCCACCACCCAGGCGATGATGAGGAACATCCAGACAACGAGCACCACGACGACAGGCGCGACGACATCGACCATGGCGTATCAGGGGTACCAGATGAGCGCCCTGGATCTGCTGAACGTTGCCCTCTGGGGCATCGGCGCCCTGCTGTTCCTGGGGCTTTACGCCATGTACACCTACCTCACCTGCTGGCTCTGGCTCAAGCTCTCAAGGGCGGCCAAGCGGCGGGCGTGAGGCGCCATACACTGATGGGGTCATGCCGCAAGACGCGCCACCGATCACGCTCGAGAAACCCAGCCAGCTCCCCGGCGCGCCGATGTCGGCGTTGATCGGCTGGGATCAGGCATGCTTGATCTGCAAGTACAACCTCAAGCACCTGGCGCTGCATGAATCCTGCCCTGAATGCGGCACCCCGGTCAATATCGCGATCCGGCGCACGAGGATGGTGTACCAGCCGATCGCCTGGATCCAGCGGCTCCTGCTCGGCGCGACGGTCGCATTGGTCGGGGCGGTGATGAGCATCGCGCTGGTGGTTTATCTCGGAGCGATAAGCTCGTTCACGATGAACTGGACGTGGGATTACCCATTCTGGTTCGAATTCGCGCTCCCGGTGATCGGCTCGCTCGGCGTCGGTGTGCTCGCGACCGGGATGCTGCTGATCTCGTGGGGATCGCCACCTGGTTGCAAGCGACGCGTGGTGGCTGAGTGGATCACGCGGTGCGCCTCGGCGCTGGTGTTGATCGCCGCGATCACGCTCGCCGCCCTGACTGCGTTCCACTGGTATCAGGAGCAGATCGGCAGTGGGAACCAGTATGGCTATTACACAGTTTCGGCCGGATACACCTACGGCGTCATCGGGATAGCCTGGGTGCTGTGCACGATCGCGTTCCCCTTCATGTTCTTCGCAGGGATCGCGCAGCTGCGCCTGCTCGCCAGCCTGATCCCTTCATCGCGGAGCACGCGGCGGATCAGGTGGACGTTCTGGCTGGCGATC
Source organism: uncultured Phycisphaeraceae bacterium (assembly GCA_964351165.1). GTDB lineage: Bacteria > Planctomycetota > Phycisphaerae > Phycisphaerales > UBA1924 > JACKHE01. The sequence goes on from CAYGNN010000233.1 coordinate 2,556, forward strand.
GGGGGCGCCGGAACGCTCGCGGTTGCCTTCTTTGTGCAGATCATGCTGTACATGGGAGCCGCCCAGGCCCAATCGAACGCTTACAGCGCGAACCCCAACGGACCGTTCCCGGACGATCCCTGGTACATCGACCTCCCGACCTACTTCATGGCGCTTCTTGCCGTCGGCTTTGTCCTGCAAACGTGCTGGATGTTCTTCGGCCTGCGTCGTGATCTCGCCAAGGTCGTCGGTGAGGCAGCAAAGAGATAATCTTGAGACGCCGTATACTGATGGGATCATGCCGCAAGACGCGCCACCGATCACGATCAATCATCCGAGCGAGCTGCCCGGCGCCCCATTGAATTCGGAACTCGGATTCGATCACGCGTGCATCGGCTGCGAGTACAACCTGCTCGGCATCGCCATCGGCGGCGTCTGCCCGGAGTGCAGCACACCGGTGACGAGTTCGCTCAAGCGTCGCCTGCTGAGGAACGCTCCAGCAAGCACGATCACGGCGCTCCGGGACGCCGCCCGCAACATCACCATTGCAGCGCTGCTCCCGTTGGTGCTCCTGATCCTTGGGTTGATCTCGGCCTTGCTGATGCCGGCCGGTCTGCTTGGCGCAATATCCCTTGGGGTGGTTGCAGCGATCTGGCTGCTCTTCACACTCGGCTGGTACAGATTAACCCAACCCCTGGCCGGCTTCGATCTGATCCCTGAGACGGACAATGTTCGTCGCAACTGCAGGATCGCCACGCTCGCATTTTCTTTGAGTTGGGTTGCGATGCTGGTGGTGACTCTGGGAGATTTGTTCTCTACCGCGCCGCCTCTGGTGTCGTTTCTGATCCCGCTCCTGATGCTCGTATGCTGGATGGTGCAGCTGCGCCTTGGCGCCAAGCGCGTCCAGCAGATCGCGCTCGCGATTCCGAGCAAGGGGATCGCAAGGTACTCCAGAGCGGTGTACTGGGTGTTGCTCAGCAACATCCTGCTCGCGATCGGCTCGCTGGGGGCGCAGTGGTACGCCATCCGTGTTGCGTTCGGGATGCAGGGGGGCGCAGTGCCTGGTGTGGCCTTCGCCGTTGTCAACGGTCTGCTCACTGTCCTGTTGGCCCTCACAACGCTCGCGGGCTA
>CAYGNN010000234.1:0-2308 GCA_964351165.1 uncultured Phycisphaeraceae bacterium
AGACGTTCGTGTACGTCGCCGGGTTCGAGCGGGGCGTCCTCCCGATCGGCGATTGGTCCACCTCGATGATCCGGTCGATCTTGCTGAGCCCGGTGACCCTGCTGTGCGCGCCAGGACGAACTTTCGTCCCGAGCAGGTGCCGTCGCGCCGCTGGGAGCAGGATGTCGGTGACGAGCGTGCTCTTGCCCGACCCCGACACGCCAGTGACGCAGACGAATCCGCCAAGCGGAAACGCGGCATCGATGTTCTTCAGGTTGTTCTGTTTCGCGCCCTTGACGACGACGGCGCGCTTCTCGCTCATCGGCCGCCGCTCGGTCGGTGTCGCGATCTCCTGCTTGCCGGAGAGGTACTGCCCTGTGATCGAGCCTGGCGTCTTGCACAACTCCTCGACCGTCCCCTGCGCGACGACGCGGCCGCCGTGGACGCCTGGCCCTGGGCCGATGTCCGTCACGTGATCCGCCTGCCGGATCATGTCCTCGTCGTGCTCGACGACGATGACCGTGTTGCCGATGTCCGCGAGGTGCCGCAGCGTCCCGATGAGGCGGTCGTTGTCGCGTTGGTGCAGCCCGATCGTCGGCTCATCGAGGACGTAGCACGCGCCGACGAGGCCCGACCCAACCTGCGTCGCGAGCCTGATCCGCTGCGCCTCACCGCCGGAAAGCGTCCCGGTTTTTCGGCTCAGCGACAGGTACCCAAGCCCCACCGACGACAGGAACCCCAGCCGCGAGCCGACCTCGCGCACGATCGGCGCGGAGATCGTCTCGCCGGACTTGCTCAGTTCGAGCCCCTCCATGACGAGCCTCGCCTGCTCGATGTTGAGCCGCGTGAAGTCGGAGATGTTGAAGAGGTGCGGATCACCGCTGAGCCCGTGCGCGCGCCGGGCGTCGACGATCTCCTTCGGGAGTTTGACCTTCGTGCGCACATAGACCGACAGCGCCTCGACCCGGAGCCGATCGCCGAGGCAGCTTGGGCAGGGGGTCTGCAGCATGAAGGTGCTGAGGAACTCCTTCACGCTCTCGTTGTCGGTGCTCTGCCACCACGCCGCGATGTTGGGCAGCACGCCCTCCCAGCGCTTCGCCTTGTATTTTTTATGATCCGCGCCGTTGGAGCCGTGCAGCAGGATCCGCTTGCGGTCGTCGTCGAAGTCCTTCACCGGGGCTGTGAACGAGACGCCGTACTCCCGGCAGAACTTTTTGAGCCGCCGGTTGAACCACGCGCGGACCGGCCCGTTCTTCGCCCACGGCTTCACCGCCGCCTCGCTGAGGCTGAGCGTCTCGTCCGGGATGATCAATTCTTCGTCGAACTCGACGATCGTGCCCAGGCCGTGGCACTCGTCGCACGCGCCGAAGGGGGAGTTGAACGAGAACAGCCTGGGCTCCATCTCTTCGAGCGCGCGCGTCGGGTGCTCCGAGCAGGCGAACTTCTCGGAGAAGAGGTGGTCCTCCCACTCGTCCTTTTCCTTGTCCGTCTGCTGCGCGAGGATCAGCGAGCCGTCGCCGAGCTTGAGCGCCGTCTCGACCGATTCCGCCAGCCGCTGCCGCGAGTCCGGCTTGATGACGACGCGATCGACGACCGTCTCGATCGTGTGCTTCTCGTGCCGCGCAAGGCCGAGTGGGTTCTCGCCCTCTTCTTTCAGTGCTTCGCGCAGGTCCACGATCGACCCGTTGATGCGCGCGCGGACGTACCCCTCGGCGCGCAGTTCCTCGGCGACCTCCTTGTGGTGGCCCTTCTTTGCGCGGATCACCGGCGCGAGCACCAGCGCCCTGGCCCCCTCAGGCAGCCTGAGCACGGCATCCACGATCTGCGTCGCGCCGGTCGCCTCGATGGGGAGGCCGCAGCGCTCGACGACCTCGCCGGTGCGCTTCTTCTTCGTAGGATGCCAGCAGGTGGGCTGCCCGCAGCGCGCAAAGAGCAGTCGGAGGTAGTCGTAGATCTCGGTGCTCGTCGCGACGGTCGAGCGCGGGTTGTGGCCGCTGGAGCGCTGCTCGATCGCGATGGTGGGGGGCAGGCCCTCGATGTCATCGACGTCCGGCTTGCGCATCCGGTCGAGGAACTGCCGCGCGTAGGCGCTGAGCGATTCCATGTACTTGCGCTGCCCCTCGGCGAAGATCGTGTCGAAGGCGAGGGACGACTTGCCCGAGCCGCTGAGGCCGGTGATGACGCAGAGCTGATCGCGCGGGATCACGACGTCGATCGAGCGCAGGTTGTGCTCCCGGGCGCCGCGGACGCGGATCTCGCCGATGTTCTTGGCGCCGGGGCTGGATACTGGGCTGGATGGCTTCGCCAAGAGGAACGCGCTCCGATTGAA
>CAYGNN010000234.1:2318-3660 GCA_964351165.1 uncultured Phycisphaeraceae bacterium
CCAAGTGGGTCTCTCTCAAGGCTGATTGGTGGGGCGATGCGACGCCCCGCCGACAGCGCGAGAGCGTGTGCGGTCAATGGTAGGGTTGGGCAAGGCGCCCGGCGCAGGTTCACCGGAGAAAACGCGCGGCTCAGGACGCGCGCTTGAGCAGGTTCCGCTCGATCGATGTCAGGAACCGCGTCAGCGGCTGCAGCTGCTCGCGCATCGCCCTGGGGCTTGGCCAGGGCAGCGCCAGGAACCCGATCTTCATCAGCTCGTTCTCGCGCACCGTCCTGGTCTGCCGCAACTCGCAGCCGAGGATGGTGGGGTCGGACTCGCCAGGCAGATGAAACTCGACGATCCACCGACCGTACAGCTTGAACTTGCGCTGCCGGTCAAAGTCGAGCAGCACGCCGACGCCCCCCTCCGAGGCGTCGACGAGCCGGCCCGAAAATCGCTTGGCATTGACCGGAGCACTGTTCAGGTCATCGGATGCCTCGTGCATCGTGACCGTGATCGGGGCCTGCATCGCCAGCGACGTGCGGAAGCGCGAGCGGCGCTGCCCCTTGGTGATTTTCGTGGGGAGGTCGAGCGCCATCCCGACCAGGGTCTTGTGCTCATTCAGACGGACCTTGCACTTCATGCTCGCGACCGAGGTGGAGCAGGTGTAGAGGTCGTCGCCGAGCGAGAAGAAGACATCGACGTTCGTTCCCTTGCCCATCTCGACGTCCTTGCCGATCGTCTGCGGCTCGTCGAGGTAGATCCGCTCCGCGTCGGCGCACATCATCCGGGCCTTGGCGACCGGGACCGCGCCATCGCTGCAGTGCTTGTGGATCTCCAGCGGCGTGTTCCGCTCGCAGCACGCATCGATGATCTCGTCGACGCTCAGGTTGTTCTTCTTGTTCTGATCCATGCAGCGGGGCACCGGGGCACAACGATCGCCGCCGGAAAGCCCGGCGCCGGGTCATCCCGGATGATCGGCACAACCGAACCACCGCTGTATCCGCATGCCCGGTTTGTGGCGTTCAACTGTCGATAACCGGTGCCGGACCGATGGCTTCTCGGTTTATCGGGACGCTGGCATTCGCGATCCTTCAGTCCCGCCGCCGCGTCCGCGCCTTCTTCCGCGCTCTGGGGCGAGATCCTGCAGCGCCCGGCGCGCTCTTCTTCCCTGCTGGTCCGCGCTCTGCGGCCTCCTCCGCGTCGCGTCGCGTCAGTTTCCCGTCGCTCGTCGCGTAATCCGGGTTATTCTTCACCGCCTCGATCTGATCGCGCAGCGCCGCGGCCGATTCGAAGTCCAGGGCCTCTGCGGCGCCCAGCATCTCCTCTTCGAGCATCCGCAGCAGCTCGTCGCGTTCGAACT
>CAYGNN010000235.1:0-3638 GCA_964351165.1 uncultured Phycisphaeraceae bacterium
GAGTTCGGCGTGCTGGCGTTGTGTCTCGTTGACGAGGACCCGCTCCACCTGATGCTCCGGGCGCCGCTGACGACTCTCGGGCCGGTCGTGCAGAAGATCGCCGAGGAGTTCGGCGAAGCCGAGGACTACGACGAGGAAGAGGGATGGGGCGAGGACCCCGAGCAGGATTACTTCGGCGGCGACGAACCGGATGATGACAGCGGCGGCAGCGGTGGGGATGGAACGATGCCACTCTTCGGGCAGGACGCGGCATGACGACCCCTCGTGCTGACCGCTCACACCTGTTGCAGGTCCTGCGCACCCCTTCGGAGCTTCGGATCGGATACCGCCGATCGCGGTGGTTGCCGACCCTGGTCGAGATCCGGGAACGGGCCAGCGTGGCCTGCGTTCTGGGCTGCATGCCGATCGGGTTCTGGCTCGCCGAGCAGAACGAGCCATTGTTCGCCGAGGGGACTGCTACGGCAGCTGTGGTCGAGGCGGCGGCATTGGCCGGTCTGGTCGTGATGACCTTGTCGGCCGCAACGTGCCTGCTGCTGCGGCTCGCGGCTCCGATGCGCGTTGATCGAGAGTGCGACCTGACGATCGGTTCGACGATCACGATCGACCGGGACGTGCTGGCAGTCAAGGACCGCAGTGTGCACGACACGGCCGAGTTTCAAGTCGCCATCGCGTCCGTGTTCGGGGTGTACATCCACGGCGGCATCGGTGGCACGCAGCGCGGCATGTTGGAGATCGAATTGCAGAACGGGGATTCTCACCTGCTGCTCATGCGGGCCCCGCTCAGCGTGATCGAAATCGCCGCAGAGGCGATCATCGACGAACTCGAGTACGCAGCGATGGTCCGCGACATCGACGGCGGCCACGGGCAGCTCCCGCTCTTCGGGCGCCGCGCCGCGTAGCGGTTGCTTACGCCCGCAGGTCCAGCACGACCTTGATCCCCTCGCCGCTCTGCATCAGCTTGAACGACTGCTCGTAGTCCTCGAAGGGCAGCGTGTGGGTGATGATCTCGTCGAGCTGGAGCTTGCCGGAGAGGATCAGTTCTTCCATCTGGTACCACGTCGCCCACATCCTGCGGCCGTTGATGCCGAAGACACGGGCGCCCTTGAAGATGATGTGGTTCGACAGGTCGAACTCGATCTTCCTGCTGGGGAGCCCAAGCAGCGCCGCGGTGCCTCCATTGCGCAGGGCGCGGAAACCGCCATCGATCGCCGGCGCAGCGCCGGACATCTCCAGCAGCACGTCGCAGCCATCGCCCGGCGTGTTCTGGTCGACGATGTCGATCCACGCGTCGCCCTTGCTGGGATCGAACACGAAATCGGCGCCCAGCTTCTTCGCCAGCTCCAGGCGCCGGTTGTTGAGGTCGGTGACGAAGATCTTGGAAGCGCCGGCGGCTTTGGCGACAGTGACCGCCATCAACCCGATGATCCCAGCGCCGGTGATCAGCACGCTCTGCGCGCTCACGCCGGCGGTCATCACGGTGTGCACCGCGTTGCCCAGGGGGTCCATGATCGCGGCGATCTCGTCCGGGACGCCCTCGTGCACCGGCCAGATGTTGTCCTGCGGCAGCATGACGTAGTCGGCGAAGCAGCCGTTGCGATCGACGCCCAGGATGCGCATGTCGCGGGCGATGTGCGCGTTGCCGGTGCGGCTGTTGTAATCGGTGCCGGCGGTGATGTGCCCCTCTGCGGTGACGCGCTGGCCGACCTGCACGCGCGTGACACCCTCGCCCACGCTGACGATCTCGCCGACGAACTCGTGGCCGGTGACGATCCCGACCGGGATCCTGCTCTGCGCCCAGTCGTCCCACTCGTAGATGTGCCGATCGGTGCCGCAGACGCCGGCCATGCTGACGCGGATGAGCGCCTCGGTGGGGCCTGGGACGCCGACGATGCCGGTGGAGCCGGTGGGCAGGGTGCGGTCGCCCTCGAACCAGAGGCCGGGCTCGTCACGCGATTTCACAAGGGCCCGCATCGTCTGGGCAGGCGCCCCCGGGGTGTGGGGCTCCGAATCGGTGGGCGTCGCGGCGGTGGATTGGGTCACAGATGGCTCCGGCGATGGATGTGTCGTTGGTTGGCGGCCGGAACCCCGGCGCCGCTGGGGATTGTACGTCGGCCGGTCGGTGGATCGAAGCGATCCGGAGCCCTGATTTCAGGTGGCTACACTGGCTCCCGATACTGAATGTTCTCGTTTCGATTCTGCCCCTACCGAGCCCCGACCCATGTCCAACGCCGCCGCCTCGATCGACAACGCGTCCAAGTCGATGACCGACATCATGGCCCTGTGCAAACGCCGGGGCTTCATCTTCCAGGCCTCAGAAATCTACGGCGGCGTCAACGGGTTCTGGGACTACGGCCCCCAGGGCGCCCAGCTCAAGAAGAACCTGCGCGACACGTGGTGGCAGGACTGCGTCGTCACGCCGCCCATCGGTCCTGATGGCGACGAGGTCGCGATCGTGGGGCTCGACTCGTGCATCGTGCAGAACCCCAGGGTGTGGGAGGCGTCGGGTCATGTTGGCGGCTTCAACGACCCGATGGTCGATTGCAAGGAATCGAAGAAGCGCTACCGCGCCGACCACCTCATGTGCATCTGCGAGGACGGCGATCAGGAGGGTCTGATCTTCGCCTACGTCGAGGGCGACGAGGAATCCCTTGCCGGCGCGCGCAAGAAGCTCGACAAGAACAAGAAGCGCAAGATCGAGGACGACAAGATCTGCACCTGCGCGTTCCTCGATCTCTCCGCCGACGAGTGGGCGATCACCGTCGGCCCGGACGTCAAGGAGCCAGGCTCGCTGACCGAGCCCCGCGCCTTCAACCTGATGTTCAAGACGTACCTGGGCGCCACCGCGACGGAGGACGACATCGCGTACCTCCGCCCTGAGACGGCGCAGGGCATCTTCATCAATTACAAGAACGTCCTCGACTCGACCCGCGTGAAGGTCCCCTTCGGCATCGCGCAGACGGGCAAGGCTTTCCGCAACGAGGTCACGCCCCGGAACTTCACGTTCCGCTCGCGCGAGTTCGAGCAGATGGAGATCGAGTTCTTCTGCCATCCGGATGACTCTCGCAAGTGGTACGAGTTCTGGCGCGACTGGCGGATGCAGTGGTGGGAGTCGCTGGGCCTCGCAGGCGCGAACCTCATGCTCCGCGAGCACGACAGCGACGAGCTGGCGCACTACGCCAAGGCCGGCGCCGGCACGAGCGACATCGAATACCAGTTCCCCTTCACCGCGCCGGGGTTCGGTGAGCTGGAGGGCATCGCCGACCGCTCCAACTACGACCTCAAGCAGCACGCCGAGCACGGCAAGGCCAAGCTCGAGTACTTCGATCAGGAGCGCAACGAGCGGTACCTGCCCAACGTCATCGAGCCCAGCGCGGGCCTCGATCGCGGCGTGCTCGCGCTCCTGTGCGAGGCGTACACGCCCGACCCCGAGCGCCCCAGCAAGGTCTTCATGAAGTTCGACCCGCGCATCGCCCCGACCAAGGCCGCGGTCTTCCCGCTCGTCAACAAGGACGGCATGCCCGAGCTTGGCAAGAAACTCCAGACGACGCTCCGCAAGCGTTTCGGTGCTGTGGAGTTCGACGCCAAGCAGTCCATCGGCAAGCGCTACGCGCGCATGGACGAGGTCGGCTGCCCCTTCT
>CAYGNN010000236.1:0-3626 GCA_964351165.1 uncultured Phycisphaeraceae bacterium
GCCAACCCCGAAACCAGACGCAAAGCAGCGACCAAACTGCTCACGCTGTCAAAGCCTTGGACGCCGAGTCTGAGCGCAGCGAAGGCTCGGATATCTCCTCCCTCTCCCCCCTTGCACAACAATGCCGGAGAGGGCCGGGGTGAGGGGTTTTCAAACTCCGCCGCGCAGCGGCGCACCACCAACTCACTGCTCAATATTGTCCCAGGCCCCAGCCGTCCCGGGCGTAGCGCTGACATTCGCGACATTCTGATACGCAACATTGTTCCGCAGCGCCAGATTCCGGTAGAACTGATTGTTCAACCCGCTCAGGTCGCTGAACCCGATCGACGACCCGCTGGAGGCACAATCAAGGAACACCAGGTTCCCCGCCGAACTCCCGAGCCGGTACCCATAATCCCCGCCCGAAGCGAGGCACCCCTCGATGTGCCCGCCGGCGTTGAACCGGAAGTCGTAGCACGCAACGGAAACACCACGGACAACGCAGTCGCGCAGCACGAAGCCGCTCGCGACCGTCGTGTCGATCCCGATCGCGCCGCCATCGATGTGGCAGTCGCTGACCACCCCATTGGAGCTCGCCTGGATCCCCGTCCCGCCGTCGATCGGATTCGCAACGACCGAGTCGATGAACACACGCAGCGTGGACTGCGCGTTGATGCAGACCCCCGTCCCAACGATCCGCCCGTTGCGGATCAGCACATCTTCGCTCGAGACGCCGATCCCGAGGACGAACTCCGCATCCCCGCCAACATCCTGCCCGTCGATGGTGAACCCGTTCAGGTCGAGCGTCACGTCATCGGCTGCGATCGTAATCACAACCCCTGACGCCGCCGCCGGGAAGACCAGGTTTTCCGCCAGGTAATACGACCCAGGGATCGTCACCGTAAACGGCACATCCTCCTGATGAATCGGGATCCGAGGCTCCACCTCGTCGAGCGTCTTCATCGTCTCAACAACAGGCCCCGCCGGCGGATTCAAATCCCCAGCGAAGACGCCAACAGCAGGCGCCAACGAACCCAGCAACGCAGCAGCAACGATCCTCAACATGCCAGCCTCCTCCAGTCAGGGCGCAAAAGAACACCCCGAACATACCGGGGTGATCTGAAAACCAGCAAGAAAATTCCGCCCAGCGATTCTCAGCGGCGCCGACCCGAGGACGATTCGCCAGAATCCCCGGCATTCGGATCGTTGGGCGTCGCCGAGAGCAATTCCGCGTTCTCAGCAACCGCCGCCTTGAGCGCCATGCCCTCGAGCTTCCCGGCGCGCTTGATCGCCAGCTTCCGAGCCTTCTTCGCCTTCTTCCCCTGGACCAGATCCGCGAGCACCCGCAGGTCGTCCGCGTCCACGATCCCGTCGAAGTTCAGGTCCGCGGTCGATTCGCCGGTGTCGCCGATCATGTTGAGCATCGCGCGGACATCCCCGATATCCACAGCGCCGTCCTTGTTGACATCGCCCCGGAAGACCAGCTCGACGATGAAGTGGTAATCGCCGCACAGCCCGTGCGCGAGGCCATCCGAGTCGTTGTCGCCATCGACGTCGCCATCGGTGAACGCCGAAGCGGCGATCAGGGCGTAGCCATCCTTGTCCGAGACAAAGTTGAGCACGCCGTCCGCGCTGGCGAAGATGGGCGTCCCATCGAAGGGGCTCCGCCAATGGGTGCTCATCTGGTCGTTGATCGAGCCGAACATCGTCAGCTTGTAATCGGACAGCGGCGCGAGGCCGGTCAGCCCGATGTAATCAACATCACGGCAGGCGCGGTCCTCTTCACCCAGGTTGCCCTTGACCGCGAAGTATTCGTCGTTGGGCGCCGCGAGGTCGGTGCGGTTGGCGAAGTCGTCGTTGATGCCTGAGCCTGCTTCGATCTCGCGGACGAGCGGGGTCTCTTCGGCTTCGGTTTCTTCGATCGGGCCGAAGGAGTTGCCGCCGCGGACGCGGTCGGCGTAGGACTGGCTGGCTGCGGCGCTGATGGTCAGACCGGCGAGCGCGGCGATAGCGATGGTGGACTTGATCTTGCTGCGGTTCATTGGGCTCTCTCCTGTGGTTCCCCGGCGTGCAGTGGGTTCGGCTGCATTGTCCTCGAACCGGCCGGTTTGTCAACGGGCGCCGGCGGAAACTCCCTTGAAATTCGGGGTTTCCTGTGCCTGGGACATGCTGCGCTGCGGTCGTCATCGGTGTCGAGGACACGCCGGTTTGCGCGGGATGAGCGCCGGCGTAGGCTGGGCGGCATGGACTTCACACCGTTTGATCAGCGCGGGTACCCGGTCACCGGGGCGGCTCAGGGGTACGGCGAGTGGGCGGCGACATACGAGGCGTCTGTCAGCGATGCGATGGACCTGCGGCTGCTGGATCGGATCGCGTGCATCGAGTGGCCGAAGGTTGGGCGCGCGGTTGATCTGGCGTGCGGGACCGGGCGGATCGGCGCGTGGCTGCGCGGTCGTGGTGTTGGCTCGCTCGATGGGCAGGACCTGACGCCTGCGATGCTGGCGCAGGCAGAGGCGCGCGGGATCTATGACGAGCTGCGCACCGGGGATCTGCGCGAGCCTTCGTTTGATGCTGGGGCGTATGCGCTCGCGGTGACGTCGCTCGTGGATGAGCACCTGGTGGACCTGGCGCCGATGTACACAGAAGCGGCGCGGCTGCTGGGTGATGGCGGCTGGTTCGTGAATGTGGGGATGCACCCTCAGTTCATGATGACGGTGGGGATGCCGACGCATTACCACACCGCGAGCGGCGAGGCGATCGCGATCGAGACGCACCTGCACACGTTCGAGGAGCATGTCAGCGCTGGGGTCGCGGCGGGGCTGCGGCTGGTGGAGTTGCGCGAGGGGCTGATCGATGACGGGTTCATCGCGGGGAAGCCCAAGTGGGCGAAGCTCCGGGGGACGCCGATTACGGTTTGTGGGGTTTGGACGAAGTGATGACACCTTCGATCCTGGGATTCGCTTTGCTCATCCCAGGCGTGTTGGGTTGCGTTGTATCATGTAGGAATGGGTACACATACTGCGCAGGTCCGGTGGGCGCTTGATCCGGGGGTTGACAACGATGACTTTGTCCGGGGGAAGTACAGCAGGGCGCATTCGTGGGTCTTTGATGGCGGGGTGACGGTGCCTGGTTCGCCTGACCCTGCGGTGGTGCGGACGCCCTGGTCGGATCCTTCCGCTGTTGACCCTGAGGAGGCGCTCGTTGCGAGCGCTTCGAGCTGTCACATGATGACGTTCCTGTGGCTCGCCTCGAAGGCGGGGCATGTGGTCACGCGGTACACGGACGAGGCGTCCGGTGAGATGACGACCAACGACGCGGGGGCGGGGTATATCAGCTCGATCACGCTGCATGTCTCCATCGAGTACGCGGCGGGGACTCGGCCCAGCGCGGAGGAGGAGTTGGCGCTGCATCATGCGGCGCACGAGCAGTGCCCCATCGCGAATTCGATTGTTGCGGGGGTGACGATTCGGAGTGTCGGGCGGTAGGTTGTTCGTCTGCGCCTCTGGTGTGAAACGTGGCATGGCTGCGCCATACCACGGCACCGGTTTTGGGTATTTAGGCGCCGCCTGCTTCGATCATGGTGGCGGCGAACTGGGCGCCGGCTTGTTCGACGATCTCGGTGATGCCCAGGTTGAGGTGCTCGGCGG
>CAYGNN010000237.1:0-3593 GCA_964351165.1 uncultured Phycisphaeraceae bacterium
GGCAGAAGGTGTAGTGGCGTTCGTCGCGCAGGCGCAGGATCGCATCGCCGATGGTTTTCAGCAGCGTGCGGTTCACGCCCGCGCCGACCTCGTCCGCCTGCGTGGGCGCAGCCCCCTCGTGCTGGTCCCCGTCGCGAACCCGGCCAACGCCAGCGCGATGGTCGCCCTCGCCAACGCGCTCACCCCACCGGTCGTCGGTCGCGTGCTGGCGCTGACGATCACGCGCCCGCCAGACGACAACGACCCAGCAGCGGAGGCCTCCCTCAACAACGCGCAGAGCGTCCTCCGCGAGACGCTCGCAGCCTCCTTCGAGCGCAAGCTGCGCCCTGAGGCGCTGACCACTGTCGCGACCGACCCCTGGGCCGAGATCATCCGCGTCGCGAAGACGCACCGCTGCGAGAGCCTCCTGCTGGGGCTCAGCAGCCTCGACGCGCCGGCGGTCCGCAGCGAGCTGGAGCGCGTGATCAGCTCTGTCGGCAGCGATGTCGTCGTCCTCCGCGCGCCGGTCGGCTGGCGGATGCGCAGCGCCCAGCGCGTCCTCGTCCCGGTCGCAGGCAAGGGCGGACACGACGCCCTGCGCGCCCGGATGCTCGGGAGCATGCACAGACTCGGCGCCCGGGAAGTCACGCTCCTCCGCGTCCTCCCGGCCAGCGCCACCGACCGCGAGGTCGCGCAGGCGAAGCAGGACCTCGACCGCATCGCGCGCGACGAATCACCCCAGGGCAGCACCACCATCGTCGAACGCAGCGATCAGGCCATCGACGTCATCGCCAGGCACGGCGAAGACTGCGACCTCATCATCCTCGGCCTCCAGCGCGGCGGCCGTGAGGGCCAGGTCATCGGCCCCTTCACGCTGGGCATCGCGGCGCGCCTCGACTGCGGCATCATCATGATCAGCAGCCGCGACATCGGCGGCTCCGAACTCCGCGACTTCGCGCAGAAAGTCCGGCAGGTCGGCGCTGAAGGGTTGAAGACACCGGGACGCTTCAAACCCAAACGCCACGACGAGCACTGATCAGCCGCCGGTCAGCCTCGACCACACGTCCGCCAGCGTGATCCGCTCCAGCTCTTCCTCGAGCGTGCGCTCGAACTCCGCGTATTCACGGATCTGCGGCGGTCCGTCCAGATCAGCAGGCGCCCCATCGATCGCCTTCGTCAGCGCCAGCGAGCCGTCGCCGCTGACCGTGACCACCCAGCGCCCCTCGTCGAGGCTCCGGTACACCGCCTTGCCGAAGGTCGCGCCAGGCGCGTCCCAATCGAGCTCCGCGATCGCAGGGTCAACGATCACGCCGGCGCTGGGCGCTGTGTGCGCATCGAAGACGCGCCGCACCCAGAGCCTGCCGCTGACGACCGCGAAGTCCACGTAGATCTCGCCATCCGGATCGTACGGCGTGTCGATGGATTGCAGCGTCCCGTCGATCGTGCGCACCACCACGCGCAGCGCGTCGCCCTCGACCACCAGCTCCGTCACCGCCGATTTGCGCACCGCCTCGTTGTATTGCAGGATCAACGAGTCGTGCTCCGCGCCCAGGTCTTCGAGCCGCTCGCGGTAGATCGACGAGGCGACGTCGGACTCCAGCACGCGGTAGCCGAAGAGGGCCGCCAGCGCCGAGAGGAGCGTGAGCGAGGTCGCGGTCAGGATTCTGGTCATCCGTGTCATGGTGTCTTCAGGAGGTGGGAACCCTCCCCCATGAAATCGGCTGATAGTGCCGGATCACAGCAGCAATCGCCCGATCGCCTCCTGCAGGACGCTCTGGACAAGTCTGCCCTGCGGATGACCGATAAAACGGCCATGCCAGACGACAACGCCCCTCGCCTCGACCAGTTCCTGATCGCCGACCCCTCGCTCCAGGCCCTCTTTGCTGAGGGTCGTCGTGAGGAAGCGCGAGATCGCGCCCACGCGCTGCTGCTGCGGGCCCGCGAAGCGGTGGCCAGGCAGACCGACGGCGCACCGGACCTGGAGGCGATCGCCACCAGGATGTCCGACTTCGGCGTCGCGATGGCCTCCACCGGGATCGCAGAGGACGCGATCGAGGTCTTCAAGCAGGCGCTCGCGCTGCACCCGGCGAATCGGCGCGCGCTGCACAACACCGCCGCGACGATGCTCAAGCTCCGCCGCTTCCACCCTGCGAACCGGCGCTGGCTGATCGAGCATTGCGATTCGATCGAGCGGGACGCCCCCTGGATCGCGCACTACCGCCCCCTGCTCTGGGCGCCGACGTTCCTCAACCTCGAGTACGTCAAGGGCAAGTGCAACCTCAAGTGCCGCATGTGCGTCGGCGTCAACGCGGACGCCCACCCCAACAAGCTCACCTGGCTGAGCCCCGACGACTTCCGCGCCGCGATCCGCAGCGCGCCGATCCACAGCGTCACGCTCAGCTCAGGCGACAGCGACCCCCTGCTGCATCCTCAGTTCGAAGAGATCCTCACGATCGCCAAAGAGAACGGCGTCTACATCGACCTCTTCACCAACGGCCTCCCCCTGAGCGAGAAACGTGGCGCCGCGATCGTCGAGTCCGGCATCGTCAACACGATCAACTTCTCGATCGACGCCGCGACGAGCGAGACGTACGCCAACATCCGGGGCGGCGACTTCGACCGCGTCCGACAGAACCTGATGATGCTGGCCAGAATGAAGCAGGAGCAGGACGCGCCTCGCCCGAAGATCTCCTGCTCCTTCGTCGCGATGGCGGACAACATCGAGGAACTCCCGCGGTTCGTCGAGATGGCCGCGGAAGCGGGCGCGTACCGCGTCTTCGTCGAGGACCTGCTGGGCTGGCTCACCGAATCCCACGGCAATCACCCTGCGACGGACAACCCCAATTGGCAGCACGCCGTCACGCAGGCGCAGCGCGCCGCGATGCGGTTCCAGGGCCTTGAGCTGTCGCTCCCGGTCCGGCTTCGCGACCCCAGCGCCTCGGCGGAACAACCCGCCGACGAGCACGACATCGCCGGCGCCCTTGCAGCGAAAGAGACCGACGCAGCGCCGGCGCACGAGCACCGCTGCTGCTCCTGGCTCAACGGCGTCTGGGTCAACGAGGACGGCGCCCTGCACCCCTGCTGCATGATCCGCAACGTCGCGGACATGGGGAGCGTCGCCGATGGGCCTGTCTACACCAACGAGAAGCACAACCGAACCAAGGAAGTCCTCAGTTCCGGCAAGGTCTTTCGCGCCTGCGCCTCGAAGACAATGTGCGCGTACGTCCAGCAGCAGAAGGAACGCGGGATCCCGCTGCGTTTCATCACCGACGAAGACCTCGGCATCGCAGCGCCGGTCCGATCATCCGACGCGAGCGTGAAGGTCAGCCTCCCGGTGCTCTCCACCGTCTGAGAACCTGCTCGAAGGACCGGGAATCATCGCGCGCACAGCGCCAGAAGGCGTGCGCGCCGGCGCAACCAGCAAAGTCCGCACAATCCGATTGACCGGCACAATCGGTCGGGCATGTTCTCACCGGCTGCGCCATGATTCACCAGCGCACCGGGAGGAAACCAACAATGTCACTGCGCAACGCGATCTGTGGCCTGGCGATGATCGCCGGCCTGTCTGTTTCGGCGAACGCCTTCGCCGGCCCCATCTACTCGATCAACCCCGC
>CAYGNN010000238.1:0-3586 GCA_964351165.1 uncultured Phycisphaeraceae bacterium
CCGCGGTTGCCGCCGCCGCCGCCGAAGCTGCCACGGGGCTCGCGAGGACGGGCCTCGTTGACGGTGAGGTTCCGGCCTTCGCAATCGGCGCCGTTCATCTTCTCGATGGCGGCCATGGCCTCGCCGTCGTCGTCCATCTCAACGAAGCCGAAGCCGCGGGAGCGACCGGTCTCGCGATCGCTGATGACCGAGGCGGAACGGACGGAGCCGTGCTCGGCGAAGAGGGCCTGGAGTTCGACGTCGCCGACGCTGAACGGGAGGTTACCGACATAGAGCTTCTTCATAACTGTCATTCAATCCAACTGTGCCCGAGCGTTTCAATAGAACCTGGTTCGCGACTCGGGCTTGTGGTCGCGTTGGTCCGACAGCCCCACCCGGCATGCAAACCATGCTCAGGGGAGCGGCCACATGATAGCACCCCCGGCGGTGGCAAAGCGGTCAAGCGGGACAGGCCGCGGTTCCCAGCCCAATCCAGGCGGCCTCCCGGCGGCGATCTGCAGGCACAGGATCAGGGTGGAGCGACAGCAGATCGGGCCCCGATCGCCCATTGTGGGATCAGGGCGGGCATTCCAGCGTTATGCTCGTGGCAATGGCCAACCACCACTTCGGGGAGATCGGGGACGTCTGGAAGCACCTGCCGCTGCTGGTGATCGCTTCCGCCGAGGGGCCTGCGGCCTACTGGGAATCGCATTCCGGCAGCGCCGCCTACCCCTGGGAGGCGACCGATGCGAGGCGGTTCGGCGCCCAGCGGTTCCTCGAGCTCAGCGCCGAGCACCCGGTGCTGGAGACGACGCGGTACCACTTCATCTGCAAACGATCGCTTGAGCAGAGCAAGCCGGTCTACCCCGGTTCGCCCCGGCTGATGCTGGAGCTGCTCGCAGGGCAGGACATCGGGTTCGTCTTCTGCGATCTGGACGGCGCGAGCATCGCGTCGATCGAGATGGACGCGGACCGCGCTGGTGTCGCCGAGCACGCGCTGTCGTGCGTGATCGCCGACGGCAACCGCGCGCTCGTGGAGCTTGCCGGCGCGATCGGCCGCGATGCAGCAGGCCGCGTGCTGGCGATGCTGGACCCATTCTCCCTGGAAGCGGTGGGGGAGGGGGGCGTCTCGGCGCTCGATGCGCTGCACGCGCTGGCGGCCAAGGGCGTGCGTATCGCGCTGTGGTGGTGCGCGAAGACCCCGGACGAACGCAAGGCCCGGTCGATGCTCGTTGAGCGCGCGATCGAGGGCTGCGGCGAGACTGGCGCCGTCTCGCAGACGATCATCGTGGGTGATGACAACGACGCGGAGGCCACCGCGGCGCGGTTCGGCGTCTGGTCCTGCACGCTGACGCTGGTGAACTGCTCCGAGCGCGCCAAGGCGCTGAGCGAGAAACTCGGCGCGGCGCTGGCTGGCGTGTACGCGGACGCGGCGGATGTCGGCGCGGACGCCCCGGCGCTGCGGTTTGAATCGACGGTCCACGCGCCGAAGGGGGCGACGCTATGAGTTCTGTGATCCCGGGCGTCGCCGAGCGGCTGATGCCCTTCGGCACGACGATCTTCGCCGAGATGTCGGCGCTGGCGAAGGAGCACCGCGCGATCAACCTGTCGCAGGGCTTTCCCGACTTCGACGGCCCTCAGCACGTCAAGGACGCCGCGATCGAGGCGGTCAAAGCGGGGCACAACCAGTACGCGCGGATGTTCGGCGAGCCGGCGCTGAATCAGGCGATCGCCGAATGGTTCCAGGATGCGAGCGGGATCGCGGTTGATCCGGATCGGGAGGTCACGGTCACCGCAGGCTGCACCGAGGCGATCGCCGCGACGCTGATCGGGCTCGTGAACCCAGGCGATGAGGTGATCCTGTTCGAGCCCTATTACGACAGCTACCGCGCGTGCGTGGCGATGGCCGGCGCGACGCCCCGGTTCGTCCCGCTGCGGGCGCCAGGGTGGACGATCGACCCGGATGAGCTGCGCGCCGCGTTCACGGATAAGACGAAGGCGATCCTCATCAACACGCCCCACAACCCGACCGGGAAGGTGTTCACGAGGGAAGAACTCAAGCTGATCGCGGACCTGTGCCAGGAGCACAACGTGATCGCGATCGCTGATGAGGTGTACGAGCGGCTCGTTTTCGAGGGCGAGCACGTGTGCATCGCCTCGCTCGATGGGATGCGCGAGCGGACAGTGACGCTGAGCTCGCTGGGCAAGACGTTCAGCCTGACCGGCTGGAAGATCGGCTGGGCGGTGGCGCCGCCCGAGTTGAGCGCCGGCGTGCGGAGCGCGCACCAGTTCCTGACGTTCGCTGTCTCCTCCCCCATGCAGCACGCCGCGGCCGCGGCGCTGCGGTCGCCTGCGTCGTTCTTCGATGACTTCGTCCGCGGCTATCGGGAGCGGCGCGACCTGCTCTGCGGCGCACTGACGGAGATCGGCTTCACGCTCTCGCCGCCGGCCGGGACGTACTTCGTCATGGCGGATCATTCCGCGTTCGGCATCGGCGATGACGTCGCCTTCTGCAAGCACCTGGCGAGCGAGATCGGCGTCGCGGCGATCCCGCCCAGCGCCTTCTACATGGACAAGGAGCTTGGCAAGCCCCTCGTCCGCTTCGCGTTCTGCAAAGAGATCGTGACGCTGGAAGCGGCGATCGAACGCCTGCGCAAGCTGGGGTGATCGTCACTGCCGGCGCGTGTACTCCATCGACAGCACCAGCGAGTTCGGGTCGGGGATGTGCAGGTCGTGCAGCTCCACGACGAACGTGTCCTTGCCGGTGGACCGGTACACCGCCTTGATGCTGCGGTCGTGCAGGTTCAGGTGCGGCTCGTCCATCGTGCCGAAGAAGGTGATCTCGTTGCCGTCCACACTCTGGTAGCCCGTTGCGTTGGTGATCGCGGTGGAGGTCGAGCCCATCCACGCGAGCGTGTAGCGGTTCTTGAAGTTGTCGAAGCCCAGGAACCGGAGCATCTCGATCGAGAACCCGTCGATCTCGGCGCGCAGGTCTTCCTGCAGGAAGCGGCCGTCGAGCGCCCAGACGAACGTCGCGGTCGCGGTGAGTTCGATCGCAGGAGACCCAGGGCGGCGCTGCTCGATCGCGACGTCCCAGTCGCCCACGAAGTGGCCGAGGTACCGGTGGGGCAGGCCTGGCGTGCCGGCCTCCGCGAGCAGGCTCATATCCGACTTGTAATCCGGCGGCGGCGCGATCTTCGTCGGCAGATCCGCAGCGAACGCGAACGCGGCGATGGCGAACAACGATGTGGTAGTCAGGAGTGCGGTTCGTGTGCGCATAGTGTTGGTCTCCGGGGGCTTGGGCTGCATCGCTTATACTGAGATCAGCAACGGAGGATGTCACGATGCCGGAAACAACAAGCAACTCCAGGCACGAAGCCAGGGTCTACCCCTGGTCGGATCAACCGGTGGACCGGCCGATCCCAACGATCCAGCGGCGCAAGGTCGTGGGCGAGAAATCCATGGTGGCGAACGTGATTCTCGAGAAGGGCTGCGTCGTCCCATCGCACCACCACGAGAACGAGCAGATCGGATGCGGCCTGAGTGGGCATCGCCGCTTCACGATCGGCGATCCGGAGGCCGTCGAGGCGAAGCAGATGGACATCAA
>CAYGNN010000239.1:0-364 GCA_964351165.1 uncultured Phycisphaeraceae bacterium
CAGCCGCGCCGCCCATCAAATAGAAGAGCAGGTACCACCACCGCCCCAGCCGGTACTCGACGTTGGGGCCAAAGACCCACAGGAACAGCATGTTCCCCGCCAGGTGCATGAAACCGCCGTGCAGGAACTGGTACGTGAAGAACCCATACCACGTCAGGTTCCTCGGATCGAGCTGCAGCGCATTGAGAAACGACCCCAGCGCCCCGCTCCCGCCCTGCCCATGCCCAGGCGAGATCGACTGCAGCAGCAACTGCACGATGAAGACCAGCGCACACGCCAGCATGAGCAGGTGATTCACCAGCGTCGGCTTCGAGAGCGATCGGTCTGTCCCGAGTGGAAACATGCGTCGCCGATCTTACGCCCG
>CAYGNN010000239.1:374-3479 GCA_964351165.1 uncultured Phycisphaeraceae bacterium
AGCGAAGGCTCGGGTATCCAACCTCACCCCCCATGCCAGCATGGGCGGGAGAGGTCGATCCGCGCAGCGGATCGGGGGAGGGGGCTCAATCCAACCGCCGCACAGCGGCGCTCCCCTCCTCAAACACCCTCCGGCCGCGCCACCCGCCGCCCGGCAACCACCCGATCAACGATCAGATCACTCGTCCAGTTGTAGATGATCCGACCGATCAGGAACTCGTCCCGCCACGTCTCCGGAACCCGCAGCGCCAGCACATCCGCGTGCGCCCCGACCTCCAGACGACCGGAGTCCCCCCACCCCAGCGCCTCCGCGTTCCCGCGCGTGATCATCGACCACGCCTCCGCAGGCTTCGGCACATCCACCGCACCATCACCGGTCATCTTCCGGATCTTCGCGATCTCGATCATCGCCCGCGCCACCCTCGGCATCGCGATGTCCACCCCCGCCGCGACATCGCTCCCCAGCGCGACCCGCACGCCGTGCTCGCGCGCCTTGTCCAGATCGAACAGCCCAGACTCCAGAAACGTGTTCGCGATCGGGCAGTGCGCCAGCACCGACCGCGTCCTGGCGACCAGCTCCAACTCGTCGTCAGACAGGTGCACCGCGTGCGCCAGGATCGACCGCTCCCCCAGCAGCTCAGCCCGCTCGTACACGCTCGTGTAGTCCCGGTCTTCAGGGAACAGCTCCCCGATCAGCGCGCACTCAGGCAGCGACTCCGACAGATGCGTCTGCATCACGATCGGCTCCCCTGCCTTCGCCCGCTCCCGCACCAGCCACCCGCACTCCGCCAGCAGCTCGTCCGTGCAAGACACCGCGAACCTGGGGTTCACGCTCACCTCGCCCCGCTCGCCGACCCCATCCCCATTGAGCGCCACGCTGGGAGTCGGATTCATCGCGATCCGCGCCTTGTCCTCATCCACCAGCGCCGCCGGCGCGTTGCGGTCCATCGCCACCCGACCAGCCGCGAACCGAAGCCGCGCGCCGTCGATCCCCTGCCCCAGCGCCCGCAGCGCCTGCGCCCCTGCCTCCGCGTTGCTCGTCAGGTACCCAGCAAACCCGAACGTCCCCTCCCGGACCATCCGCCGAACCGCGGTCCTGGTCATCGAGGCCGCAGCCCCATTCCCCCACCATGCCTCCGCAGGAAAAACCACCCGATCGAGCCAGGGCAGCAGCTCCAGCCCATCGCACCCCACCGAATCGATCTGCGGCAGATGGATGTGCGCATCGAGAAACGCAGGGCACAGGATCACATCCGCCCCGCCGACCTCCGCCTGCTCGTCGGTGTGCCCCAACTCCACCGCCGTGATCCGGCCATCCTCGATCCGGATCCACCCCGGCTCCGGCGCCAGTACAGGGTCAATGAGCAGCAATCCCTTGCAAAGCATGTAGTTCCGCCGCCTCCCGGTCTTCGTTGGTTCTCGGTCCTGCGGCCGCCTCCGGCCGGGCAGATCAAACGCCGAATCGTTTGCCGCTGCCCCCTCTCGCTTCTATATTCGCTGGTCGAGGTTGTGCTGGCGCAAGATACGCCCCTTCGCCCCGGAATGCCGCCCCAAGGCGCCAGACCGGCCGATCCAGGGCCCAAACCGCCGCCAGCGCCCCCGATCGGGCCCCAGGCCCGCATCGTCCGTTCACAACAAGCAGTTCTACCAGCAAAGGTCCCCACATGAGCACCGCCGCCAAGGGTCTCGAAGGCATCGTCGCCGCAGAAACCGTCCTCTCCTTCATCGATGGTGAGCGCGGTGTCCTCGAATACAACGGCGTCGCGATCAACGACCTCGCCAAGGACTCCAGCTTCGAGGAAGTCGCCTTCCTCATGCTCAACGCCAGGCTCCCCAAGAAGCCCGAACTCGACGCCTTCGTCGCCGAGCTCCGCAGCGCGTACTCGCTCAGCAACCACACCCTGGGCCTGCTCAAGGACATCCCGACCACCGCGCAGCCGATGCACATGCTCCGCACGATGGTCTCCGCCCTCGCCCTCGAGGACGCCGAGCCCAACCCCATCGACATCCCCGAGGGCCGTACCCAGGCCATCCGCATCCCCGCCAAGGCCCCGACCATCGTCGCCGCCTTCGACCGCCTCCGCCGAGGCCTCGACCCGATCGCTCCCGATCAGAGCCTCACCTTCGCCGCCAACTTCCTCTACATGCTCAACGGCGAGAAGCCCACCGCGACCATGGAGCGCGCCTTCGACGCCTGCATGATCCTCCACGCCGACCACGGCCTCAACGCCTCGACCTTCACCTGCCGCGTCATCACCTCGACGCTCAGCGACATCTACTCCGGCATCACCGGCGCTATCGGCGCCCTCCGCGGCCCCCTCCACGGCGGCGCCAACGAAGGCGTGATGCACATGCTCAACGAGATCGACTCCCCCGAGGAGGCCGAGCAGTTCGTGATGAACAAGCTCGCCGCCAAGGACCGCATCATGGGCTTCGGCCACCGCGTCTACAAGAGCTACGACCCCAGGGCCACGTACCTCAAGACCCTCGCCGAGCAGCTCGCCACCGACACCGGCAACAGCGACCTCTACGCCAAGAGCAGCGCCATCGAGAAGACGATGGAGCGCGAGGTCGCCGCCAAGGGCATCTACCCCAACGTCGATTTCTACAGCGCCACGACGTACCACTCGATCGGCCTGAAGCTCGACCTCTTCACCCCGATGTTCGCCCTGAGCCGCATCGCAGGCTGGGCCGGCCACGCGTTAGAGCAACTCGACGGCAACCGCCTCATCCGCCCGACCGCGGACTACGTCGGCCCGCACGAGAAGCCGTACGTGGTGATTGAGCAGCGGTAAGCAGATGCATCAAGTGTGACAGTGACCCGCGCGGGTCGGTGTCACGGTAGACCAGGCCTCGGGATCCCAAGCGTGACAACGCAGGTGTGTGACATGTCACCCTTGTCGCCGTGCGCCGATCAATCGTGACCGGGAGGGGAGTGTGTTATTGTCACCCTTGTCATCAATCATCATCCGTTTGCGCCAGAGTCCACATGTGCTTCAGTGGAATCTCGGCGCGGATGTCTTCGTCGAGTTTTTCATACAAAGAGATTAGTTCGTCAATCAGATCGTCAGAGTCCCAGAGTCTGACTCGGAACAATTTCTGCACT
>CAYGNN010000240.1:0-3459 GCA_964351165.1 uncultured Phycisphaeraceae bacterium
TGATGAGGTGCGTGTCGGTGGCTTGGGCGCGGAAGGCTTCGAGGAGCGGGGCGTCGTCATTGGCGCAGAAGCCTGGGTGGTCGTTGCAGGTGGCGAGGGCGATTCGGGTGGCCTGGTTGGTCGTCATGGGGCGATGGTAGGCGGTTGGACGCCGAGTCTGAGCGGAGCGAAGGCTCGGATACCGCTACCGAGGGGGCCAGACCCATGCACCCTCATCGCGGTGCGCGAGGATGTACCTGCGGACGGTTTCGATCTGTGCATCGTCCTTCATCCTGACGACATGGCTGGAAGCGCCCCAGAGTTTGCCGGGATGCACCGAGCGCAATCGGTGCGAGGCGAGTTGCTTGGCTTTGCCGAAGAGCTTTACGGCATCGCCGTGGCCGACTTCGACGAGTGCGTGGCAGTGCGTTGGGCTGACGGTTAATGCACCGATACGTGAGCCGTTGGCTCTGAGTTTATTGATGAGAGCTTCACCGACGAGCGCGCAATGTACGAATTCAAGCTCGATCGCGTTCTCACTCGCCAAGGCGTTTCGTTCACGGAGCCCTCGGTGTTCCCAAACTTCGGGAGGATGATCGATGTTTCCGGATGAATGAGCTCGGCGCTTGCGGTTCCGGAATCCACGCGCGTCACCGGGAATCCACTGCCCTCGGAAGGACGAGATGATGTGGGCCCAGGGGGTCATGGATGCACAATATATCCGAGCCTTCGCTTCGCTCAGACTCGGCGTCCAGGGGAGGCGATCTTATGTTTGGAGCACGCCTGTTTTGAACTCGCGGTCCATCGGCCAGTGGGTCGCCATCGCGAGGGCTTCGGCGAGCTCCTTGCGCGTTTCGTGTGGCTGGATGATTCGGTCGATCCAGCCTCTGGCGGCGCCGTGGCGGATGTCTTGTTGTTCGGTGTAGCTCGCTTCGATGGCGGCGAGGATCTGTTCGTGGGTCGCCGCGTCGATCTCTTCGCCCTTGCGCTTGCGGCTGCCTTCCTCGATCATCGCGAGGACGCCGGTGGCTTGTTTGGCGCCCATGACGGCGCATCTGGAGCCGGGCCATGCGAGCGTTAAGAACGGATCGAAGGCTCTGCCGCACATGGCGTAGTTGCCTGCGCCGTAGGACGAGTTGAGGATGAGCGTGATCTTGGGGACGACGCAGTTGGACATCGCGTTAACCATCTTGGCGCCTGCCTTGATGATGCCGCCTTGTTCTGAGTCTCGGCCGACCATGAAGCCTGTGGTATCGCAGAGGAAGATGATGGGCAGCTTGCGCTGGTTGCAGTCCATGATGAAGCGGGCTGCTTTGTCGGCGCTGTCGTCGTAGATGACGGCGGGCATGTTGACGGCGGTTGAGGGGCCTGCTTTGCCCCCTGGCATCTTCTTGTGCGTGAGCTGGCGCTGGTTGGCGACGATGCCGCAGGGGCGGCCGTCGATGCGCGCATACGCGGTGACGATGGACTTGCCGTAGTCGGCCTTGTATTCGTCGTAGGCGCCCTCATCAACGATGCACTCGAGGAGTTCGGCGGCGTCGTACTGCTCGGCGCCTGAGGTCTTGAAGATGCTGTAGACGTCGGCCTCGTCGCGCGCCGGGGGTTTGGATTCGAAGGGCGGTTCGGCGTCCAGCGGGACGGACTGCTGCATCTCCATGAGGGAGCGGAGGCGTTTGATGGCTGCTTCGTCGTCGGGTTCTTTGAAGTCGATGGTGCCGCTGATCTCGGCGTGCATGCTGGCGCCGCCCAGGTCTTCGGAATCGACTTCCTGGCCGATCGCTGCTTTGACGAGCGCGGGGCCTGCGAGGTAGAGGCCGGAGCCCTCGGTCATGATGAGCGTGTCGCAGAGGACCGGGAGGTAGCCACCGCCTGCGACGCAGGCGCCCATGATCGAAGCGATCTGGGGGATGCCCTCGGCACTGATGACGGCGTTGTTGCGGAAGATGCGGCCGAAGTCGTCGGTGTCGGGAAAGACATCTTCCTGCAGCGGGAGGAAGACGCCTGCGGAATCGACGAGGTAGAGGAGCGGGAGGCGGGCCATCTGCGCGACGTGCTGGGCACGGATGATCTTCTTGCAGGTCATCGGGAAGAAGGCGCCCGCTTTCACGGTCGCGTCGTTGGCGATGATCATGCAGCGCTTGCCGGCGACGGAGCCGACGCCTGTCACGACGCCGGCGCCTGGGGCGCCCCCATACTCGGTGTACATGTTGAAGGCGGACCAGAGGCCGAGCTCGGTGAGGCCGTCGGCGTTATCAAGGAGGGCGCCGACGCGCTCGCGGGCGGTGAGTCGGCCCTTCTTGTGCTGGCGCTCGATGGCCTTGGGGCCTCCCCCCAGCTTGATCTGGCGCTCGGTCTGGAGGAACTCCTCGGTGACGGCGCGGAGGGGGTTGATGGTGGCGGCGCCGGTGTTGGTGGTCGTGGATGCGGGGGGCATGGGGCGTTGGGGCTCCGGGCGCGGGGGCTGGGGGTATTCGGTCGTGGCAAAGCTGCGCGTTGCCACGGCACCCTCAATGGGTGTCGTCAGTGTAGCGGGGGTATTGAAAGCGGCCCTGCGGGGGTGTTCCGGGGCGTGTCTGCCGGGTGGATAGCCCGAGCGAGGGGAAATTTCGCGGAAGGTGATCCCGGGAGGAAACTCGGGGTGGCGGATGGCCGAGGTAGTGGCCGGGAGTGCCGACACGCGAACGCATGGCATCCCGAACACGCCGCCCTGCTCGTCGTTTATTCGGCGCCGGGCGGCCTGTTCTTTTTTGGGCTACTCGTTGAAGTGGTACCGGTACCAGTCTCCGGACACGTGGCCAAGGTTGATCAGCGCGGGCCGGTCTTCGAGTGGGCCGTCGGGCGAGTAGGCGAAGCCGCACTGGTCGAAGAACATGCCGACGTTCCCGGTAGAGAAGTAGAGCGTGTTGTCGTACCGAGCGACGTCGTTCACTTCGAAGAGGCCAACCTGACGGCGGACCAGCTTCCATTCGCCTCCCAGGTAGGCGCTCCAGTCGCCTTCGTCCTCACCCAGTTCGTTCGCCAATTGAGCGAACGCTTCGTTACTGAGCTCGAATCGGATCGTGCGCGCCGAGCCGGTCGATGCGGCGAGGCTGATCAGCAGCAGCGCCGGGGCGGTCCAGTCGAGGGTGACACGGACAGGCTTGAACCTGCTCCGGAACCGGTACTGGCGGCGGATCCGGCCGGGCAGCATCATCCGGATCGAGAAGGACAGCGCGATGCAGAGCCAGATGAATACGGTGAGTAATGGGCCGAAGGCGCCGGTGGGGCAGGCGTTCGAGAAGATCACGCACATCCAGGGCAAGGCCAGCAGCGCGGCGATCAGTTCGACGATCCGCCAGTCCCGGAAGTGCTTTGGCTTCGGATCGGTCATCGTGTGAAGTTACGCGAGTCGCGAGGGCATGGTTCAGCTTGGATCAAGGATGCGTAAAACAAACAACGCCGGCGAGCAGGAGCCGCCGGCGTTGTTGTTCGCTGATTGTT
>CAYGNN010000241.1:0-3428 GCA_964351165.1 uncultured Phycisphaeraceae bacterium
ACCTGAACAACATCCTCGCGAAGATCGAGGCGATCGACGCCGGCGTCCTCGAAGCGCTGATGCTCAACACCGAAGGCCACGTCGCCGAGTGCACCGGCGACAACGTCTTCGTCATCAAGGACGGCGCCGTCACGACGCCCGCCCTCGAAGCCGGCCTCCTCGACGGCATCACGCGGGACTTCGTCATCGGCCTCTGCAAGGAACTGGGCATCTCGATCACGGAGCGCACGATGACGCTCGACGAGGTGACGAGCGCCGACGAGGTCTTCCTGACAGGGACGGCCGCGGAGATCATCGCGGTAAAGTCGATCGACGAGAAGCCGGTCGGCGACGGCAACGGCGAAGGCCCCGTGACGAAGCGGCTGCGTAAGCGGTTCCGGGAGATCCTGGCGCAAGGCGCGCCGGAAGATTGACGCGGCATCGCAGAGCAACCGTCCATTGTTCATCCGGTAACCCCCACAGAACATCCGCCGCGCCACCCACCGGCGCTGCAATTCCGTGGGAGTCTCAGAACGATGCGATCGATTCTTCGCGCTATCGCTGCGTCAACGCCTGTCGCCTTCTCGTCCGCCGCTCTTGCCATCTGGACGCCCCCAGGCGAGCGGTGGGAGCAGTACGCCGACCCTACCGAAGCCGGCTGGGATGCGGCGAAGCTCGCCGCGGCGCGCGAGTTCGCGGATGACATCGGCTCCGCCTCGGTGATGATCGTCCACCGGGGCGTCGTCGTGGACGCCTGGGGCGACCTGACGCGCCGATACATGTGCCACTCGACGCGCAAGAGCTTCATGTCGGCGCTGCTCGGCGTCTTCATCGAGGACGGCGTGCTCGACTACAACCTGACGCTCGCCGACCTCGGGATCGACGACGCGGAGCCGGCGCTCAGCGACATTGAGAAGTCAGCGCGCATCGTGGACCTGATGGCGGCCCGCTCCGGTGTCTATCGCACCGCGGCGTACGAGCCGCCAAGCAACCCCAAGCCGGACCGGCACGCCCACGCGCCCAACGAGCAGTGGTGCTACAACAACTGGGACTTCAACACGCTCTCGACCATCTTCCGCCAGATCACCGGACGCGACGTCTTCGAGGCGTTCGACGACCGGATCGCCAGACCGCTGCAGATGGAGGACTTCGCGCCGCGCGATGGGTACTACCACTACCAGCGCCACATGTCCGAGCACCCTGCGTACCCCTTCCGCATGAGCACGCGCGACATGGCCCGCTTCGGCCAGCTGTTCCTCAATCAAGGCTGGTGGGGCGACCAACCCATCCTCTCGGAGGGGTGGATCGAGGAGAGCACCGACTCCATCTCCTCCGACACCATGACCGGCGGGTACGGCTACATGTGGTGGACATACCAGGGGACCGACTGGGAGCGGTACGGCCTCTACACAGCGCTGGGCGCCGGCGGTCACGCCATCGCGGTGTTCCCGAAACTCGACCTCGTGATCGTCCACCGCGTCAACACGTTCGTAGGGATGAACGTGCAGCGCGACGATTTCATGGCGCTCTTCGACCTCATCATCGATGCGTTGCCGATCGTTGTTCAGGATGCGGATCTGCAGATTCTTGTCGATGGCGAGACGAGCCCCGAGGGCGTCGACATCCCGCTGACCGAGCTGCTCAGGTTCGTCGGGTCGTACGACGTCCCTGATGGGCGAGTCCGCGTCTCGTGCGAGGGCAACCGGCTCGTCCTGCACCTGCCCCAATCGGGCGCCTTCGACATGATCCCGACAGGCGAACACACGTTCACCCTCGACGACAGCTACGAGCAGTACATCTTCGAACAGCATGACGGCGCCTGGACCCTCTTCGGCGAGCACCACGCGATGCAGGAGTGCTTTGCGCCCTTCCAGAGGGGTGAGCTCGACGCCTGCTGGGCGAAGGTCGAAGAGCACCTGCAGCGGTTCCCGCGCTCCTCGCACCTGCACGCGATGTTCGGGAATATCGAGATCCGCCGCGAGAACGCGGCAGCAGCAATCACGCATTTCAGCAAAGCAGCAGAGCTGGAGCCGACCGACGTGCGCTTCGCGAACCTCGTCGAGCAGCTTGAGGCCCAGATCGAAGCCGCGGTTCCAGCCGAGACCACCTGATCAGAACCGCTTCTGCGAGGCTCTCCCGGCAGGCGCCTTCAACCCCAAAATCCGCACCGCCATCTCAACATCACCCCTTCGCGTGATCTTGATGTTCCGCGGATCCCCCTCCACCACGACAACCTCTTCCCCAAGTTTCTCGACCAGCGAGGCGTCGTCCGTGCTCGTCAGGTCCGCCTGCGCGTACGCCTTCCGCAGCAGCGCCGCCTCAAACACCTGGGGCGTCTGCACCAGCATCAGCCCATCACGATCGACCGTTGATTCAACAACCCGTTTCGTCGCGCCGCCCTTCGGCTCGTCACTCCCACCGAGGATCGCTGCCAGCGGATCAACCGGGCAGTCGTCATCGCCCGCCGTGCACACGCGCTTGATCGTGTCGCTGGCGTCCACCCCCGGCACGACGGCGCCGTAGCCGGCCGCGGCCTGGAAGACCTGATCGATCATCCCCTGCCCCACGCAGGGCCTCGCCCCGTCGTGGATGGCGATGTGTGTCGCGTCCTCCGGCACGTGCTCGAGCGCCGCCTGCACCGTCTGCCAGCGGTGGGTAGCGCCGCCGCGGACGACCTTGGCGCCGAGCAGCGCGAGCTTGTCGCCGTGGCGGTCGCGGAACTCGGTGAAGTCGTCGTCGGCGTGCGGCCCGGCGACGATGACGGCGCCCACGTCGGCGCGTTTGACGAAGCACTCGACCGTGCGCTGGATGACCGGGCGCCCCGCCATGTCGGCGTCGAGCTTGCTGCCCTCGCCGAAGCGCTGCGAAGAGCCCGCCGCCGGGATGATGACCGCGATATTGAGCATGGGCCCATGGTACCGGCTGCGCCTAAGATCCCCCAGCAACCCGGCCGATACCCCAGTGCGGGGGAGGCGGGCGTTCGCTCTTTGACAACCGGGGCCGATCGGTTTCGACCGGACAGGGAAGGTGCAGCGTGGCGCGTCGCGGCGCACGCATGCCGCGTTACCAAGCGTGCACCACTTTTAACTGGCAACAACCAGTACGCTCTGGCGGCCTGAGAAGGCAGCCATGACCGCTCCTCGACGCCCGATAGAGGGGCGGTCAATGACTTTCGGGCTGGTCCCCAAACTGAGCCGCAGGGCGAGGGGACGAGACATTGCTGCTGCTGGGTTCCCGCGGATGCTGCCATTGGCAGCCGCGGGCGCCGAGATTAAATCGATGGACACACGCGTAGAGGCGTTGTGCTGACTGTTCCGGCACGGGGGTTCGATTCCCCCCGGCTCCATTCATCCTGCGATCCAGGCAGCCCCATCCGGCAGCGCCCGGCCGGCGATCCAGCGCTGTTGGATCCGGCCGGATTGTGTCGATGATGGTTCGATGAAGACGCC
>CAYGNN010000242.1:0-3415 GCA_964351165.1 uncultured Phycisphaeraceae bacterium
GAGCCGAACGCGATCAGGACCGCGTCGAATCTGGAAGATCGCAACGCGACGATGCCCTCTTCGACTGTGATCTCATTCACGAGCTCGACCTGCGTGCCCTTGAGGTAGTGGCGAACGAGCGGCGCGTTGATCTCGCTGGGATCGATCATCAGCACGGCGCCAGTCAGGCCGTTCTCCTCGCCGGGAACCGAGGCTTCATCCGCCGATCGGAGCGGCTGCTCGCCATCCAGCGTCAAAAAGCAGCGGACGTCGATCGGCTCGGTGAACTTGATCGAGAACTCGTGGATGTGTTTTTCGATATGCCGGCAGTTGACGATGTTGCCAACAAGCACCTGCTGTTCGCCCCAGACTGACCGGAGTGTGACGGCGCACTTGCTCCCAGGATAGAGGAACCCGCCGTGCAGGAAGGCGAGGCCGCCGGATGAGATATTGCGGGTGCAGACGATGCACTTGGATTGCTCGCCTTCGGCGTTGAACACGACGACCGGGACCCGTTCAATCTCATAGGGATGCCTGGTGTGCTGCCGGCGCGAGTCGGCGACACCCACGGAGTTCCTGTTCATGGACTGCAGGATCTGGCTCCGTTGCTGCTGCGACAGCCTGATCGAATTGTGGAATTCTTCCGCCACGACAACCACTCCCTTGGTGTGTCTGGAGAATGCCTGGGCTCGGATCCAACTGCACTTCATCGGATAAATCCTCCCCCGAAACCAGCCTGACCAGAGCGCGGGGGCAATCTCCGCGATAAGGGGGGATAACAAGGCGGCGGACGCAATGGGGACCGCGTGGCCTGACGCCCCCGGCGGTCATAAAGTCTGGCCATGCGTCCACGGAAACCAACCAGACAGGTCGCCATCGGCGATGAACGCACCGGCGTCGTGCTGGTCGGTGGCGGCCTCCCAGGCCCTTCCGGCGAGCCGACCACCCCAGCGCCGGTCTCCGTGCAGACCATGACCGCCGGCTACACGCACGACATCGATCGTTGCGTGGCGGAAATCAACAAACTGGCCGCGGCAGGGGCGGATATCGTCCGCGTGGCCACCCCTGAGCGGAAGGACACCGCAGCCCTCCAAGAGATCCTGAGCCAGACCAGGGTCCCGATCGTGGCGGATGTCCACTTCCACTACCAGAGGGCGCTGGAGGCGGTCGAGGCTGGTGTCCACAAGATCCGACTGAACCCAGGCAATATCTCCGATCGGGATCAGGTCAACGCTGTCATCGACGCCTGCAAGGAGCGGGGCATCCCGATCAGGGTGGGGGTCAACGAGGGCTCGATCATCGAGCGCAAGGACAAGCAGAAGCGGCTCGAGGAGCTGGGGCAATTCTTCGCGGAGAAGAAGGACGGCCACCTGATCGCGCTGATGCTGACGAAGCTCGAGGAATACCTCGACATCTTCAAGGAGCGCGAGTTCTTCGACGTCACGATCAGCGCCAAGCTGATGGACGCCGCTTCGACGATCGAGGTGTACCGCGCGATCAGCGAACGCTTCGACGAACCACTGCATCTTGGGGTTACGCACGCCGGGCCGCGCGAGACTGGGGCGATCCGCTCGATCGCGGCGATGTCCGCGCTGCTCGCAGATGGCATCGGCGACACGTTCCGGATCAGCTACGCCTCCGACCCTGTGTACGAGGTCGAGGATGGTCTGGAGCTGTGCTGGTCCCTCGGTCTGCGCGAGCGGAAGGGCGTCGATCTGATCGCATGCCCAACATGTGGGAGGATCCAGGTCGATCTCTTCACATTGGTGCAGGACGTGCGCACGAAACTGGCGGACACGGTGACGCTCCCGATGAAGGTCGCGGTGATGGGGTGCGTCGTCAACGGTCCAGGCGAGGCGGAGGGCGCGGATGTCGCGGTCTTCGCAGGGGATCGGCGCGGGATCATCTATGTCCAGGGCGAAAAGGTCGCCAACGTGCCGGAATCGGAGATCCTCGATCGCCTGCTCGCCGAGTGCGTGGCGCTGCAGGAGCGCGTCCAGGCCGGCGAGACCAGGCTGGGCGAGAAGCTGGTCGAGATCATCCCGCCGGACCCGATCGGCGAGCTGGGCTCAGGGTTCGATCGGATCGCCTCCGGTGATGTCGAGCGCGCGACGCCGCTGACGATCGCCGGGACTTCGCACGAATCCAGGTAGCGACACGGCTCGATCGTGATATCCTGACCGCGTCACGCGGGCAGGCCGCAAGTCGGCGCACCCAACGCAGAAGGGAAGAGCAGGTTGAGCACCCCCAACACGAATATCTCTGAGTCCGAACCGGGCCGGAAGACCCCTTTGCAGCAGGAGCTGGGCAACGCGATGTCCCGGCTGTTGCACGAAGCGTCGCTGGTCATTGGTCAGGTCGAGGGCGCGGTCGATGCGCTGCAGCGCTGCGATCGTGACGCCGCGATGCGCGTCCGCCGCAAGGACGACGCGGTGGATCTCGAAGAGGTCAGCATCGAGGAGTCGTGCCTGCGCATCCTCGCGCTGCACAAGCCGGTGGCGATCGACCTGCGCAAGGTCACGCTGATCCTGAAGGTCAACGAGGACCTCGAACGGATCGCCGACCATGCTGGCGGTGTCGCCAAGGCGGTGAGTTACCTCGACGATGACGATGCGCCGGTGTGGCCTCCCTCGCTGCTCGAGATGTCGAGGCTCATCACCCCCATCATCGAGCGCACCAGGCAGGCGCTGCTCGACGAGAGCAAGGGCGCCTAACGCGATCTGATCGCCGGTGATCGCACCCTGAACAAGCTGGCGAAGAAGGTCTTCGAAGAGGTCGAGGGGCTCCTGGGCGATGACCAGCTCAGCGAACGCGCCGGTCTTCTCGCTTACCGCGCCAGCCGCGACATGGAGCGCATCGGGGACCTCTGCGTGGATATCGCTGAGGACATCCTCTACTTCCGGACCGGCGACATCGTCCGGCACGCCAAAGAGCGCGGCATCACGCCCTGACAGCGCGGTCAGGCCTCGTCAATCGAGCATCGCGTCGAGCGCATCGAGCATCTGCGTCATCACGTCCAGCGATCGCAGGCAGCGCTGCTGTTCCTGCTCGAGCAGGTCGCGGTCGCGCGCTTCGAGCGCGTGCCGAACGCCTGGGAAGCCCCACGCGGCGTAGCCTGAGGTCTCGTCGGGGGCCGCGTACAGGTTCCGCCTCCAGGGCCTGCCTGGCAGCCCCTCGGCGGACATCCACGCGCGGTCGAGCGCGCTGGAGACCGAGTTGATCATCTCGATGGACTGCGCGTCCAGGTCGCCCTGGGCGAACCGCGATTCGAGTTTGTCCGCGACATCCTGCGCCTTGATCGCGAAGGCGTCTATGCCTGCTCGCAGGGGTTTCAGGT
Source organism: uncultured Phycisphaeraceae bacterium (assembly GCA_964351165.1). Lineage (GTDB taxonomy): Bacteria > Planctomycetota > Phycisphaerae > Phycisphaerales > UBA1924 > JACKHE01. The sequence goes on from CAYGNN010000242.1 coordinate 3,317, forward strand.
TGGCGGAGAAGCCGAGCTTGCTGGCGCGCTCCGCGATCGTGTCGAGCGCGTCGGTCGCGTCCGCCGCGAGGCCTGTCTGGTTGAGGGGGATGATCGTGT
>CAYGNN010000243.1:0-3402 GCA_964351165.1 uncultured Phycisphaeraceae bacterium
TCATGCCACCGCCTGGCGTCCATCGAAAACTCGATCATCTCAAGACTGTCCTGCACCTCCAGCGAATCGATGATCCGCAACACGACCTCCTTGGCCAACTCCAGCGGGCGGCCCGACATGGATCCGCTCGTGTCGATCAGGATGATCAGGTCGCGCGCGATCGGCTGAACCGCCCCGTTCGGCTCTGGCGGCGTGATGGTCAGCAGCCCATAGGCGCTCTCCGAACTCGGCATCGCCGCGGATGGCCTGGCCGTCTCAAGCTTCACACCGATCTCCGATGTCGCGGTTGCCCAACGGACCACGATGTCGCGGTCGAGCGCGGCTCCTTCTTCGGCCTTGAATGCGAGATTGGTCAGCTCATCGCCAGAATGAATCACCAGCGGATGTGTCGTGCTGGTCGGCTCGCCGTTGCTCATGCGGTCGCGGATTGTCATTGAGAGCGAGGCGCGTGCGGGGAGCGCCTGTTCCGAAACATCAACCGTCATCCGCTTGGCATCATTCACCCGACCTGCATCACCCATGTACCGCGGCGCGATCACGGTCGGGAACCGCCACTCCCACCGGCCGTCCTCCAGCCATCGCAAATTCTGGTCCAGGACCAGTTCGCACGTCACTTCGGTGTTGGCCGGGATGTTCCCGATCTCCTGGGTGAAGACGCTCGATCGGTCTTGCTCGAGAAGCGACGCGGTTCGGCCTTCGAGGATCGCCTCCTCGAACCGTTCCCGAGCCGCTTCCCGGCGATCGATCTCGCCGGAGACTTTCCGGTCACCAATGGTGAACGAGTACGCCCCGACGGCGGCGTCCGCCGGGAGCGGCATCTGATACATCACCTGCATGGGGTCCTCGGAGTCGTTCCGGAATGTCTGGCGGAGCACAACCCGAGCCAGGCCACCAACAGCATCGGCTTCGAGTGAGCAATTGCAGAATGGCAGGGGCTTCCCCTGGGTAGAGATCAGGCGACCTCCGGAACTCGGGATGTCTAGTTTGGTTGGCACAGGGGCGGATGTCATCGGGCTCATTATGGCCTCCTTGGGGTGAAGGTGTTCCGAAGGACCAATGCAAGCCGGCCTGCGTTTGTGACATCCATTTTGAAATTAATTTGCGTTTCCATACAAGCCTCCCAAGCGACGGCCTGCCCGGCAGCACGACGAGGCTCAATCCTGGCAATCTGCCCTCCACTGACACACAGTTGTCAGATCTGATCCAACTGACATGAGGCCGTCACCGCGCGCCCTTCTTTGAGGCGCTCTCCACATCCATGCTTGATCCGAACACGGACAAGCGTTGGAGGAAGAGAGCGCATGCGATATATCTGGAGAGTTGTTGGCACTGTCGTTGGGTTGCTGCCGCTCGCTGCTGCAGCGGATTCGACCCATGGCGGAACACCGGTTGACGTATACATCCTGAGCGGGCAATCCAACATGGTCGGGAGCGGCGTGGTGTCCCAGCTCGACCCGGAACTCGCGCTGCAGGAGGATGTGCTGTACCACTACAGCATCACGCTCGACCCGGCGAATCAGACACCGGTCGGATCACCGGAAGTGCTCGCAACCGAGTGGGGCCCATTGCGGGAGCTCTCGGCCGAAGGGCACTCATTCGGGCTCGAGCTCGCGTTCGGCCGCACAATCGCCAACAAGTCTGCCAATCAGGTTGCGATCATCAAGACCGCGATCAACGGCGCTGCGATCAGGTTCTACACCCCAAGCTACGGGTACTGGCAATACCTGGGGCCCTACGCGGCATCGGCGATCGATGAACTCGAAGCCATGGGCTACGACCCGACCGTCAAGGCGTTTGTCTGGGTGCAAGGATCGAGCGACGCGAATCATACTGTTCAGCACGCGTTGTACGGTGAACATCTCGAAGAGCTGACGGACGCGGTCCGCGGGCTCTGGGGCGCCGACCTCCACATCGCGCAGTCTCAGCAGTTCTGCTGCGGCCCCTTTGTCCAGAGCCAGATTGATGCGGTGCGCGCTGCCAAGGCCGGGTTCACCGCTGACGACGCCAACGCATCGCTCACCGAGACCGACGACCTCGCGATGCGCACAGACATGATCCATTACCACTGGCTCGGGCTCCTGGAGCTCGGCGAGCGCCTCGCAGAGGATTTCTGCGAGCACCGCCCTGAAGATATCAACGGGGATGGCTCGGTCGATACCGCGGACCTGGGAATCATGATCGGATCGTTCGGCGCGACAGGGAGGATTCGCGCCGATCTGAACGGGGATCGGGTTGTGGACACCGCGGACCTCAGCGTGCTGATCTCGGCCCTTGCCTCCTCATGAACAGATCGTGCCGGGATTTCGGACTGCAAGGGTGAACCGCAGCGGCGCCAACACCCGTCCAAGGCAGACGGGCGGGCGCTGCTCCGGATCCGAAGCTCACGATTGGTACAGCCCGGCGGTCTGAACGGAGAGCTCTTGCACACGAGACCGGAGCTCCGCAGGTCGCTTCACCACGCAGTGGGGCCCCATACTCAGCACCCACCACACGATCTCGTCGAGCCCTGCGACCGTGCACCGAAACGTGACGGAGCCGTCCTCGTGCTCTTCAAATGACTGGTCAGGCCGCCAGCGGGTATCGCTGACAGTCGCTGCGAAGCTCGGATCGAACCAGATCTCAACGTCGTGATCGGTGTCGCCCCGGAGCATCCTCCACGCGTTGCCCAGGTGGCTCTCGATCGTGAACCCCTCAGGGAGCTCATAGGACTGCTCGGTCAGCGATAGAGCGCTGAACCGGTTGAGCTTGAGGGAGCGGATGTCATTGCGACCGCCGTGCCGACCAACCGCGTACCACGCTCGGACACAGAAGAACAGCGCGTAAGGCTCGAAATGGAACCGCTCGCCGTCGGTCGATCCGCTGGCCGACTCGTACTCACACTCCAGTGCGACACGACGGCGGATGGCCTCGCTGACGCGGTCGTACACATCCTTGTACCCATCCGGCTCGGCGGACTTGGCGGTATGGATGGTCACCGCACCACGGATCTCGGCAAGATCATCCCTGATGGATTGCGGGAGCTGGGCCTCGATCTTCGAGATCGCCTTCCACGCAGGCTTGAGAAACGTGATCTGCTCGTTCCCTGCGATCTCTTCGCAGAGAACAGAGAGAGCCAGTGATTCCTCGGCGGTCAGCTGCACCGGCGGCAGGAAGAACTCACCGGCGATCCGGTAGCCCCCAGCAGCGTGGTCGAAGTCAATGGTGATCCCAGCCGCGACGAGCTGCTCGATGTCCCGATAGATGGTCCGCTCGGCGACGCCACAAACATTGGCAAGGCTTGCTGCGTTGTGATCGGCGCGGGACTGGATCAGGGTGAGGAGCTTCAGCAGGCGGTGGACTCGGGTATAGGACATCATGGTCTCCTTGCGGCACAGTTATATCCTCAAGTGATACGCGTTGGTG
>CAYGNN010000244.1:0-3398 GCA_964351165.1 uncultured Phycisphaeraceae bacterium
TGCTCGGGGCTCATGTAGGGCGCGGTGCCCATGATCGCGCCTGGGATGGTGGGGGAGGTGAGGATCGCCGGCGAGGTGACGGTGGGGATGTTGGTCGATGAGGCGGAGGAGTTCGTCGTGTCGCCCGACTTGGCGAGGCCGAAGTCGAGCACCTTGGCCTGGCCGTCGGGTGTGATCTTGATGTTGGCGGGTTTGAGGTCGCGGTGGACGACGCCCGCGTCGTGGGCGGCTTCGACGCCGGCGGCGATCTGCGCCGCCAGTTCGAGCGTCTCGTCGAGCGGGAGCGGGCCGCGGTCGAGGCGTTCGGCGAGCGTCTCGCCCTCGACGAACTCAAGCACCAGGTAGCGCGCGCCCTCGTGCTCCTCGACGCCGTAGATGCCGGCGACGTTGGGGTGCGTGAGCGACGCGAGGGTGCGTGCTTCGCGCTCGAACCGGCCGAGGCGGTCGGGGTCCTGCGCGAGGTGCTCGGGGAGGGACTTGATCGCGACCGGGCGGTCGAGGCGGGTGTCGCGGGCGAGGTAGACGACGCCCATGCCGCCCCGGCCGATCTCGCGGTCGATCGTGTAGGGGCCGAGTTGTTTGGGGGGTTCGGTCACGGTTGGAGTGTATCAGGCGGGTTGTGCGGTTTAACTTGGTGCTTCGTCGTTGATGCGCAGGAGGCGTTCGAGCTCGGTGTCGAAGTTGGTGATGACCTGGAGCTCGGTGACAGGCGTGTCCTGCTGCGGTCCTTCAATGAGGAGGAGGCGCTCGCCGCCATCGGTCATGTCCCAGGAGTACCCGCTCGGGTTGATGTAAGCGCCGGAGGTGATGACCCGGGGCTCATCGATCCGGAGTTCGGGGTCAGTGGTCACCTTGACCTCGAACCAGTCGTCGTTCCAGCGGTAGATGACGCGCGAACCATCGGCAGTCCATCTCGGCTCCTCGCCTCCGGTGGTGGAGAGTTGGATGCGAGAGTTCATTTCTGGGTAGGAAGAAATGTAGAGTTCCCATCGCCCGGTCTCATCGGAGTTGGCGACGATCCAGTTGCGATCGGGGGAGATCGCAGCGAAGGGTTCGCTGTGCCGAGTGGCCTGGATGGGTTCGATCTCGTGGAGCCTCGCATCCTCGTCTTCATCGAGGTCGATAAACCCTCGCATGATGTTGAACCCGTGTTCCGGGACAAACTGCGAAAAGAGCAGCTCGTTCGTACCGGAGTCGAATCCAAGGGGGAATGTTCTGCTCGGAGATCCATGAACCACGAATGGCTCTTCATTGGTAAGGATTTTTTTGGCGTAGAGTGCGCTCGATCCGTCTGGTTTGATCTGGGTGTACAACAGGAACCGGCCATCGCTCGACCAGATGGCGGCGTTGAAGATACCGCCGAAGGTGATGCGCGAAGGAGCCTGCGGGCGATCGAGATCGTAGATCCAGATGTCCTGGTTTGTCCCTTCCCGGATCGGTGTGGCCAGGAATCGGTTGTCGGGAGAAAGCTCGAAGGCAACGAACTCTTTGAGGCCCAGATTCAGTTCTTCTCGCCGGCCATCCTTGTCGATCCAGACGTAGCGCCCTGTCTGATCCGACACCCCTTCGGCGTAGATCAGCGCGCCATCGTGTGAGAGATCGAACTGGCCGTTGAAGAACGTGGTGCGCACATCGGATACGACGGTCTTTGGACCGGCGCGGGGATCGGGATCACGCGGGTCGAGGGTCGTCGCCATGAGGCGCCCATCGCGCATGAAGAGGATGGCGCCATTGGCGATCATCCTTCCATCGCTCGCGTTCTGGATGGAAGCAGGCAGCAGGGAGGAATCCCGGAGAGAGAAGAAATTGAGTTCCAGTACGCCTGTGAATTCGCTGAAGAGCAGCAGGTCCTCGTCCGGGCTCAGGCTCGGCGAAAAGTGACTCTCGCCGATCGATGCTTGCGTTGTGATCTGGAGCGGATCGCTGCCGATCGAGGGCATTGAATAAATGGCGCTCCGTTCAAGCGGGCAGTAGTACAAGGCGCCATCGGTGGCCCAGGCCAACCCATTGACTAGATCCGCACCGGTGATGGGTTCCGGGTTGTGGCCTCGGCCAAGGTTCAATGTGAAGAGACGCTCCTGGATCGCGAAGACGATGGATCGCCCGTCTGGCGCGTACACGGGGCTGTACCCGTCCTGCCCGCCGGGGACGGGGCTGACGGCGCCGGTCTCCATGTTGCGGGTGTAGAGATGCAACCGGTCGTCAACGAGCGCCGTGTAGATCATTGTGGCGCCGTCTGGTGAGAGCGAGAAGAACCTTCGCCCGAGCCCGAAGGGGTAGGCCGAGGGTGGGGCGATGGGGGCGGTGTCGGGGAGTGTGATGGTGTATCGACGCGGCTGTGTGTTCCCCGTCTCGTTGGCGTTGTTGGTAGCAGCGCCAAAGACGAACCAGATGGCTGCGGAGCCGAGCAGGATACCGATGAAGAGCGCTGCGGCAATGGGGATACGGCTTTGTGCGCTCCCCTTGCTGTCTTCAAATTCGTGTTGGGGCACGGCAAGGAGTTCGAGCCCGGCGTCGCCGATGTCGCGGAGGCGCTTGGACTTGTCGCGCTCGAGGCATCGTCTGAGTACGCGGCGGACCGCTCGCGGCGTGTCTGCTGGCAGGAGTTTCAGATCGACGTCCTTGTGCAGGATGGCGCCGATGGAGTCGGAGACTGTTTCGCCCCTGAATGGGGATGCGTTGGTGAGCATCTCGTACAGGATGACGCCGAAGGACCAGATGTCGGTGCGTTTATCGACCGTACGGCCACGGGCCTGCTCTGGAGACATGTAGGGCGCCGTGCCCATGATCGCGCCGGGAATGGTCGGGGAGTTAAGGACCGCTGGGGAGGTGACCGTCGGGATGTTGGTGGAGGACGTGGATTGTGCTTCGGTTGATTTGGCGAGCCCGAAGTCGAGGACCTTGATCTGATCGTCCGGTGTGATCTTGATGTTGTCGGGTTTGAGGTCGCGGTGGATGACGCCTGCTTCGTGTGCGGCTTCTACACCAGCGATGATCTGGGAGGCGAGTTCGCAGGCTTCATCGACCGGGAGCGAGCCGCGGTCGAGTCGCTCGGCGAGTGTCTCGCCCTCGACGTATTCGAGGATGAGGTACTTGGCGCCGTCGTGTTCCTCGATGCCGTGGATGCCGGCGACGTTGGGGTGGTTGAGGGATGCGAGTGTTTTTGCTTCGCGCTCGAATCGCGTGAGGCGGTCGGGGTCCTGCGCGAGGTGCTCTGGGAGCGATTTAATCGCGACTGGGCGGTCGAGGCGGGTGTCGTGCCCCAGGTAGACGACGCCCATGCCGCCCCGGCCGATCTCGCGGTCGATGGAGTACGGTCCGATTGCTCCCCCCGGTTCGATGCTCATCGGTCGCGGTGCTCCTCGTACCAGTTCTGGATGATGGAGATGGTGTTGGGG
>CAYGNN010000245.1:0-3391 GCA_964351165.1 uncultured Phycisphaeraceae bacterium
TGCCGAGCAGGTTCTCGCGGAAGCGGCCCTGCTTGCCCTTGATCATGTCCGTCAGCGACTTCAGGGGGCGGTTGCTCGAACCGAGCACCGGACGACGGCACCTGCCGTTGTCAAACAGCGCATCGACCGCCTGCTGCAGCATCCGCTTCTCGTTGCGGATGATGACCTCCGGCGCGTTGAGGTCCATCAGCTTCTTCAGCCGGTTGTTGCGGTTGATGATCCGGCGGTACAGGTCGTTCAGGTCGCTCGTCGCGAAGTTGCCGCTCTCCAGCAGCACCAGCGGGCGCAGGTCCGGCGGGATCACCGGGATCACGTCCATGACCAGCCACCCCGGATCGTTCGACAAATGACGCACCTGCTCGACCAGCTTCAGACGCTTGGACAGGTCCGCAGCCTTCTGCTTCGACTTCGTCTCGCGCAGTCCCTGACGGAGGTTCTCCGCCTCCGTGTCCAGGTCCAGCTCCTCGATGAGGTGCCGCACCGCCTCAGCGCCCATCGACGCCTTGAACGCGGAGCCGTACTTCTCGAAGCACACGCGGTGCTCCTCTTCCGTCAGCAGCTGCAGTCGCTCGAGCTCGGTGTCACCCGGATCGATGACGATGTAATCCTGGAAGTAGATGATCTTCTCGAGGCTGCTGGTCTTGCAGCCGAGCAGCGTCGCCAGGCGGCTGGGCAGGCTCTTGAAGAACCAGATGTGCACCGTGGGCGCCGCCAGGTTGATGTGCCCCATCCGCTTCCGGCGCACGCGCGAGTGCGTCACCTTGACACCGCAGCGATCGCAGATGATGCCCTTGAACTTCGTGCCCTTGTACTTGCCGCAGGCGCACTCGTAATCGCGCTCCGGCCCGAAGATCCGTTCACAGAACAGACCGTCCTTCTTGGGGCGGTAGGTGCGGTAATTGATCGTCTCAGGCTTCTTCACCTCGCCGTACGACCACGAGCGGATGTCGCTCGGGGACGCCAGGGTGATCTGCACCGAACCGTAGTCGTTAATTCTGTCGTACACGCTCTCAGCCATGCGTACGAGTCTCCCGCGTGAGGGGGTTGCTTCGGATGGATCGCGCTTTCTGATTTCTCTCTCCAAACCGCCCGCCCCGCGCGAATCGGGCGAGCAGCGCTCCGGAACTCAGCCAGGCGATCAGCCCAGCGGCGTCCCGTTCGTCGGCGGGATCACCCGCCACGCGCCGTCGCGGTTCTCGACACGGATGTTCAGCGGCGCCTTGTTGATCACGCCGACCTCGTACACCACGACGCCGTCCTCCTCGAGGACCTTGTTGACCTCGATCGTCTTGAAGTCATCCAGGAACAGGGCCTTCGCAGTCGCGCCGATCGACGCGTTCGCAGGGTCCTCTTCCATGTTCTTGAAGTTCTCGCCGAGCTTCAGCAGCTCCGCTGTGCCGGGAGCGCTGTCAACGCAGATCTCCGCGGCCTTGAAGAAGTCGCCCGCCTTGAGGTTGTTCACGTAGGTGTAGATCGCGCCCTCAGCGGACGAATCATCCAGCTCCAGCGAATCCGTCGCACCGCCGGAACCGGCGTTCGAGGCCGTGTTCGCCGCGTTGTTCGCAGCGTTCTCAACAGCGGCCGAGGCATCGCCACCGGAGCCACCGGTCGGCGCCGCGGCGCTGCCGCCGTTGTTGTTCGAGCCGCCGTTCTGACCGCAACCGACCAGCGCCATCGCGCCGACCGCCACGACCGTGGCAATACCGTTGTTCATCAGTTTCTTGAGCATCATGCGTCTCCCTCGCTGAACCCCGTCGTCCGTGGGGTGCGAAAGCTGGTGTGAATCAAACCCTGACCGTTTAGAGCAGCGAACCGCCTTCAACAGCCTGCTTCTCAAGCCCGACGTTCATGCCGAGGCCACGGATCTCGTTGCAGAGCACGTCGAACGCCACCGGCATACCAGCCTGTAGCGTGTTGGTGCCCTTGACCATCGACTCGTAAATCTTCGTCCGGCCCTCGACGTCATCCGACTTCACGGTGAGCAGCTCCTGCAGCACATACGCGGCGCCGTACGCCTCGAGGCCCCAGACTTCCATCTCACCGAACCGCTGACCGCCAGTCCGCGCCTTACCACCCAGCGGCTGCTGCGTGATCAGCGAGTAAGGACCAGTCGCGCGGGCGTGGATCTTGTCATCAACAAGGTGGTGCAGCTTCAGGATGTACATGAAGCCGACCGTCGTCCGCTGGTGGAACGGCTCGCCCGTGCGGCCGTCGTACAGCTGGATCTTGCCACCCGCCGGCATGTTCGCGAGCATCTCGCGAGGGCCGGGGTGCGTGCCGTTCTCGAGGTCCTCTTCGAGGCGACGGCGAACGTGCGCGTTCGCCTCCTCCACGACGTCGTGGACCTCCTGCTCCGTGCAGCCATCAAAGACCGGCGTCACCGCCTGGAACCCGAGCACACGCGCGGCCCAGCCGAGGTGCGTCTCGAGGATCTGACCGACGTTCATCCGGCTGGGCACGCCCAGGGGGTTCAGCAGCACGTCAACAGGCGTGCCGTCCTCCATGAACGGCATGTCCTCTTCCGCCACCACGCGGGCGATGACACCCTTGTTGCCGTGACGGCCGGCGAGCTTGTCACCCACCGACAGACGACGCTTGGTCGCGATGTAGACCTTGACCATCTCGAGCACACCGGAGGGCAGCTCGTCGCCGCGCTTCATGTGCGCCAGCTTGCGGTCGCGCTCCTTCTGGATCTCGCCGATGCGGGGCCAGAACTGCCCGTACACCGCCTCGCCCTGCTCCTTGGCGTCCTTCGAGCCCTTGATCCACTTGAGATCAAAGGTGTCGATCTGCTCCATGATGACTTCAGGGATGTCCGAAGCGCCGACCTTCTGACGGGTCGCAGGGTCGATCATCTCGGAGCCGATCGCCTCGTTGATCCGCTCGACCATCTGGCCGAACGTCGCGATCATGCGATCGTTCATCTCCGCGCCGTACTCATCCATCTCAGCCTGCAGGCGCTTCTTCTGGTCGTCCGTCATGTGCGCCCTGCGGCTGAACCGCTTCGCGCCGATGACCACGCCCTCGATACCGGCCGGCGCTTCCAGCGAGTCGTTCTTCACGTCCTCACCGGCGCGACCGAAGATCGCGTGCAGCAGCTTCTCTTCCGGAGTCAGCTCCGTCTTGCTCTTGGGCGAGACCTTGCCAACCAGGATGTCGCCAGGACCGATCCGGGCGCCGACGCGGATCACGCCGTGCTCGTCCAAGTTCCGCAGCATCTTCTCGGAGACGTTGGGGATGTCCGCCGTGAACTCCTCGCGGCCGAGCTTCGTCTCGCGGATCTCGACATCGAAGGACTCGATGTGGATCGACGTCATGTCGTCGTCGCGAACCATCCGCTCGCTGATGACGATGGCGTCCTCGAAGTTGTAGCCGTCGAAGGTGTTGAACG
>CAYGNN010000246.1:0-2981 GCA_964351165.1 uncultured Phycisphaeraceae bacterium
CGCTGATGCCCAGGTCCGAGTCCGACCGCTTCCTCCCGGTTCGAGATGTTCCGTTCAGTGAGTTGCACGGCGACCCGAACTACACGCCCAAGGCGAAGGCCCCGGCGGAACCGGCACTGTTCGGAGGGTCGAAGTGATGGCCTACCGACCCGTCACCCCGAATCACCCGTGCCCGTCGTGTGGGCGCTCGTCCTGGTGCCACTTCATTGAGGAAGGCATCAAGCTCGTCTGCCGGGCGAAGTACCCGCAAACGCCCGAGGACATGGAGCCCGTGGGCGAAGGCGTCTATGCGTGGAAGGGGCTTGGGTACGCCGACGCGTGGGACGAGTGGTTGTCGGAACTCCCGGTGATGGAGGGCGAGCCGTTCACCCGCCAAGAACTGATTGACTTGATCGGCACCTTTGCGTTGCCCAAGCGTCGGTCGTGGGGCGAAATCATTCTGCCCGAAGTCTTGAAGCCGTGGGCCGACAAGATTCCGCTGGGCTACTGCACCGCCGAGGAATCGGGACAGACACCCGGCGATGTCGATGCCCGGCTGGTGATTCCCTTGACTGACCACGACGGCTGGTGCGGGGCGTTGTGCTTCACGGGCGACTTCAAAGAGTGCTACACGCTGTCGGGTTGTGGTGACGGATTGATTGTGCCCGGCGGACAGGTGAACGGAAGCCGGGCGATTGTGCTGGGTCACGGTCTGGCCGAAGTCGTGGCGGGCATGAAGCTGGGCGTGCAAGTGGTGGCCCGCAGGGAGTGGGGCGTCACCCGCCGGGAACTCGGGCTCTATCTCAAGCACGTCCGGGCGAAGCTGGTTGTCGTGCCCATCTCTCCGGGCAATCAAGACAAGGGCAAAGCCTTAACGGGTTGGCTTCAACGCATGAACATTCAGACCTACACGCTGGGCGTGCCGGAAGGCGGGTTGAGCGCTTGGACGAAAGCGGGCAACGGGCTCGCTGAACTACGCAGACTCGTAACGGAGCAGACCAATGGCCGGGAGCGAAAGCAGGCGGAGGCGGCGTAAGCACGAACAGCGTGCCGAAGCCCGTGCCAAGCGCGAACTCAAGGCGCTGGGCAAGGGCATCCCCCCGCCCACGGGCGACAGCAAGATCGCGTGGGACAAGTATCTCCACAAGATCGGGCTGGGGGCCACGAAGTACGACAAGGCAACGGGGCCGATGCGCAAGGCCCGCAACGCCTACAAGTGAATACCGCCGGCTAGTACCACGCACCCCCGGCTGAGCGAAAACCGTCCTACCGGGTCAACAACTAGCGAGAACGCTGCCGTGGCGGGTAGCCAAACCCGCCCCCATTGAAGGGTCAAACCGCCCACCGGGAAGCCGGTCGGGGCCTTGGGCACGACGGGTCAAACCGCGTGAACGGATGCGGCAGGGATGCTGAGCGTGTGGTCCGAGCAAAAGTCTTTCACGGCCCTGCCGCCCGCCGTGATTGAGACTCGGGCCACGGGAAGCATCCAAGCGTGGGCCACGAAATCCGCCGTTCGCGTGCCTTGGTCGCCAGACCGGGAATCCCAAGCACGGGGCGGATAAGGGCGGCGGTACGCGCAGGACACGACGAATCGAACGGACTCACCCATGACCAAGCGAAAGAACAGCCCGAAGACTCTCGCCATCGACCCCGGCAGCAACTGCGGCTGGGCGTACCACGATGGCACCGACGTGACGGCATCCGGCGTCTGGCCCGTGAAGGTGGCCCGCAACGAGTCGGCCGGTATGCGGTGGATGCGGCTTGACGGATATCTCGGCGACGCGATCCGGGAGTACGCCCCCGACTTGCTGGTGTACGAGCAGTCCGCCCAGCAGCGGGGGCAGGCGGCGAAAGAGGTGTACGGCGGGATTGTCGCGGCGATCCAACGGGCGGGCGAGGCTCACGGGCTCGACTACGCGACGGTGCATTGGGCGACGGTGAAGAAACACGCGACGGGCAAGGGCAACGCCAGCAAGCGGGCGATGGTGATTGCCGCCCACAAGCGTTGGCCCGATGTCCGCGGGTACTTCGAGGATTGGCCGGAGGATGAGGCCGACGCCCGGTGGATCGCAGACTGTTTCTTCCAACAACTTTGCGGGGAGCCCCACTCATGTGCGTGACCGACACCTGGACCGCCGAGAAGCACGCCCAAGTCGCCCGCCTCATCTCGGGCGTGGGCGACGTGTTCGCGGACGTGGATATCCAGCTTCACACGCTGGCGACAACGCCGGGCATGGAGTGGACGCAGGACGACGCCGACCGGGCGGATGACCTGTGGCGGGCGTACCGGGAAGCGTGCCGCAACCTGGACGAAGCGCAGCGGTTGCTGGTGGGGGAGGGTGTATGACGCTACCAAAGCCCTACTACGAAGACTCGGCGGTGACGCTGTACCACGGGGACTGTCGGGAGATATTGCCCGAGCTTGGCGACCAGTCAATTCCCCTCATCCACACCGACCCACCGTTCGGTGTCGGCAATTTTGTGCAGGTGTCGGGGCGTGTGATGGGCAGGGGTAAGAATCGCGGCAGGGCGGTGTCGTGGAATGACGCGACGCCCGGCGAAGATGTCTTTAACCACATTCGGCGAGTCGGGAAGCACCGCATCATATGGGGCGCAAACTTCTTCAACTGTTTTGAGGAAGGGGGAGGCGCGATCGTTTGGCTGAAGAATCAAAAAATGCCTAATTTCAGCAAGGCGGACATTGCGAGCTGCACTCATTTCAAAAAGACCGAGACGGTGACTGTGCCATGGACGAACTTCACGGCGACACAGCAAGCGGAAAGCGACCATCCGTGCGAACGTCCACTGTCGCTTTATGTGTGGTGCCTGGACTATCTGCCCCCCGCGCGCGAAGGCTTGGTGCTGGACCCGTTCGCGGGCTCGGGAACCACGTTGGTTGCCGCAAAAAAAGCGGGCCGCAAATCCATCGGCATCGAGATATCCGAGCGCTACTGCGAAATCGCAGCCAACCGCTGTTCGCAAGGCGTGCTGTTTGGAGAGTC
>CAYGNN010000246.1:3082-3340 GCA_964351165.1 uncultured Phycisphaeraceae bacterium
GTGATCCACCTCGAACCCGCCTTGCCCTACACCCGCGCGAACTTCTGGGCGTGGGTGGAGCGAGACGACGGCACCCTCGGCAACGAACACCCGGGGGACAACGAGTTTGAAGCCATAGCCCGCGCGGTGCGGGCGGAAAGGATGAAGCGTGACCTACTTGTATGTGGATGACAGCGGATGTTCCGGGGTTTCGGATGTTGGCCCGACTCCCGAAGACATCGCAGCGGTGGGGAATGGGTGTCTTGACGTGTTCAAGGT
>CAYGNN010000247.1:0-3308 GCA_964351165.1 uncultured Phycisphaeraceae bacterium
TGGATGGAATACCAGGCGGCCCTGGTGGGTTTGGCACTGATTGATCCGCGCCAGAAACACCCGACTGACGGACCACATCAAACATGAAAACGAAGATGCACCGATCCGCGCCAGACGCAGGCGTCCAATTCTTGGCCGTGATGGCTTTGCTCGCGACCACGCCTCAGGCGTTGGCGCAGGCTGATCCGAAGGCCGGCAGCGATGTAACGCCCGAGACCGCTCAGAACGAGCCTGCCATCGAGTCGACCTCCGAACAGGTTGATCGCATTCTGGGGGTCCTCGCCCGCTTCCCGCAGGGCGAATGGCGCACCATGCCTGCCAATGGTTACCAGCAGCGCGACGTCTGGTCCTGGGGCCCAACGGAACGCGCGCTGACTTCCATCACTTCCAACAGCGAAGGCACGAGCGAATCGGTCTTCGGTTCGTTCCGGGTGATCTACCACCACCCGCAACGCGATGAGCTCGCGGTGCTCGCGCTCTGCGGCCCGGGGCTCGTCCAGACCGGCGTTCTCACCGCGCACAACGGCAGCGACTTCCGCTTTGATATGACGCTCTTCTACGACCAGGACGCCATCGCCTGGGCCGCGGAGCCTACGCGCACGATCTCCTCCGTCTGGTCGTTCGATACCCCGACCAGCTACACCAACTTCTGGATCGAGGATCAGGGGCGCCCTGTCGATCGCTCCATGACAGGCTGGCCGTACGCCAGGCGCGATCAAAGAACACCGCTCCCTGCGAGCGCGACAACGCCTCCTGAGCAGGTTGCACACCTCGGTGCTTTCGTCCCGCTCGTCGGCTCCATCTGGCAGAACCGGAGCACGCGGACCACCTTCGACTGGATCCCCTACGACGAGGCGATCCTGATGCGCACCCACGACACGCGCACCGACGATCTCCTCGCCGAGACGATCTTCTACCCACACCCGCACACCAAGGCGATCCACACCCTCACCTTGCACAACAACAGCGCAGTCGATGAGGGGATCGCCACCATCGAAAACGGCGAGATCCTGATCAGAGCCGAGCGCGCCGATCAAGACCGCGCCACACGCATCGAACAGCGCATCGAGCGTCTCGGCGCGCGTGGCGCCCGCATCCGCACGTGGTCAACCGAGGGCACAGGGCGCACGCTGCTCGACGAGACGGCGCTCGAGGCTGTTCCGCACTCCTGATTAGATCTCCGTCAGGATCTCGCTGAACGGCAGCCGCGACTTGGGCAGTTTCGCGTTGTAGTCGTTCGCCGAATCGAGCTTGCCCAGTGTGACGACGACCAGCGCGCTGTACCCACGTTCTCGGAGGCCGAGTTGCTCATCCAGGGCGCTGATCTCGATGCCCTCCATCGGCGTGGCGTCGATCCCCAGCGTGGAGACCCCGAGCAGGAAGGCGCCGATGTTCAGGTACACCTGCTTGTCCATCCAGTGCTGCACGTCCTTGAAATCCTGCTTGTGCAGATCGACGAACAGACTGCGGCCAGCGTGCATTTGCGCCTTGAACTCGGGGTTCCCTCCGAAGCGTCCGTCTTTCTCTTCCTGTTCGAGTACACGCTGCAGGTGGTCCTCGCCGATCTCGAGCCTGCTGCAGAACACGACAACGTGCGATGCGTTCACGATCGACTGCCGGTTAAAGGGGTAGAGCCTGTCGGTCGACTTGGCCACACGCTCCTTCCCCTCCGGCGTGGACGCGAGCACGAAGTGCCACGGTTGCGCATTCGTGCTCGAAGGGCTAAGGCGGAGCAGTTCCTTGATCTTTTCGACCTGCTCATCGGTGAGCCGGTGCGTCGGGTCGTACGCCTTGACGGTGTGGCGGTGCTTGGCGAAATGGGTGATGTCGTGGTTCATTCGTGATTACTCCGCGAAGACGTCTCGTTGATCTGGATCGCGCCGTCGGTGCGCACATAGAGGACAGTTGATTCATCCGATGCAGTCGCGATGTGGTGCCCTGCGCCTTGGTCGGATCCGAAGGCGCTCCCGGGCGGCAGGGATTGCCCATTAGTCCCATCAAGATTCGTGCGCATAGGATGGCTCTCGATCACAATAACCTGGTGCTCGGAATTGATCCGGAGCACGCCGTCAAAGTTCGCCGGGATCCTGAACATGAGGCCGCACGATAGCCCTAGCCCCGGCGATCCCCATAGCAGCGCCGCCTTCACTTCATCGAGAGCGCCGGCAGCGATCGCAGAAGCGTTCTGCCAGACCATGTTGCGCGAGACAATGTTGACCGGACGTTCGCCGTTGTCGAACGCCTGATCTACGGGGTGGACCAGGTACGGCCCGTCTTCGATCTCGATGTACGCGAGGTTCCGCTCGCCGCTCGCCGCGGTGACATGCGCTTCCCCCGCTGGTTGCGTCCAGAACGATCCTGCTGGCATCCACATGGCAGTAGCGCCGGGGTCATCGTTGTGGACCAGTCCACCGATGACGATCCCGCGGTACGACACGTTGTGGATGTGTGGTGGCGATGAAAACCCTTCCGCGAACTCAACCAAGAAGCCTGAGGCGCTCGGACTTGTTCGAACACCCCAGAGAGCGCCAGCCCTCGGGCTGGCGTCGCCTCGAGCAGGATTGAGACGGCCCCATTCGATCTCAGATGGCACGACAACCCAAACTGCCGCTTCGCCGTTTCCCCGAGACTCCGTTGGAGTGGGAGCATTGGGATTCGAGCAGCCGGTCACAGCACCTATCAAGGTGGTGGCCAAGGCAGTGGTCGCGATTCGATTGCAAATGATGATCGGCATGGGAAGTCTCCGGGACTGGAAGAATCCGCTGGTCGGCGTTGAGGACCAAGTGAACCTATGCCTATACTTTGTTATCGACAAGTACGCACAAAAATGTAAGTATCAATTTTTTGGCGATACGGAGTATGCAATGACCAGAAAGTACAACTGGAAGACCGGATGTGATGTGGAAGCAACGCTCAGTGTCATCGGCGGGCGGTGGAAACCGGTCCTGGTCTGTCACCTGCTCGGCGGCCGCAAGCGGTTCGGCGAACTCCGGCGGCTCGTACCGAACGCGACCGAACGAATGATTACGCTCCAGCTCCGTGAGCTCGAAGCGGATGGCGTCATCGCACGGCATGTCTTCGCGGAAGTGCCGCCACGAGTCGAGTACGAAGTCACCGATTACGGGCGCTCGCTTGAGCCGATCCTCGTGTCCATGCAGGATTGGGGGAGAGAGTTCAAGACACGGATGCTGGCGCAGGAAACCGTTGCCGGGCACGCTGTTGAGTCAGCCGAGCAGGCATGACCGCTATCCAGCCTGCGTCATCTCGTGCAGCGTGACCGATTCCACCGCGCCCTCGGTCGCCGCCTG
>CAYGNN010000248.1:0-3234 GCA_964351165.1 uncultured Phycisphaeraceae bacterium
CGCGCAATGTCCTCGGCGCAATCAGCACCGCCAAGAACGAGCTGATGGACGCGAAGACGTACGCGCAGAACGCAGGCGACTTCTACACGCGGACGATCGCCAAGCTCTACGAGTTGTACGAACGCGACATCCGCCGTGCGAACGCGGTGGACTTCGACGACCTGCTCATGCTGACGGTGCGCGTCCTGACCAACAGCGAGGAAGCGCGGCAGTCGATTTCCGGCCGCTTCAAGCACCTGCTCATCGACGAGTACCAGGATACGAACAGAGCGCAGTTCGTCATCGCCTCGCTCATCGCCCAGCGTGATGATGGGAAGAAGCCCAACATCTGCGTTGTCGGCGATCCGGACCAGTCCATCTACGGCTGGCGCTGCGCTGACATCTCGAACATCCTCGAATTCGAGAAGCACTACCCAGGCGCGACGACGATTGCCCTGGGGCAGAGCTTCCGCTCGACGCAGAAGATCATCGGGACCGCCGACGAACTTATTCGTCACAACACGCAGCGGCGCCACAAGGACCTCTTTACGGAGCGTCCAGAGGGCGGCGCGATCAACATCACGCACTGCATCGACGAGCGGCACGAGGCGCAGGTCGTCGGCACGTGGCTCCGCACGATGCGCGACACGCACAACCTCTCGTGGGGCGAGATGGCGATCTTCTACCGCACCAACGCGCTGAGCCGAACGCTCGAGGACGAGATGCGCGTCACCGGGACGCCCTACGTCATCGCCAGAGGCACCGCCTTCTACGAGCGGCAGGAAGTGAAGGACGTCCTCGCGTACCTGCGCGTCGTCGCAAACCCAGCAGACGACGTCTCGCTGCGCCGCATCATCAACAAACCAACACGAGGCGTCGGCGCGACCACCATCGCCAAGGTGGACCTCTTCGCCACACGCCACGGCATCCCCTTCATGGAGGGCCTCATCGCGGCATCGCGAGGGCAGGTCCCGGACATCTCCGCACGCGCGTGCAACGCGCTCGAGCGGTTCATGACGATCCTCGGCGCCTGGACCGGCGAGGGCTCCTTCATGGGATCGGACATCAGCGGCTCGCTCTCGGAACTCGTCGAGCGGGTGATCGTGGAGTCCGGCCTGGAAACGCACTACCAGAAGCTCGCCTCGCGCAACGAGGAGGCGGCGGACGAGGACAAGGTCGAGAACCTCTACGAGGTCGTCGCAGGCGCCAGGCAGTTCGAGCAGGAGTACGACGCTGGCGCGGACGCGACGCTCGATCCTTCCATCGACGCGAGCGCCATCGAAGGCGCCGTGCAGAACCCGGACACCCCTCCGCTGCTGGCGATGCTCAGGGCGTACCTGGAGTCGGTCTCGCTCGTCGCTGACGCTGACGCGATCGACCCGACGCAGGGCGCTGTCACGCTGATGACGCTGCACGCGGCGAAGGGGCTGGAGTTCCCGGCGGTCGCGATCGTTGGTCTGGAAGAGGGCCTGCTCCCCCACTCCCGCTCGCGCGATTCACTGAGCGAACTCGAAGAAGAACGCCGCCTGCTCTTCGTCGGCGTCACCAGGGCGATGGACCACCTGCTGCTCACCGATGCCCGCACGCGCACGACCCACGGCATGTCCGAGCGCACGATCAAGAGCCAGTTCTACGAGGAGCTCCCCGCCGCGAACGTCGAGGAGAACGACCTCGCCGGCGGCTGGGGCGGCGGGTACGACGACACCGACCGCGAGCCGAGGTGGGATTCCGGCAGCGCCATCAACGATGGCGAGCAACGCTACGTCCCTGATCCGGAGTATGCCTCCCCCGGCGCCCTCGACGCGGAGGGCCTCCCTGCGACCGGGACACGCGTCCGCCACCCCCAATTCGGCGATGGCGTTGTGGTCGCTGTCGTTCGGGGGATGGACGCGAAAGCGAAGATCGACTTCGGCCGTGTCGGCGTGAAGACGCTCATCCTGCGCTACGCAAGGCTCGAATTTCTGAATTGAACGCCGATCAACCGGCGTGCGCCGGCGAACCGACACCGATATCGCTGCGGCGCTGCATACCGTCGAAGTGGATCATGCCGCACGCCTCGTCCGCCTTGGCGCGCGCTTCTTCGAGCGTGTCACCCATCGCGACAACGTTCAGCACGCGGCCGCCCGCCGTGACGTAGCCGCCGTCCTCGCCACGCTTGACGCCTGCGTGGAAGACCTGCACGCCCTTAACCGCAGCGGCATCCGCCAAGCCTGTGATCGACCGACCGGTGATCGGCTTGTCGGGGTAGCCCTCGCTCGCGAGGACGATGCAGACCGAGGGACGCTTGTCCCAATCGATCGACGCGTCTTCGAGGCGGCCGGTCGCGGTCGCGTGCAGGACGTCCACAAGGTCGCACTGCATGCGAGGCAGCAGCGTCTGGCACTCCGGATCGCCGAACCGCACGTTGAATTCGAGCACCTTGGGGCCGCCGTGCGTGAGCATCAGACCTGCGTAGAGCAGGCCCCGGTACTCGATGTCGTCGCGGCGCATTGCGTCGATCACCGGGATCAGCGCGAGGCGGTGGACCTCCGCGAGCTGGCTGTCTGTCAGCACCGGCGCAGGCGAGTAGGCCCCCATTCCGCCGGTGTTGGGGCCCTCGCCGCCATCGAGCAGGCGCTTGTGATCCTGGCAGGTGTCGAGGACGTACACCGATCGCCCGTCGGTGAGCGCGATGATCGAGACTTCCGCGCCGCTGAGACGCTCCTCGATGATGATCTCGTTGCCTGCATCGCCGAACGCGCGCTCGTGCATGATCCTGCGGATCGCTGCGACCGCGTCATCGTTGGTGTCGCAGACGATCACGCCCTTGCCAGCTGCGAGCCCCGACGCCTTGACCACGACCGGCTCGGTGCGTGATTCTGCGTACTCGATCGCGGCTTCAGCGTTCTTGAAGACCCGGCCCTCCGCGGTCGGGATCGACGCGGCGCGCATAAGTTGCTTCGCCCAGGACTTGCTCGATTCGAGCCGCGCGCCGTCGGCGTTTGGCCCCACCACCGCGCGGTCCTTCGTGCGCAGCGCATCGGCGATCCCCGCGGCGAGCTCCGCCTCAGGGCCGACCACGACCAGGTCGATGTCGGCGTGCTCACAGAACCGCTCGAGGCGGAACCAGTTGCCGATCTCGTAGGGGCAATCAATGGGCTTGGCGAGCGACGCGATGCCGGGGTTGCCGGTGTGTGTCGCGAAGAGCGTCCCCAGGCTCTTGGACTTGCTGAGCTTCCACGCCAGCGCGTGCTCACGGCCGCCGCCACCGACGAG
>CAYGNN010000249.1:0-3221 GCA_964351165.1 uncultured Phycisphaeraceae bacterium
GGTCGGGGGCGACCTCGACAAAGCGGCGCTGGCGATCACCACGCAGCGGCTTACCAATCCCCTGCGTACACCGCGCTGAACCCTCCGCCGTCGTGCTGAGCAAGCTCGTACACGCGCTTGGCGATCTGCCGCAGGTGCAGCGCATCATGCGCGCACCAGGAGAGCATCACGTCCCCAGCGCGGAGTTCGCCGAGCTGCGGGTGGGTATACGTCTTCGACCAATCCGGCGCGTCCAGCGTCCGGAGCCACTCGACGGACGCGGCCCGTTCCTCCGCGAAACGATCGAGCGAAGCGGCCAGTGGATTCTCGTTGTGGCGCCGCTCGATCACGACGCCCTCCGGATCGATCCCAGGCCAGGGCTTCGAGGGATCCTCGAGCGTCAGCCGCACGCGCGTGCGGAAGTCTTCCGACTCTTCATCCGCGAGATGGTTGACGATCTCGACGATCGACCAGGCGCCGCTGGGTGGCTTCCGCTGCGCTTCGGCATCCGGCAGCCCTTCCAGCAACGCCAACAACGACCGAGGGAAGACGGCCATCCGGTCGATCATCCTGTTGATCGTCGCAGGCTGCACGCGGCCAGTTTACCCGGCGCCGGTGAGCCCGCCCCCGCACTCGGGGCAGGTGTCCGCATCCAGCTTCGCCAGCGAATACCCGCACTTGGGGCATTGCGGCTCCTCGACCTTGATATGGGTCATCAGGCCGCACCCGGCGCACGAGGCGCCCCCGGTCGGGATCGACTGCTTACGCTCGCACCTGGGGCAGGTGATGCCGATCTCGATCTTCATCGGGAGCCCGGAATCGGCCGAGTCTTTGTGCCTGGCGATCTCAACTGCGCGCAGCGCCGGTGTTCCCATGAGCCCCGCGACGGAGCAGATCAGCAACGCACTCCAGACCCGGAACGACACATCAGGGCCGTACATGAAATACGTATCCAGTACATCCCACGCCATGAGGATCGAGAGCGCCGCGAAGCACGCGGCGCAGGTCTCCGTCATCACCCGGATCAACCGGAGCAGGTTGCCCTTCGGTTTGATCAGGCGGAGCATCGCGATCAGTGTTACCGCAGCTGAAACGAGCGAGAGGGTCAGCGCCCAACGACCCGTAAGTTCCTGGATTTCCCACGCGCGGATGTGCATTCTGAACGGATACCAGATCAACCCCCAGCACAGGATGCAGGAGAGCACGTACCCTGCGATCGCCGCGAACATTAGCAGGCGGAACCGGCCGCGTTCGAGCACGATCGAACAGAGCATCACACCGAACAGGTACCCTGCAAACTTCAGCGAGGGCGCGAAGACGTCCCAGCTGAGCCCCCCCATGTTCGGCATCGACAGCGCGAGGATCGCGCTCAGCGCCGCGAGCCCCAGCGTGACAATGAAGAGCCAGAGGAACCTGGCGCGGATGGACATGCCTGGTCCCCCCTTCAATGCACCGATCTGATCCGGTTAGAACCCACCCTCACGCATCCGCTGCAGCCCCTCAGGGAAGGGGTAGCTCGGGAAGACGCCGACGTTGCCCATGCTCCACATCTGGGAGGAGGGGTACACGTCGCCCCGGTAGCCGGCCTCGAACATCGTCCGCAGGACTGTCTCGAAGCTGGGCTCCGCGCCGGTCTTGGGATCGATCAGCTTGTTCGATCGGGCGCCGAGGAAGGAGACGCTCGCCACAGGCAGCCTCTCGCGGCGCCCTTTGAGCATCTTCGTCACCGTCGCGAAGCCGCGACCGATGTCCTCGACCGTGAAGTGGTCCTGCCCCTTGGGGCGGAGCATCGCGAGGATCAGGACCGAATCCAGATCGATCTTCAGAATGTGCGGCTCCTTGTCGCCCTCCGCCTGGAGGGTGACGGAGTCGTGGAACATCTTCGCGTACGAGGTAACGGTCTTGGAGTTCCACTGGCTCGCCTCGATCAGGTCAACGACCTGCGAGATGATGCCGTGGGAGTTGTCGGTGTCGTTGACGCCGCAGACGACCGCGCGGTAGCGGTGGTCCAGGATGTCGTTGAGCATGTGCTGCCCCCAGAGGATCCGGATGGAGTCCCTGGCGTCGGAGCCCTTGCGCTTGGGCGGGTTGTTGGGGAGCAGCGTCACGCGGTCCAGCGCCTGGTCCTGCTGCATCAGGTCCTCGCCCTCGCCGTCGTAGAGGCGGACATCGTTGCTGGATTTGGCGGTGGAACTCATCGGGGCACTCCTCGTTGCATGGCGGATCGCAGCCTCAGCCGCGGCATGGAATCGGACCTGGCGCACGCCGAGCCGATGGCGCACTGCACCCAACACATCGGATGATGCAGGATCATTCTATCGCATTTCGAGGGTCGCCAGCCGAGAAGCTGGGGCTCACGACCGCAGGGGCCGCGAGAACCGCAGGAACGGCAGGGAACTGGATTCGAGGTGGCGGAGGAGGGCAAAAAAAAAGTGAGCCCCCCAAGGTGTAACCTCAGGGGGCTCAAAAGTCGGCAATGACCTACTTTCCCGCAGAACAGTATCATCGGCGGCCCGGGCTTAACTGCTGTGTTCGGAATGGGAACAGGTGTGGCCCCGGACCTCTAGTCACCGACAAACCCTGCTGTCCGCTTTCACGAACGGCAGAGGGAAAACCGTGGCGTCCCATTTCTGGGGCGCCCGGTCCAGTGACGGACCGGAAACGATGACATCAGTAAGAAAGCCGAGCGATGCTGTGCCGAGTGATGAACTCGAGCACGCGTCACCAAGTCAGGCAATCGGCCGGTGTGAACCGGAGCGATACCTGGTTGGTGTGATGAATCCTTTGACCGTTAGTACTGCTCAGCTGAGGACATTTCTGCCCTTACACTTGCAGCCTATCAACCTGGTGGTCTTCCAGGGGTCTCACGTCTATTGACTAGCAAGTCTCATCTCGAGGGGGGCTTCCCGCTTAGATGCTTTCAGCGGTTATCCCTGCCGTACTTAGCTACCCAGCGATGGCCTTAGCAGACCAACTGGCGCACCAGGGGTACGTCCTTCCCAATCCTCTCGTACTAAAGAAGAATCTCCTCAAGTTTCCTGCGCCCACAGCAGATAGGGACCGACCTGGCTCACGCCGGTCTGAACCCAGCTCGCGTACCACTTTAATCGGCGAACAGCCGAACCCTTGGGACCGCCTACAGCCCCAGGATGTGATGAGCCGACATCGAGGTGCCAAACCGCTCCGCCGCTATGGACGCTCGGGAGCGATCAGCCTGTTATCCCCGGGGTACCTTTTATCCG
>CAYGNN010000250.1:0-1517 GCA_964351165.1 uncultured Phycisphaeraceae bacterium
CCTGCGTGATCACAGCCCCCACAGGCGCTTCAAGCGAACGCAGCACCGGTGTCGGGTAAAGCCCCAGCACCAGGCACAGCACCGCGATGGGCGTCAGGATCGAGATCTCACGCCACGACAGGTCCGTGGGGAGCGTCTCGTGCTCGTGATGACCAGCAGGCTCACGCAGCGGTCCGAAGAGCACCTTGCCGACCATGTACAGCAGGTACATCGCCGCGACGATCATGCCGGTCGCAGCGATCGCAGCGAACCAGGGGCCGAGCGGGCCGAACGTCGCGCCGACGCCATCAGCGCCGGACTGGAACGCGCCCAGCAGGCACATGAATTCAGAGATGAACCCATTCAGGCCGGGAAGACCGACCGAGGCCATCGTGAAGAAGACAAAGAAGAACGCGAAGACCGGCATCTTGGCAGACAACCCGCCGATCTCGTCCATCGACCGCGTGTGGTAGCGCTCGTAGAGCATGCCGATGCAGAAGAAGAGGGCGCCAGTCGAGAGGCCGTGGTTGATCATGTACATGATCGAACCGGAGATCCCGACCATGTTCACCGCGAAGAGCCCCAGCACGCAGAAGCCCAGGTGGCTCACCGACGAGTACGCGACGAGCTTCTTCACGTCGTTCTGCGCCCAGCAGATCAGGCCGGTGTAGATGATCCCGATGATCGCCAGCACCGCGATCGCCGGCGCGTACTCCATCACCGCCAGCGGCGTGAAGGGCAGCACGAACTTGTAGAACGCGTACGTGCCAAGCTTCAGCAGCACGCCAGCCAGCACGACCGACCCCGCGGTCGGCGCCTCGGTGTGCGCCAGGGGGAGCCACGTGTGCACCGGGAAGAGGGGCACCTTCACCGCGAACCCGGCCAGCATCGCGAGCATCACCCACGACTGCTCCGTCTTGGACATGCTCGCCGCGGCCGCCTGCAACTGCGGAAGCGACCACGTCCATTCCAGGTTCCGCTCGTACGCAACGTACGCGACGTACACCAGACCGGCGAGCGCGATCACCGAGCCGGTGAACGTGTAGAGGAAGAACTTCGTCGCGGCCTTGCGCCGGTTCGTCGAGCCCTACAGGCTGATGAGCACGTACAGCGGGATCAGCGTGAACTCGAAGCAGACGTAGAACAGCATGAGGTCCTGCGCCGCGAAGACGCCGGTCACCGCAGCCTGCAGCACAAGCAGCCACGCGTAGTAGTTCTTCACCCTCGTCGTGATCGCGGTGTACGACCCAACAACACACAGCGGACCGAGCAGCGCCGTGAGGATGATCAGCAGCAGCGAGACGGAATCCGCCCCCACCGACAGGTTGATCCCCAGCTGCTCGACAAGCGGGAACGACTGCGCGAACGCGACGGTCCCGGCGTACTCCCAATCAAACTGGAAGGCCGCGATCACCGACAGCAGCAGCGACTCCACCAAAAACTGCCGCAAGATATCTTTGGTCCGAGCGCCGACAGCTTTGCGGATGCCGATCTCGCGGGTCCGCTCGGTCACTGACACCAGCATAATATTCATGATC
>CAYGNN010000250.1:1527-3191 GCA_964351165.1 uncultured Phycisphaeraceae bacterium
ATCACCGACAGCAGCAGCGCCACCATCGTGATCACCGTGGCCAGCGCCTTGGTGAACTTCTGCGGCGCCAGCGCGACCACGAGGGCGCCCAGCAGCGGGATGAGTATCAGTGCGGTCAGCATCAGCGGATCAACTCACAATCCAGACGATGACCAGCAGGAGCGCAAGCCCCCCGGTCATGCCCACGGCGTACGACTGAAGGAACCCGTTCTGGCTCGGCCGGAGCGATCCGCCGATCGCCTTGGGGAGCCACCCGAACAGGTTGACGAGGCCATCGACCAGCAGCGCGTCGATGAAGAAGAAGACGTGCGCGATGAACCACAGCGGCTTGCGGAACAGGAAGTCGTAGAGCTCGTCCACGTACCACTTGTTCGTCGCCCAGTTCAGGATCGGGCCGACCGCCTTCGCGGCGCTCGCCGCGCCGGGCGAGGTCGCCGCCTCTGTGCGCCCCTTCTTGTGGAGCATCCAGGCGATCAGGATCCCGACGACCCCGACCACGCCGGAGACGTAGTACATGATCTTGTGCGGATCGCCACCCAGGAACTTGGCGCTGTGATCGACACCGACCGTCAGGTGCGAAACCGCGGCCGTCGAGTGATGCACCAGACCACCGACCCAGCCGTGGTGGGCCTTGTCGATGAAGTAAGGGATCGCCGCCAGCAGGGCGCCGGCGCTGAGGATGATCAGCACGCTGTTGATCGCCCACCCCGGCGCGTGGGGGTGGAAGCCGTGACCGTCGTCGGCGTGCCCATGATCGTCATCGCCGTGGTGGTCGTCGCCCGCGTGGTACTCCACCGGACCGACAAACACGCGGAAGAAGACCCGGAACGTGTAGTACGCCGTCATCCCTGCTGTCAGCAGGGCCAGCACGCCGAGGAACGAACCGCCGAAGCCCTCAGTAACGAAGGCCTCCGCGATGATCATGTCCTTCGAGAAGAAGCCGGAGGTCAGTGGGAAACCGGCCAGGCACAGGCACCCGACCAGCATCGCGAAGGACACGATCCGCCAGCCCTTCATGTGCCAGAGGCCAGAGAGCCGACGCAGGTCGAGCTGGCCTGCGAAACCATGCATGACAGCGCCGCAGGCGAGGAAGAGCGTCGCCTTGAAGAAGGCGTGCGTGAAGACGTGGTACGCCGCGCCGGCGCTGGTCAGCACGCCGAGCCCCAGGAACATGTAGCCCAGCTGGGAGACGGTCGAGTACGCCATCACGCGCTTGATGTCGTACGTCGCCATGCCGATCGTCGCGGCGAAGAACGCCGTCAGACCGCCGACCCAGGCGACCGTGTTCAGCGCCGCAGGGTTGAGCTCAAACAGCGGCAGGAACCGCGCGATCAGGTACACGCCAGCCGTCACCATCGTCGCCGCGTGGATGAGCGCCGAAACCGGCGTCGGGCCCTCCATCGCGTCAGGCAGCCAGACATACAGCGGCAGCTGCGCCGACTTGCCGAACGCGCCGACCATCAGCAGCAGCGGGATGGCCTTGATCGACCAGGGGACCGCGTGCCCATGCGCCGCTTCCGCCTGCCAGTGGGCGGCCTGCGCGAAGATCTCTTTGTATTCCAGCGAGCCGAACTGCGTGAACGCCACCAGCAGGCCCAGCGCCAGACCGAGGTCGCCGATGCGGTTGACGATGAACGCCTTCTTGGCCGCCGCCACCGCGCTGG
>CAYGNN010000251.1:0-3164 GCA_964351165.1 uncultured Phycisphaeraceae bacterium
GCGGGTAACGGCTTCCTCGGTGCCTACGAACTTCGAATCGAAGACCCCGATGGCAGTGAATCCCCAGATCACCAGCGCCATCGCTGCTCCGGTTACCAGGCCGGTCACCAGTCCCAGGGCGGTCTCCCTCGCGAGCAGGGGCGCGACGCGCTCCTTGCTGACATCACCAAGGACGAGGCCGCGGAGCGTGACCGCGAGGCTCTGGTGCCCGGCGTTGCCGGCCTGGTTGGCGATCACCGGCATCAGGACCGCGAGGATCGCGATCTCACCGATGAGCGCTTCGAACTGGAAGACCACAGCCGCGGCGATCGCCGCCGTGAAGAGGTTGACCAGCAGCCAGGGCAGCCGGGATTTGATCTTCTTCCCAAGCGGCGAATACACCGCCTCGCCAACACCAGCACCGACCTGCTTGAAGGCGTCCTCCGTCTGCTCGGCGCGGATGATGTCCACCACGTCGTCGATCGTGACGATGCCCAGCAGCCGTTCCTCCGGGTCGATCACCGGGAGCGTGAAGTAGTCGTACCGCTCGAAGACCTCCGCCACCTCTTCCTGATCAACCTCAGGGCGCAGGACCGTGATCTCCCGGTTCATCAGATCGCCGACGATCTCCTTCGATCGCGCCAGCAGCAGGTCCCTGAGCGCGATGACGCCGACCAGCTTCCCCTCATCGCTGATGCAGTAGAGGTAGTCCTTGATGACATCATCACGTCGGTCGCGGATCAGCTCCGTCGCCTCGGCGACGCTCAGCGACGCAGGGACCGCGACGAACTGCGTCGTCATCAGACCGCCGGCTGTCTCCGAGTCGTACGAAACCAGCTTGTGGAGCTCGATCGGGAGCCGTTGCAGGAGCTCCGTCGTGCGTTCGATCGGGAGTTCCTGCAGGAGGTCGGCCGCGTCGTCAGGCTCCATCAGCGCCAGGTACCTGGCCGCTTCCTCGATGGAGAAGTCCGCAAAGAGCGTCAGCGCGATCGGAAGCTGCATGTGCGACAGCGCCTCGGCCGCCGCCTCGTCTTCCATCTGATCGATGACCTCGACGGATTCCACCGTCTCGAGGCGTTCGAGGGTGTCGGCCGCGTCCGGGGCGTCGAGGTCCTCGACGTGCCGGGCCACCTCTTCAGGGGAGGCGTCGGACTCGACGAGCGCATCAACGCGGTCGTCGTGCTCTTCCGGCGCCACCGGGTCCTGGATGACGGTCTCCGTCGCCGCGCCGGGATCATCCTTGCTGAAGTCGCCGGGCTCGTGCTGTTGCGTGGGATCCGCCATGTGGGGTCATCGTACCCGACCGCGTGCGGCGCTGTTTTGAGGGAGATTCCCGGACCGGGGCAGGCCGGTGTTCTGCACCGATGATTGAGCCGATACCGGTAGGTCAGTCCCCGCTCGGTTCAGGAGGAGTCAACCCATGCTCACTGTTCAGGAAATCATGTCGCGCCCTGTCGTCACGGTCAGCATGGACGCGAAGCTGTCAGAGGTGCAGGCGGTCTTCGAGCGCGAGCGCTTCCACCATGTCGTCGTCGTCGAAGAAGGCCGCGCCGTCGGCGTCATCTCCGACCGCGACCTGCTCAAGCGCATGAGCCCCTTCATCGGGAACAAGCTCAACGAGCGCAAGCAGGACGAGAACACCCTGAACCTGCGCGCGCACCAGGTGATGACGCGCAACCCGGTCTTCGTCGCCGCGGACGACGCGGTCCAGGCCGCGGTGGACATGATCCTGGCGCACAGCTTCCGCAGCCTCCCGGTGCTCGACGAGGACCACCGACCGGTCGGGATCATCTCGTGGAAGGACATCCTGCGCTGGGGTTCGTTCGAGGGGGTCTGGCAGGGCCGGGCGGAGGACGCGACCATCTTCACGCTGATCGAGCCGGATGCGGACCTGCCAGGCGGTGGTTCGCAGCAGGCGGCCTGATCCGGCGGAGCTGCCACCCAACCATCGCACCGCGGTACCATCCCCGGTTGAACCCTGTTCACAACACCGGGAGGCCTATCGCGATGGCGACCTACGAGATCCGCGAAACCATCAACGCTCCGACCGACAAGGTCTTCGCGATGTTCGCCGACCTGCCCAATGCTGCGGAGAACATCGAGTCCATCCTCAGCATCGAGTTCCTCAGCGAGCAGCACACCGGCCTCGGCACGCGCTGGAAGGAGACCCGCAAAATCTTCGGCAAGGAGCAGACCGAAGAAATGTGGATCTCCGATTACCAGGAAGGCCGGAGCTACACCGTCAGCAGCGATTCCTGCGGCTCCGACTTCACGACGGTCCTCGATTTCGCGCCATCCGGAGGCGGCACCGAAGTCGTCATGACCATGCACGTCAAGCCCCGGACCACGATGGCGAAGGTCATGGCCCCCCTGGGGTTCTTCTTCGCAGGCGTCTTCAAGAAGTGCATGAAAGCGGACATCGACGACCTTCGGCAGAAACTGACCGCGGCCTGACAGCCTCCAAATCCGGTTTGGGAATCCCGATCGCAAGGCGTATCCTCTCGCTGCACCCACCGCACCGAGAGGCCATTGCCCATGAAGACGATCATCGAGCCCTTCAAGATCAAGTCCGTCGAGCCGATCCGCATGACGACGCGCGAGGAGCGCGAAGCGATCCTGCGCGAGGCGTCATTCAACGTCTTCAAGGTCGCGGCGCGCGACGTCATCATTGACCTGCTGACCGACTCCGGCACCGGCGCGATGAGCAGCGAGCAGTGGGCCGCGATGATGCGCGCCGATGAGTCCTACGCCGGCGCTGACTCGTTCTACCGCTTCAACCAGAGCCTCAACGACATCACCGGCTTCGAGCACGTGCTCCCCACGCACCAGGGCCGCGCGAGCGAGCGGATCCTCTTCAAACGGGTCGGGGGCCCCGACAAGGTCATCCCCAACAACGCCCACTTCGATACGACCCGCGCCAATGTCGAGGACACCGGCGCGGTAGCGGTCGACCTGCCAATCGAGGAGGCGAAGAACTCGTCCTCGAACCACCCCTTCAAGGGCAACATGAACGTCCCGGCGCTGGAGGCGCTGATCGAGCGCGTCGGCGCTGACCGCATCCCGCTGGTGATGGTCACGGTGACCAACAACTCAGGGGGCGGCCAGCCGGTCAGCCTGGAGAACCTCCGCGCCGTGCGCAAGGTGTGCGACAAGCACAACCTCCCGATGTTCCTCGACGCGTGCCG
>CAYGNN010000252.1:0-3162 GCA_964351165.1 uncultured Phycisphaeraceae bacterium
CACGGGCGTCAACTCGGGAAGTTGGATTGAGGCCATGCACATGATCCGCGAGTGGGGCGGCAAGGAGTGCATCGCTTACGCGGGGTGCCCGGACCTGACACCTGGACTGACCGTGAGACAGTGGAGCCCGGCGGCTTACGAGTCGTTCGTGGCAGACTGCATCGCACCCTATCTCGCGGCGGGCAACAGCATTGCGCTTGACGCGATTGCGATGACCAAGTGGAACCACCCGATCCACGACATCATCGACCGTCTGCCGTGCATGGTCTACGGTGAGGGCTGGCCCCGGGAAGACAATCCCCGGCTCCATCAACTCGGCGTGTGGGTCAAACACGACGGCTGGAAGAAGTCTCTGAACAATCAACGGGCCGCGTCATTTAAGCAGGTCGAGGGCGAAGTCCTGGTCGCCTGCGGTGCCGACATGAACGCGGTCGAGGAAGTCGTGAAGGCCGGGCACACGCCGATCATCGGGCCGGGGGCGGTGGACACCTATTTGGAGCGGTTTAAGTGACCACGCGGTACGCCGGAAAAACCCGGTTCGACGGCGCGTTCCTCGGCACCGAGCCGACGTTCGCCCGTGACTCGCCGTCCTACGACGCGGGCGGTCGTGCGGTGGGCGTGGACGAGCCCCGCTGGTGGCACCGTTGCAAGGCCGCGGCCGGGCGTCCGCAGTTCACCTCGACCGGCGTAGACATCGGAAGCACGGGCGAGATTCTTGCGACCGGCGTGGACCACGACAACGAGACCCCGCTGATGGTGACGCGCGAGCCGTCGTCGTCCAACATCCACATCCGCTCGGGCACCGGCCTGACGATCCAGAACACCGTCACCTACACCAGCCTTGCCACGACGCTCTCGGCCCCGGCCGGGCACGTCTACACGGGAAACACCTGGTACATCCACAACGGCCTGATTTTCTGCGTGGCCAACCGCAACGCGGGCTCGGGCGTGGTGGGTATGACGGTGTTTTACACGCAGGACAATGGCAGCACTTGGGCCTACTGGCAGGTGCAGGGCGTGTCGGCGGACGCTTCGACGGCCATCGGCGACGTGCCGCAGAATCAATCGACGGGTGTGCCCGCGACCTACTCAGGGGGCGGGCTTGGCGCGCGCTGGTCGGTGGGCAGCTTCCCGGTGTACGGGGTCCACGACTACCAAAACGCGGTCATCACCATCGCCGACTACATCGCGTCGGGTGCATTCCCGGAGGGCGGGCAGGGCTGCATCGCGGTCATCACGCGGGCGTCGGACACCGGCACCTGGACGCTTCAAAACGTCCGCATGGCCTACGAGACGTGGGACACGGCGTTGACGCCGACGGTCCACCTGCACGCCGGGGGCGCGGTCTACTACCCCGAGTCCGACGTGCTGTCGATTGTCTGGGCGTGGGGCGACGGGTCGCAGAACAACCACCTGACCGCTCAACTGTTCACGCTGAGTGGTTACGCGACGGACACCCCCACCGACATCGACGAGTGGCACGGCAACGTCACCAGCACGGCGGCGACCAGTGCCCACAAGTTCAGCCCGCAGCCGGTGTCGGCGGTGCCCACCGGCGACGGGCGGATCGCGTGGTCGGCGGACACCTACGCCGAGGTCATCCCCGTGTGCAACGCGCCCCGCACGTCCGACGACCTGCCGGTGTGGGACAGCTTCGACACGAGGGGCAAGTACACAGGCGGCACGCTCCGCGACGGCAACGACCCGCTGCACCTGCGTTGGTGCCTGACGGCCGACGGCCCCCGCTGGTACGGCGGCTCCAACAACGACGGACTGCCCATCTACCACGTCTCGACCGACGGGCTGCACTTCGCCCGGGTCCACCTCGACGGCGCAGAAGACGTGGCGACGATTCAGAGCGACGGCACGAGCATCTACTACGTCGAGTCCGACGCGGTGATTTATTCGGCCGACTTCCCCGCGGTGCATGTGCAGCGCCCGCTGCGGACGTTCCCCGGGGGATACAACGAGATGAAGGCGGCGTTCACGCAGTTCACCGCCCCGGCCACAGATACCACGCGAGTGACGGTCTACTACGACGGCCGGAACTTCCGTTACGACTCTGACGATTCACTGCTGGACCCGCAGCCCCGGACCCGCCCGCCCGTGGGCATGACGCACTTTGTCGAGGTCGCCAACGATGACACGACCAACGACGCGGCGGGGTTCATGTACGTCACCCCGACGAATCAGGACTTCGACGGCGACCAGTGCCAGGTGTGGTACGTCCTGCCGGTGGCGAGCGACCGCGGGGCGCGGTTCGGGCTGGCTGCTCAGGTCCGCGGGGCGGGGACCGATGCGTGGTTCCCGCGTCTGGACTGGCTCTACTCCGACAACACCAACTGGACGCCGGTGTACCTGTACGGGACGGCGAGCGAGTCCAACGCCTTCGGCATCACGGGATTCTTTTGCGAGCTTCCCGGGCGATACCTCATCGCCCCGCTCATGCACGTTCAGGGCAAGCACGCCATCGCACCGACCGGCCCCGAGTCCACGGCGGAAGACGAAACGCTCTCGGTGCCGCTGGCGTTGCAGGGCGCACGCTGGGCGGTGGCGGGGACGGTCGAGTGGCCGATGGAGGCGACCGATGAGACGGGCGACCACGACCTGTTCACGCTGTACGGCGACAGCAACAACCACGTCGTTGTTTCACACGACGCGACCAACGGTGAAATCGACTTCGCCATCACCATCGGGGGCAGCCTCGACACGACGCTGACGCTGACCACGGGCCGACTGCAACGCGGCGACACGCTGCATTGGGTGGTCACGAGCGACGGGACAGACATCAGCGTCGCGGCTTCGACCCCGCAGAACACGGACGACGACACGGCGAGCGACACCCAGCTCGCCACGCAGCCTACGGCGGTCATCAACGGCGACGACACGCAGTCGGGCATCGTGCCGCTGGACTGGTACGGCGTGGGCTGGGCGAATCAACCGGCCAACGCGGCCGAACGCGGCGACATCCTCGAAACGTTGAATCACTTGTCCGCGGCGGATGATGGTGACTTTGCCGTGGGCTTTGGATCGGGGGTGCTGGCCCATGCGTAAGAACACCGGATCGCAAAAGTTCACCTGCCGGGCTTACGACTCGACCACGGGCCTGCCCGCGACGGGCGACGCCGCCAACATCACCTGCAAGGTGGCGATTGACGACGG
>CAYGNN010000253.1:0-3145 GCA_964351165.1 uncultured Phycisphaeraceae bacterium
CGGACGCCGTCGAGGGTGAGGATGTTCAGCGTGTCACCAGCGGCTCTGGGGTTCTCGCGGAGGCGGTCGATCCAGTCCTCGATCTCCGCCTGCGCCGCGTTGACGCTCGTCTCGGCGTACCCGCTGACGAGCGCGGCGGCGCGGATCGCCGCGAAGTGATCGTGGAAGAGGTCCAGCCAGTGCGCGCGCCCCGCGTCATCTTCGAGCAGGTCCCAGTCGCACGGCGTGTACGAACCGGGATCGAGCAGTTGCGGCAGGGCGCACAAGAAAGGCGCCGTGGGATCACCACGGCGCCTTGATTCAACAGATGGGGTGTCGGTCATCGCCTGGAGTTTAGTCCGATGGGACGTTCAGCACGACGATCTCGACGCGTCGGCTCGACTTCTTGGTGTCGAGCGGGCGGCTGGAGCCGAAGGCGGCGACGTACATCGAGTCGTTGCTGACGCCCTTGTTCGCGAGGTACTCCTCGACGGTCAGGGCGCGCTCGGCGCTGAGGCGCTCGTTGGTTTTCCACTTCGACTTCTTGATGGGGTCGGAGTCGGAGTGGCCGGAGATGCGGATCAGGCGGTTCGAGTAGCGGCCTGCGAGG
The DNA here is from genome assembly GCA_964351165.1 of uncultured Phycisphaeraceae bacterium. GTDB lineage: Bacteria > Planctomycetota > Phycisphaerae > Phycisphaerales > UBA1924 > JACKHE01. The sequence goes on from CAYGNN010000253.1 coordinate 590, forward strand.
ACGGAGGCGACCTCGTCGAGCGTCTTCTTCGCGTTGGACTTGAGCGCTGTCTTGCCGGAATCGAAGAGCACGTCGCTCTCGATGCTCAGCAGCACCTCGCCGGTGTCGAGGACGGACGAGTTCACGCCGTTCATGCCTTCGAAGCCGGTGTTGCCGGTGGGGCGGTTGCGGCCCTCGGCGATGAGGCGCCCGTTCTCGGCGCGGAGTGTGCGGTTCTCACCCTGGAGGGTGCCGAGCTGCATCTCCTGCTGGCCGAAGAGGTCTTCGAGCTGGGCGTTGCGTTCGCGGAGCTCATCGTTCTCCGCCATCAGGCTGGCGTTGGTGCGCATCGCGGATTTGTCCGCGCAGCCGGTCAGGGGGGCGGCGAGCGCCAGCAGGGCGCCGGCCATGAGCAGCGAGTTCTTGATCATCGTGCCATCTCCATATGGGATCGATGTCCTGGTCGATCGGGGGTAGTTCGGAATTCCTGTGCGAGCAGACTGATTGATCGGCGATTTGTCAACTTCGGGGCGAAAATGCCCCAGCTCGGTGCAGCGGACCCCCGGAATCCCTGAGATTCTCAGGGCAACCCCAAGGATCCCCTGCCGCGGCCTGGGGTTCGTGAAAAAGCCGATCGAGGCGTCGCAATAACCAGCACGATCGGTGCGTTCATCAGCGATCAAGGCCGGTCTCAGCCCCTGGCGTCTTAATCGGACGTTTGACTCCCGGAATTTGCTTGTGGCCGGGGGCTGATTCCGGTATGGAAGAGATACATATCAAAGCGCTTTGCCATCGTGAGGGGGAATCTCACGGGCTCAGCGTCCATCTTCTGAGGAGAAGAAACATGAGCGTCGTCCAACGGATGGAGACTCTGCGCCGACCATTCGCGGTTGGCCAAGGGCTGCTCGCGGTCGCACTGATCGCTGGAATGGCCCTGCCCGCGTTTGCTGAAGATCGCACGTACGACAGCACCGGCAACATGCTCGGTGACCTCGGCGCTGCCCACACCAACCTTCGTCGCGATTCGTCGATCGGCTACGCCGACCTGACGTGGACGATGGCCCGCCCAGGCGTCACCGGCGCCCGCCACGTCAGCAACGCGATGGCGTCGCAGACCGGCTCGGTCCTGAACGACCGCATGATGTCGGACATGGTCTGGCAGTGGGGGCAGTTCATCGATCACGACATCGACCTGACACCGGCCGCTGGTCTTGAGATCGCCAACATCGACACGACCGGTGATCCCAGCTTCCCCGGCACGCCCATCGGGTTCAGCCGCAGCATCTGGGACCCGACCACCGGCGACTCGCCCGGCAACCCCAGGCAGCAGGTGAACGTCATTACGTCGTTCATCGATTCCAGCAACGTGTACGGCTCCGACGCGCACCGCGCCAACGGCCTCCGCGCCGGCGTCGGCGGCAGGCTCGCCACGTCGGCTGGCGATCTGCTCCCCTTCAACACCGGCAGTCTTGAGAACGACAACGGGCCAGCCGGCGGACCGGACGCCGACTTCTTCGTCGCAGGCGACATCCGCGCCAACGAGCAGGCCGGCCTGACCGCGATGCACACCGTCTGGGTGCGCGAGCACAACCACTGGGCCGACCGCATCGCCGCGGAGACTTCGCTCAGTTCCGATGAGGAGATCTACCAGGCCGCGCGGAAGATCGTCAACGCCGAGATGCAGGCCATCACGTACAACGAGTGGCTGCCAGCGCTGACCGGCACGACGCTCGATCCCTACGCAGGCTTCAGCTTCGCGGTTGATCCGAGCATCTCCAACGAGTTCTCCACCGCTGCGTTCCGCATCGGCCACTCGATGCTCTCGAGCGAGCTGCAGCGCATGGACGACACCGGCGCGACGATCGGCGACGGCAACCTCGCCCTCCAGAGCGCCTTCTTCAACCCTGACAACATCTCCGACGTCGGCATCGAGCCCTACCTCAAGGGCCTCGCCTCGCAGGCGGCGCAGGAGATCGACAACATGATCGTCGATGACGTCCGCAACTTCCTCTTCGGGCCTCCCGGAGCCGGAGGGTTCGACCTCGCGGCGCTGAACATCCAGCGCGGCAGGGATCACGGCCTCGCCGACTACAACACGATGCGCCAGGACTACGGTCTCTCCGCGATCTCCGACTTCACCGACATCACCAGCGACACCGCTGTCTCCGATGCGCTCGCCTCCGTTTACGGCAGCGTTGACGAGATCGATCCGTGGATCGGGATGCTCGCCGAGGACCACGTCGCCGGTTCGAGCATGGGTGAGCTGATGCAGCTGATCATCCTCGATCAGTTCGAGCGCCTCCGCGATGGCGATCGGTTCTTCTTCCTGAACCCCGACGACCCGATGAACCTCGGCTCGCTGCTCGACGACCTGGGCATGACGATGGGCGACATGGACAACACCACGCTCAGCGAAGTCCTGACCCGCGTGACCGGCTACAACAGCTTCCAGAGCAACGTCTTCTTCATCCCCACCCCCGGCGCCTTCGGGCTCCTGGCGATGGGCGGAGTCCTCGCGACGCGCCGCAAGCGCTGAGCAGTGCTCGCAGGTTTGATTCAACAAAGGCCGCTTCCTTC
>CAYGNN010000254.1:0-3137 GCA_964351165.1 uncultured Phycisphaeraceae bacterium
CGAGGTCGCGATGATCTTCCAGGAGCCGATGACCAGCCTGAACCCTGTGATGTCGATCGGGGATCAGATCGTCGAGGCGATCCGCCTGCACCAGAGCGTCAACCGCGCCGAGGCGAAGTCCCGCGCGATCGCGGCGCTCAACGAGGTCGGCATCCGCGACGCGGCCAAGCGCCTGCGCGACTACCCCCACGAATTCTCAGGGGGCATGCGCCAGCGCGTGATGATCGCGATGGCCCTCGCCTGCGAGCCATCGCTGCTGCTCGCGGACGAGCCGACGACGGCGCTCGATGTGACGATCCAGGCGCAGATCCTCGACCTCCTCGAGCGCCTTCAGCGCGAGCGGGGCCTCGCCATCGTGCTCATCACGCACGACCTGGGCGTTGTCGCACAGCGCGCGGACACCGTCTGCGTCATGTACGGCGGTCGCCTCGTCGAAGCGGCGCGCGCCAAGGACCTCTTCGCCAACCCCACGCATCCCTACACCAACGCGCTGCTCGGCTCGATCCCCTCGATGACGCAGCGCCGCGAGCGACTGGCGACTGTCGCCGCAGCGACGAGCGATCCGGAGCGATTCAAGGGATTGCCAGGACTCCCGGAAGGAGCGCAGGCGTGGTGGCCCCACCACGATCGGCCCGGTGATGCGCGCGATGGATCCAGCCTGCTCGTCCCGATTGCGGAGGAGCACTGGGTCGCGTGCTGGGCGACGGCGTCTGTGGAAAAGGCCGGGTGCAGGTTCCCAGAGATGCCGACAGAGCCGATTTCTGAGGCAATACCAGCCGCCGGCAAGTAAGATCACATCTATGCGCACGCTGCTCCTCTCCGACGACTCCTTCGCCTGGCGCGAGCGACTCATGCTCTCCAGGCTCGAGGTCGGCCTCGCCGACATCGGGATGACCGTCACGCGCGCCGACCCTGAGCACGAGGACCGCACCCAACCGACCGGGAGCGGTCTGACCGGATCTTCGATCACCTACCGCAAGGTCGGCGTCATCAACTCGCCCCGCTCGCAGTCGCAGGCGATGATCGATCAACTCATCCCGCTCAAGCCGTCGCTCGACGATGCGCCCATCGATGTCGTCCACGCCTTCGGCGACGCCGCATGGGGTCTGGCGATCGAATCGGCCAACCGCCTCGACGCCTGCTGTGCGCTCGAGCTCTGGTCCGGCAAGTGCGTCGAGCAGATCGCGAAGATCGAACGCAAGTGCGACCGCTCCGGCGTGCAGCTGCTCTGGCTCGCGCCCGACGAACCGATCGCTGAGGCAGCTTCGCAACGCGCCAAGGCCCCCTGCAAGGTCGCGCGTTGGGGTGTCCATACGCCTGACCTCAAACGAGTCTGGGCGGAATCGAACAGCAACCGATCCATCGCGGTGCTCTCGTCAGGCGGCGATGCGCCGGCAATCATGCGCGCGCTCGAGGGCGTCTCGCGGTACGTCCGCAGCGCCCCTGGGACGCTGATCTTCCTCGACGCCAAAGCGATGGCGGATCACGACAAGGTCTGGCGCCGCGCCGAATCGCTGGGATTGCTCGAGAACCTCAGCGTGATCCCGGACATGGAGGCGAGGCGGGAGCTGGTCCTCCGCTGCGACCTGCTGCTGCTGCCTGACGCCAGCGGCGAGCACCGGACGCTCACGCTCGACGCGATGGCCTCAGGAATGGTCGTGATCGCGCAGCGCGACCCGCTCGTCGCGTGCCTGAACGAGCCTGGGCAGGCGGTCCTGGTCGATGACGCCGATCCAGCGTCCTGGGAATCCGCGGTCCGGGGCGTGCTGACCAACCCAGAGGATGCGCAGGCGATGATCGATGTCGCCCGCGACTTCATCAAGAAGCAGCGCCGCGCGAGCGATCACGCCCAGTCGCTTTACGACGCGATGGCCTGGCTGCTCGGCCGAGACAGCATCGTGATCGATGTCGCCAAGGGCGCCAACCGCCAGACCAGCGGCTGACCAACCACTACGGTTCTCGGACGCGCACGTGTGCCGGATGCGCCGGTTGCGCCGGGCCGCGAGCAATTCTCGGGCTGATTTCTCTTGCATCGCGCGTCCAAGCGAGCATGCTTGGGTTGAGAGCGGAAGCTTTCACCAAAGAGAAGAGAAAGAGAGAGAACCCCCATGACGTACCCGAAGATTTTCGCGTTCTGCGCGGGATGTGCTATTTCCGTTTCCACGGCGATGGCCGCCCCCAGCTACACCGGTGAGCAGTCGGGCTACAACGACCTGCTCCTCACGCCGCAGCCGCACGCCGGCAACACCGTCGACAGCCCCTTCCGCGCCGAGAATGGCAGGATCTGGGCAGGCCGCAACATCGGCGCCCACCAGACGGTGCACAACCCAGGCGCTGCTGCGTACGGCGCTGATCCTGCCGAGGACGGTCGCCTGATCTACGTCCGCGTAGGCCACACCCCCATCGCGATCAGCCCCTGGAACAAGCTCGACAAGAACGGATTCGAAGACCTCGAGCGCGCCAGGAACCTGTGGCTGCGTGAGAACGGCTACGTCCTGGGAGTCCGCACGTTCATCAACCCGCGCTACGCCCTCGACACCGACGCGGTCGTCGCGGAGGCGTCGGAGCCCAAGCCCAGCGCCACGATCCGCAGGCACCACGTCCCCAAGGGCCCGACCAAGATGCAGGTGGTCCGCCCTGTCACCGGCCAGCCCATCGCGCGGATCAGCAAGCCCGGCGATATCACAGCGCCGCAGACGGAAGTCGCCAAGGCCGACGAGGCGACCGACACCGACAGCGAGTGAGCGGCTGACCGCCCACTGACAATTCAATTCAGGCGTCCCCAGCGCAGGCCGGTCTTCCTCTCAGAAACCGGCTTGTGCCTTTTTTGGGTGCATACTCGGTTCAGCGATCAGGGCCGAAGTACTGGCACCGGCTCGTGCAGGTCTCGTGCACGACGATCTCCGACAGCAGCGGGATCGCAGGCCACAACTGCTCCCAGAGCCACACCGCGATCATCTCGCTGGTGGGGTTCTCAAGCCCCTCGATGTCGTTGAGCAGGTAGTGATCGAGCCGCTCGCGGACCGGGGCGATGGCCTTCTTGAGATCGCCGTAATCGATGAGGTACCCCTCCGCAGGGTCGATGTCACCCTCGACGATGACCTCGACACGGAACGAATGCCCGTGCAGGCGCCGGC
>CAYGNN010000255.1:0-3134 GCA_964351165.1 uncultured Phycisphaeraceae bacterium
CCGCGAGCTGGTTGAAGCGCAGGAGCAGAACGGACCTGCCCAGGGAAGCTGGGACCCGGCGGACCAGTGGTCGCGCGTCGGAGGGAGGGTCTACCAGACCGCGATCTGCGCCCTGAGCCTCGAGGTTTACTACCGGTACCTCCCGCTGTATCTGACGGACGCGTCGGACGACGCCCAGCGCCGCGATGCCGGAGCCCCGGTCCGAGGCAGCGAATGATCGTGATCCGGTGATGATGCCGCCGGGCCCCGGTGGTCGGTGGTGCCAAGGCGAACCGTACCGGATTTCCCTTGAGCAGCACCGACCCACCGCAACCGAACGAGCCGCTGGCTGACGGCCTCTTCAGCCCGGTCGATCCGGGGGACGCCCTGCGCGCACGCTCCGTCCGGGGCGGCACGCTCTCGTTGCTCTCCCAGGCCGCGAAGTTCGGCTCCATGTCGATCACCACGATCGCGCTGGCGCGCATCCTCACGCCATCCGACTTCGGCATCGTCGCCTTCGCGATGGCCTTCGTCAGCATCGGCTACCTCTTCAAGGACCTGGGCCTCGCAGACGCGACGGTCCAGCGACCGCTCATCACGCGCGAGCAGGTCAGCAACCTCGTCTGGTGGTCGATCGGGATCGGGATCGGTGTCGCGGCGCTCTTGGCGATCGCTGCGGTCGGCATCGGGACACTCATCGACGATCCACGATTCGTCCCTGTGATGGCGGCGCTCTCGCTGCTGGCGCTCTTCGGGGGCCTCACGCTGCAGCACCAGGCGCTGCTCCGCCGCAGGATGCGCTTCAGCGCGCTGGCGATCGTGGAGATCGTCGCGTCGATCGGCGCGTGCGTGATCGCGGTGACCGCAGGCCTGCTGGGCGCCGGCGTCTGGTCGCTCGTCGCGTTCCAGCTCGTCCTCTCGGGGTTCTTCGCGGTCGGCGTCTGGATCGCGGTCGGCTGGCTGCCTGCTCGACCGACACCGGGAACCGGCGCCGGTCGCATGCTCCTCTTCGGCGTGCACCTGACGACATCGAATTCGCTGCGCATCCTCGTCCACTCGATCGACAAGGCGCTCGTCTTCTGGAAGGGCGGCGCCGAGACGCTGGGGTACTACTCCAAGGCGTACAACCTGCTGATCCTCCCGATCCAGCAGCTGACCCTCCCCATCCACGGCGTCGCTGTTTCGACGCTGAGCAGGATCGCAGGCGATACGCCGCGCTACCGGAGCTACTACCGGCGCGGCCTGCTGATGCTCGCCTCCGCCGCGTTCCCTGGGATGGCGTGGTTCGTCGTCAGCGCCGATCACGTCATCCCGATCGCGCTGGGCGATCAGTGGGACCAGTCCATCCCGCTCTTCCGCCTGCTTGCGCCGGCCGGGATCGCGACGGCGCTCGATGCGTCGGTCATGTGGGTCTACGTCACCGCCGACCGCGCGGACAAGCAGTTCCGCTGGGGCGTCGGCTCAACGATCGCCGCGATCATCGCGCTCGCGATCGGGATCAACTGGGGCGCGCCAGGGGTTGCGATCGCGCTGAGCGCCGTGCTGATGGGTTCGCGCCTCGTCGAGTACCCCTACTGCTTCAAGGGCACCGGGATCACCATCGGCACGCTCGTCAGCGCCCTGTGGCGCCCAACAGTGGCCAGCCTCGCTGCGATGGGCGCCGCCTGGTTTGTCGGTCTCCAACTCAGAACAGATCTGGGCGACTTCCCGAGTGTCCTCGCGGAAGCCGGCGTCTTCGGCGTCGTGTACGCCCTGGTCTGGTCGCTCGCGCCGGGCGGTATCCCGGAGGTCCGCAGGGCGCTCTCGCTGCTGCACGATTTGCTGCCTGCGAAACCCAACGCCTGACCGCCGGGCTGTGGTACACTCTCCGTTTGCCCTCCAGACGATTTGCAGGAGATGACCAGTGGCCGACCTGACCGTGCATGTGGACGGAATGACCCTCCCGAACCCCTTCGTGATCGGTTCGGGCCCTCCAGGAACCAACGCCAACGTCATCGGCAAGGCCTTCGATGAGGGCTGGGGCGGCGTCATCGCCAAGACGATCTCCCTCGACGCCTCCAAGGTCATCAACGTCGCGCCGCGTTACGCCAGGCTCCGCACCAAGGAGTCCCGCGAGATCTACGGCTGGCAGAACATCGAGCTCATCAGCGACCGCTCATTCGACCTCTGGCTCGAAGAGTTCCGCATGCTCAAGGACAAGTACCCGAACGGCTGCCTCATCGCCTCCGTCATGGAGGAATACAGCAAGGACGCCTGGGTCGAGCTCATCGAGCGCACGCAGGAGACCGGCGTCGACGCGTTCGAGCTGAACTTCTCCTGCCCGCACGGTCTCCCGGAACGGAAGATGGGCGCCGCGATGGGCCAGGACTGCGACATCCTCGAAGAGGTCTGCGGCTGGGTGAACGAGGTCGCGACGATCCCGGTCTGGGCCAAGATGACGCCCAACGTCACGCACATCGAGGACCCGGCCCGCGCCTCGCTCAAAGCGGGCTGCGAAGGCGTCAGCGCGATCAACACGATCCTCTCGACCACCGGTGTCGATCTGAAGACGCTCCGCCCAGAGCCCACCGTCGAAGGGTACACCGTCCCAGGGGGCTACTCCTGTACCGCGGTGCGCCCCATCGCGCTGCGCATGGTCATGGAACTCGCCACGATGATGTATGGGGGCAACAGCGGCCAGCCCATCCAGGAGGACGGCACAATCGCGATCAAGGGCGAGTACCCCGACCGCTCCATCTCCGCCATCGGCGGTGTCGAGACCGGTGAGGACGCGGCGCAGTTCATCCTGCTGGGCGGCTCAACCGTCCAGGTCTGCACTGGCGTCATGAAGCATGGCTACGCGATGGTCAAGGAGATGTGCGCCCAACTGAGCGCCTTCATGGACGAGCATGGATTCAAATCCATCGAGGATTTCAGGGGCCACAGCCTCCAGTACTTCACGACGCACGCCGAATTGGTCCGCCTCCAGCGCGAGGCGAAGGAAGCCAAGATCGCAGAGCGCAAGGCGAAGATGGTCGTCGAGGACGCCCAATGGGACGGCGATGGCTTCGTGGATCAGAGCGATGCGCTCTCGAGGGACTGACCCAGCGGATGCAACCAACGCTCGCACTGGAACTCTCGCTCGGCGCCTACGCGATGATCGTGGTGATCGCCGG
>CAYGNN010000256.1:0-540 GCA_964351165.1 uncultured Phycisphaeraceae bacterium
ACCACCACCGCAGAGGCCTTTTCCGCCTCGACCAGCGGTGCGTTCAGGCGTGGCGGTGGGGTGACGCAGCCAGTAAGTAAGGTCAGCATCAGTAGCGCGCAGCCGTGCCGCCATCGGGTCATATCCGTGCTCCATGCATAGGCCGCCTGACAAGGGACTGACCGACGGTGGCGCGCGCACTAGCGGCAGGTCCTTGAACACACAAGCACGACGATTCGATGCGCCGAAGTTCCGACCCACCGACGCCATGAGCCGACCAGCGGTGCCTACTCCTGGTGAGCTGGACGCCTTGCCCTGCTCCGTCCCAAGGGCACCTGGCTGATTGAGCTGCATCGCAATCTGTGGTCGTAAGATCGTAGGATGGCTGCACCTTGCGGGAACGACGCTGTGCTGCGAACGATCTTGATCACCAGATGGCTGTGGGCAGTCCGATCACGGCGGATGGCGCTAGGGTTCGCCTTACTTGGCCTGGTCAGCGCGCCGGCTGTGGCGGTCGAGCTGTCGGCGCGCGACGCACGTACCGGCGCTTGGCTGGACGCG
>CAYGNN010000256.1:550-3092 GCA_964351165.1 uncultured Phycisphaeraceae bacterium
TGTCCGTTCAGGGCGACGAGTCAGGGCCGGAGTGGCTGGTGACTGCCGATCGGCCCGTCGAGCTGCCGTTGAACGGCGAAGTACAGGTTTCGGCGGTTGGCTACCAGGTGCTGAGTTTGCAGATCCCCGACAACGCCTGGCCAACAACGGTCTGGCTGGAGCCGCTGCAGGTGCCGATGGCAGATCAGGCATGGCTCATTGGCCATCTGAATGACCCGCATCAGCGGCAGCCGGTCGCCGGCGCCCGCTTGCGCATCGGCGGGATGACCGCACAGAGCAGCGAGGACGGCCGCTTCGCCTTCGAAAACGCGCCGCTCGACCTGCTTGCCGCGCAGGCGCTAGCGCTGCATATCGACGCCGGATCGCGCAGCGAAACGCGCACGCTGCTGCTCGGGCCCGCACCTACGCAGCATCTGATCGACCTGGGGCAAAGGATCGGTGCCGATCACCGCCAGCTCAGCCGGCAGCTCGCCGACAGTCCGGACCGGGCTGACGCGGCTTCCCGCACAGGCTCGGCTACACCGCGCGCACCGATACTGGCGCCGCCGAGCAGCATTCGGGTCGGCTTTGCCAGCGACGGCGGCATCTGCTGTGTAGGCGGCTGCAGCACGGTGCAGGTACTGCCCTTTGAGACCTATGTGCGCCGCGGTCTGAACGACGAGTGGATCGCCAGCTGGAGCGGCGACAGCCTGCGCGCCGGCGCCATCGCCTATCGCAGCTACGCGGCCTGGCACGTGCTCAATCCGCGCACCACGCAGTATGACATCTGTTCCAGCGCTTGCTGTCAGGTCAACGATCCCGACACCAGCGGCAGTTCCGATGCCGCGGTGAACGCCACCGCCGGGCTGATGCTGACGGCCGGCAGCGACCCCTTTCGCAGCGAGTACTCGGCCGAGAACAACGGTTGGGATGATCCCAATGACGGATTACCCTGTTCCAATCCAGACCTGTCTTGCGGCAACGGCGCGGTCGGCAGTCCGGTCGCCAACTGGCCCTGCCTGGCCGATGCCGTGGCCACCGACCGCGGCTGCTTCGGCCACGGCCGCGGCATGTCGCAGTGGGGCAGTCAGCGCTGGTCGCTGCAGGGTCAGCGTTGGCCGTGGATCGTCGCTCATTACTACAACGACAACGGCAACCAGACCGGCGCAGGAACGGGTCTACGTACCGCCGAACTGACATCGCCGCTGCAGATCAGCGCGCTGCAGCCGCTGTCGGCGGCGACCGCTGGAAGCCTGATAAACCTGCAGCTGCAGACCGACAATCTGGCCCAGCAGGCGCACGATCCGGTCTACCTGGGCGCCAGCCTGTTCAGCCCGGCGACCGGATTCCTTTCCGATCCGGCCAACGATCTGGGCGTGCGCCTGGAGCCCGGCTCAAGTACTCCGCAGCGACCCTTCCAACTGCCGCCGAACCTCCCCGCCGGCAGCTATGACGTGCTGGTCAGCCTGTACTTCGATATCGACGGCAACGGCGCCATCAACGCTGGCGATCTGCCACTGCATCTGCTTCGGGTGAACGGCGCGCTGCAGGTGATGGCTGGCGCTGATGACTTGTTCGAGGATGGATTTGAGGGGCCATAGCGCTCATCCTCGGCGCAAGATGTTCTCAGCGAACCCCAGCGTTGCCGCACCCTCCCGTCGCCCCCGCGCACGCGGGGGCCCAGTGCCGTTCACGGCAACCGGAGCGAACGCCTCTGGATCCCGGCTGAAGGCCGGGATGACATATCCACGAAATCCGGACCGCCTTTGCGCCTTCAACCGGCGCGCCTACTGCTAATCCATCAAAACGGCCAAAGCGACCAAACCCAACCGGCCACCCCCAAGCTGATCACGGCCAAGCAGCTGACCATCAGGCCAATACGCGACCCTCTGGGTATGCGCTCGCGGCTGCGCCAGGTCTGGATCAGTGCTAGCACCGCAAAGAACACGCTCGCCGGTCCCAGCCAGGCAATCCAGGTCGCCCACGGCACCATGCCAAACAGCAGCATCAGCTCGGTGATTTCCGAGGTGACATAGGTGGCAACGCCCAGGCCGATCAGCCACGCCGCTCCCAATCCGGTGGCCAGGAAGACCAGGAAACGGCTGCCGCCAGCCGCCGCGACCGAGCTGCCATTGATGCGTCGTCCGACCCAAGCCAGCGGCAGAAACAGCGCCGCCAACAGAGTCAGGCCCGCCGAGGCCCCGACCCAGATGCCGTGCTGCTTGAGGCGGTCCTTGTCCTCGCCCATCAGCGCCAGCGCGTCGATGGCGACTGAAGTGCGGAAATACGGAGCCAGGAACTCGGCAGCCTCCTCGCCCTCGTCGACGCACTCGATCGCAAACGCGACCTCAGCCGCAACCCGTTGTTCGACGTCATGTTCGTCTTCGAGCAAAGTGACGGCCGCACCTTTAGCCGCGACGGCCTGACCTTTAGCCGCCATCCCTTCGAGACCGGCGTCACCCAGTGCGACCTAACCCTGTTCTTCGAGGAAATCGGTGACGAACTGAGCCTGACCCTGACCGCCGACCAACACCTGTTCCTCGCCGACAGCTTGCACAGCCAG
>CAYGNN010000257.1:0-677 GCA_964351165.1 uncultured Phycisphaeraceae bacterium
ATGCAGGGTCGCGGTACAGGGCGGCGTTCTGGTGGGGGTTCTCGCCGTAGCGGAGGTCTGCGAGCTTGTCCTGCTCGATGCGGAGCGTCTGGGGGAACGCCTCGCCTGCGCTCTCGGTCATGTAGCGGACGATCGCTGCGTCGTAGGCGCTGGTGCGTTCGAACGCGTCCTTGGCGAGGCGGAGGCGGAGCCCGATGCTCGTCGAGCCGTTGTTCCGCTCCAGGTCGTCGAGGACGTAGGCGTACTGCTCCACGCTCGTGACGATCGCCACCGAATCAGCGTTCTTCGCTGAGGCGCGGACCATGCAGGGGCCGCCGATATCGATCTGCTCGACCGCCTCGGCGCGGGTGACGTCAGGGGCAGCGACGGTCTGCTCGAAGGGGTAGAGGTTGACGCAGACGAGGTCGATCGGCGTGATGCCGTGCTCTGCCATCTGCGCCTCGTGGTCGGCGTCGCCGCGGCGCGCGAGGATCGCGCCGTGGATCTTGGGGTGCAGGGTCTTCACCCGGCCAGACAGGATCTCAGGAGATCCGGTGACCTCGTGGACCGGGATGACCTCGATCCCAGCCTCGGTGAGCGCGCGCGCGGTGCCGCCGGTGGAGATGATCTCGACGCCTCGCTCGACGAGCGCCTGCGCGAATGGGACGAGGTTGGCTTTGTCGCTGACCGAGAGCAGC
>CAYGNN010000257.1:687-3026 GCA_964351165.1 uncultured Phycisphaeraceae bacterium
TTGTCGCGGATCTCCTCCGGGATCCCGACCCCGTTGTCGCTGACCGAGAGCAGCGCCCGCTTGACGGGGACGAGGTCGGGCACGGTGTTCGGTTCCTGCGTTGGCCGGCGCTGGTCGGCGCCGGTGGTTCAGTTGTTGATCGCGGAGTACTTGGCGACGGCGCCCTTGGGCGTGACAGCGAAGAGGTCGCCATCGACGAAGCTCGTCATCCGCAGCGTCATGATGTTGGGGATGCTGACCGACTCGATGACATCGCCACGGCGGACATCGATCAGCGTCGCGACGTCGCCATCCCAGACGATCATGCGGCCCTTGCTGATGCCGATGGGCTCGCCGCGGACGTCTTCAGCGGTCCAGATCGTCTCGCCGGTCGCGCCGTTGAAGGCGACGAGGCCCTGGCCTGGGATCGAGACATACAGGCGGCCATCGTGCGCGGCGGGCTGATCGGTGATGGGACGCTCGGTGCGCTTCCGCCACAGGCGATCGCCGGTCGCGGCGCTGAAGGCGTAGACCGACTGGTCCTTGCTGGCGACGAAGAGCGTGTCAGCGCCAGCGACCGGGTTGTTCGAGAGCCCCTCGTAGATCAGGCCTCGGCCGAAGGAGCTGCCGTTGCGCGGATCGACGATGAGGACATCGCCACCCTGGCTCACAGCGCCGACGCCAGCGCCGACAGCGACCGGGTTCGCGAAGATGGAGCCATTGAGGAGATACCCCCACTGCTTGTAACCGCTGAGGAGGTTGTGCCCCAGCAGCTCGCCGCTGGAGCAGCCGAAGATCGCCATGTGATCGACGACGACCGGCGGCGTGTTCACGACGACCGCGAGGCGGTGCTTGTCGGTGATCGTCCCGGTGCGGATATCGAGGGTGTACAGGCTGGTGTCGCTGGCGCACAGGAGTTCGTCGCCGCGGCGAGCGTTGCCCACGAATCGGGTCAGCTCGCCGGCCAGCTTGGTGCTCCAGCGGTTGCGGCCTGTGACCGGGTCCATGACAGTGACTGTCGAGGCGTCGTCCTGCACCACGATCGCATCGCCGAAGATGTCGAAGAACTCAACACGCAGGCGGTTGCTCTTGAAGGGGAAGCCTCGCCACTCGATCTGGTAGCCCAGCTTCTCGATGGCGTCGTGCTCGATCTTGCGGTCCACCGTCTCGATGGGGCGTGTCGCGACCTGCTGCCTGGTCTCCATGGCCTCCTCGTTGGCGCGGGTCGAAGCGGACCCCTTGCAGCCGGCCAGGGGCAGCAGGGCGAGGGCGGCGAGGGCGGGGATGAGTTTCGTAGCGGTCGGCAAGAGCGCCTCCTTGGTCCGGGCGTCCCGAGTGGTGGTCGTCAGATCGTCGATCCGCCGGGCCGGGATCCGGCCTGGCGAGCAGGTGAGTATCGAGAGGCCAGCGGCGAGGGTCAAGCATTGCCAGAACCACGGCCAGATCCGCGCCAATGACTGCGGCAATGACCGCGGCGAGGGCCATGGGATGCTGGGCAGGATTCGGGGTCCGGCCGGGGTGTCCCGGCTATCCTCGTGGCATGTTCTCCGGGATTGTCGCGTGCATGGGTGAGGTCGTATCGGTCGCCGAGAGCCCCGCTGGGGTCCGGCTCTCGGTCCGGGCGCCGGGCGGCTTCGCTGATGGCGTCAAGCCTGGCGATTCCATCTGCACCAGCGGCGTCTGCCTGACGCACGCCCCTGGCGATCTTGATTCGCAGCCAGACCTGCTCCAGTTCGACGTGATCCCTGAAACGCTCGCGAAAACCACGCTCGGAGCGCTCGCCGAGGGCGGCAGCGTCAACCTGGAGCGATCGCTGCGGGCCGATGGCATGCTCGATGGCCACATCGTCCAGGGGCACGTCGAGGCGGTGTGCCAGGTCACGAGGATCGAGACCGGCGAGGAGGAGCACCGCGTGGCGATCAGGGCGCCGCGGGAACTGATGGAGTGCATCACGCCCAAGGGCTCCGTGACGATCGACGGCGTCTCGCTGACGGTCGCCGCGGTGGACGTGGCGGCGGACGAGTTCGAGGTCGCGCTGATCCCGACGACACTGGAGGTCACGACGCTGGGGCTGCTGTCGGTCGGTTCAACCGTGAATGTCGAGACGGACATCGTGGGGAGGGCGGCGGTGCACTGGCTCAGGCATTACGCGGCTGCTGGATCAGCCTGAACGTTCATCCAGATATACCGGCGGATTCCAGATCTGCACGATGCGATTGCTCGACCTTCGAGAGCCCGATCCAGAGCCTCCGGAAGAGCCCGATGTACATCGCGTAGCCCGCGAGCGTTGTGAGGGCCAACAGGACAGTGAGCAGACCGTTGACAACGCTCGCGGGCTACGCGATGTACATCGCGTAGCC
>CAYGNN010000258.1:0-722 GCA_964351165.1 uncultured Phycisphaeraceae bacterium
AGAGTGGCGGCGCCCATCTGTGATGCTTGTTGTTTCAACTGTTGCCTTCGTGGGGCTGTATGGCTTTCTCTGCGTAGCGATCGCACTTGATTGACTGCTACTCCGATGCGCCTGGTTGGGTGTGGTCTGTTTCTGATGCGAATCTGAATGGTGGCGGGGTCTGTGTGCGCCAGGGGGCGTTGGCGGTGAATTCGTTGACCGCGTTGCGACCGATGTGGATGGCGTCGCGTTCGGCTGAATTGGTGGGGGTTGGCGCGGGGTCGGGGAGTGCGCCGTCGTCCTGTCTCAGGTTGAGGGTCTGGGTGGGGAAGGCGAACTCGACCTGGAGCTTGTTGGCGAGGCGGATGATGTCGAGGAGGAGGCGCTGGCGTTCGCGGAGTTCGGTCTGCCAGTCGGGGGTTTCGAGGAACATGTAGAGCAGGACGTCGAGGCTGTGGTCGCCCATCTGGTGGAGCCAGACGTGGTAGTAGTCCTTGCGGGTGTAGGGGTGGACGCGGATGAGCTCGCGGACGCCCTCGCAGAAGGCCTCGATGGTGTCGGGGTTGGTGTCGTAGGCGAGGGCGATGTGGGTTTTGAAGCGGCGGTATTTGCGTCGGCCGTAGTTGTCCACCTTGGCGCGCACGAGGGTGGCGTTGGGGATCGTGATCATCGAGTTGTAGAAGGTGCGGATGCGGGTGGAGCGGAAGGCGAGGTCTTCGACGGTTCCTTCTGCGCCGTCGACG
>CAYGNN010000258.1:732-3013 GCA_964351165.1 uncultured Phycisphaeraceae bacterium
GGGAGGATCTCGATGTGGAGGCTGTTGGCGATGTAAATAAGGCCGACGGCTGCGATGAAGATCTTGGCGGTCTTGCGCAGGAGGGGGATGAGCAGGTCGTCAACGCGGGTCTCGGTGTCTGCGGCTTTGGATTCGAGGTGCTCTGCGACGAGGTCGGTCAGGCGCATCGCGGACCAGACGCCGGCGATGGCGAGGACGAATCGGATCGCTGGCATCAGCACGAGCAGGGCGAGGGGCGGGAGGCCCAGCGTGCGGATGAGCAGGAGGGTGATCGCGGCGCCGGCGAGGAGGCCGAAGGGGCGGACGAAGGCCTTGATGGAGTCGGCTTCGACGTGGCCCTTTCGGCGGGCGATGATCGCGCGAGCGGCGCCTGCGACGATGCCTCGGAAGAGGAAGTCGGTGATGACGCCGACGAGGAGGAGGATGAGCAGGCCGACCCACTGCCAGTGCTCGACGCCCAGGAATTCGCCTCGGCGGAGTGCGCCTGGGAAGGCGCTGCGGATGCGCATGGGGATGGTCATGGACTCATCGCCGTAGCGGAGGGGGAGGCTCTCGACGCGGCGGAAGAAGTCGGAGGCGCCGTCGAAGGTCTGGCGGGAGAACTTCCAGGCGTTGCTGTCGGTCCGGGTGAACTCGATGACGGCGTTGGGGGCGAGGTCGATGAGGGGGTCCTGGCGGTGGTCGTCGGCGGGGAAATAGGTGAAGGAGACGCCGAGGTTGGATCGGTCCCGGCCTGGGAGTTGGTTGGGTTCGATCTCACCGATGCGGTTGAGGACGTTGTAGAGGCGGGTTGCGATCTCGGCGGCGCCTTCGCGTGAGGCTGCGGGGATGTCGAAGCAGTCGATGGCGCGAGACGTGTCGCTGGCGCTCATGGCCTCGAGGAAGGTGAACATGGTGTCGCGCGGGCTGCGGAAGCGCTGGGGGACTGCGGCTTGTGGCTCCTGGGTGGTGGTGGCCTGCGGATCTTGCGCCTGGGGGGTGGGTTGGTCTGCTGGTTGGGCGCTGGCCGGGGATGCGGCGAGGGCGCAGATCGCGAGGAGGAGGGCGGCGATGTATTGGGCGGTGGTTCGCATGGTGGGAATGTAGCGGAGTCGGTGGTGGGTGCGAATGGGGAGAGCCGCTGCGCGGCAGGTTGGGTTTGGACCCTCACCCGATCCGCCTTTGTCGGATCGACCTCTCCCCTGGAGGGAGAGGTGGGATCAATCCTGGGATTCGCTCTGCTCATCCCAGCGTGGGCAGAGTTTGGATCCTGGGATTCGCGTTGCTCATCCCAGGCGTGGGGATCTGTCACTATTCTCTGTGGCATGACTGATTTGCAATCGAATGGCGGCGAGCGGAAGTCGGGGTGGTTTGCGCGGTTCCTGGCGCTGGTGGAGTGGCTGGGGAACCTGCTGCCGCACCCGGTGACGCTGTTTGCGCTCTTTGCGTTGGGTGTGATCCTGGTGAGCGGGATCGCGTCGTACTTCGGGGTGCAGGTCGCTGATGCTCGGCCGAGCGCGGAGCCGGGGGCGATGCTGACGGTGACGAGCCTGATGACGGCGGACGGCATGCGGTGGCTCAGTCAGAATCTGGTGACGAACTTCACTGGTTTTGCGCCGCTGGGGACGGTGCTTGTGGCGCTGCTGGGTGTCGGGGTCGCGGAGAAGTCCGGGATGCTGACGGCGGTGATCCGGGGGCTGGTGCTGTGGGCACCGCCGAGTTTGGTGACGCTGGTGATCGTCTTCAGCGGTGTGCTGAGCAACACGGCGAGCGAGATGGGGTACGTCGTGCTGATCCCGCTGGCGATGGTGGTGTTCCACTCGCTGGGGCGGCATCCGCTGGCGGGGATGGCGGCGGCGTTCGCCGGTGTGTCGGGCGGGTACAGCGCGAACCTGCTGATCGGCACGGTTGATCCGCTGCTGAGCGGCATCACGCAGGAGGCGGCGCAGCTGGTGGATCCTTCATATGAGGTCCACCCTGCGGTGAACTGGTATTTCATGATCGCGAGCACGTTCCTGGTGACGCTGGTCGGCTGGTTCGTGACGGCGCGGATCGTGGAGCCCCGCCTTGGGAAGTACGACGACTCGGAGGCGGATGAGTCGGTCGAGAAGAACCCCAAGCTGGACAAGCTGGAGGCGATCGAGAAGAAGGGGCTGTGGTACGCGGGATTCAGTGCGCTGCTGGTGCTGCTGGGGATCGTGGTGCTGGCTGGGCCTGCGTGGATGTCGTCGTTTGCAGGGTGGATCCCTGGGTACGGCGTGCTGCGGAACCCGGACCCGACCGCGACTGGGGCGGAGGCGTT
>CAYGNN010000259.1:0-3007 GCA_964351165.1 uncultured Phycisphaeraceae bacterium
CTGCAGGTCGCGGTCGAACTCGATGCCCTCCTCATCGAGGTCCTCCATGACGTCGTTGACGATCATCCGCGCCTGGCGGATCTCGAGCGTGTTGGTGACGAGCGGGAACATGACCTTCACCGGCCCCAGCGCCGAGGCGCGGAGGATCGCGCGGAGCTGGCGGCGGAACATGTCCAGGTTCTGGAGGCAGTAGCGGATGCTCCTGCAGCCCAGCGCCGGGTTGCGCTCGGCGACTTCGAACTGGCGCTGCGTCTGCTTGTCGGAGCCCAGGTCCATCGTGCGGATGGTCAGGGGCTTGCCGTTGAGCGCTTCGATGCAGGCTTTGTAGGCGCCGAAGTGGTTGTCCTCGGTGGGCTCGGTGTCGCTGGTGAGCCAGAGGAACTCGGTGCGGAAGAGGCCGACGCCGTCGCCGCCGCGCTGGTGCAGGACATCGATCTCGGAGGGGAACTCGATGTTGCCGTGCAGGCCGATGCGGACGCCGTCAGTGGTGACGCTCTCTTCCTTGTCGAGCGCGTCGAGCGAGAGGCGGAAGGCCTCGTTGGACTTGATGTAGCCGCGGTGGCGTTCGAGTGTCTCCTCGTCGGGGTCGAGGATGATCGAGCCGCGGTCGCCGTCAACGATGATGGTCTGCCCATCGTGGGCTTCGGACGTGATCCGTTCGAGACCGACCACGGCGGGGATTTCCAGGGCCCTCGCGACGATGGCGGTGTGGCTGGTGAGGCCGCCGGCGTCGGTGGCGAAGGCGACGACCTTGCTGCGGTCGAACCCGGCGGTCTGGCTGGGCGTGAGGTCGCGGGCGATGATGATCGCGTGGTCATCGAGCTCCGCGAGCTTGCTCATGTGCTCGCCGATGAGGTGCCGCAGGACGCGGCGCTCCAGGTCCCAGATGTCGTCCACCTTGGTCTGGAAGGCGGAGTTGTCCATCCTGGAGAAGCGTCGGACGAGGGCCTGGAACTCGCTCCAGACGGCGTACTCCGCGGTGACCTTGTGCTCGTCGATCGCGCTGTGGATGGGGCCGGTCAGCGTGCGGTCGGAGAGCATCCCGATGTGGAAGGCGAAGATCTTGGCCGGCTCAGCGCCCAGCTCCTCCTCGGTGTTCTTCCGGAGGTCGACCAGCTCGCCGACCGACTTGGTGATCGCCTCGTCGAGGCGCTCGTGCTCGCGGCCCAGGAGGACCTTGGGGACGGTCCGGCGCGGGATCCGCCGCCTGGCGTCGTCCACGACGAAGACCGTCCCGATCACCACGCCGGGGGAGACCGGGATGCCTTGGATCACTTCCATGGTTCGATTCAATCCGGCATGGATCGGCAGATCCTGCGGGGGCCCGGGGTGCGTGTCGGCCGTCCGGGGGCGGCACAGGGAGGAGGTGCGGGAGAATGCCCCGCTGTCGTGCGGTCATGCTAGGTGATCGGATGCGGCCGGGTGCGGATCGAGGTTCGTGAATGCCGCGGAGACACCCGGTAGGGGGCGGATTCATCCACAGAGCCTTGACTTGGGGCAGCCGGGCTGTTGAAATTGAAGCAGCACCGGCCCGGCGCCTTTGACCGCGTCTCCCGGCGTGGTCGGGAATCGCCCGACACGCCATCATCGGGCCTGTCAGAATCGAACAACTCCATGACTACCCTCACAGGCATTCTCGAATGGCCTGAGCGCGCTGAGGGGCGCGTTCGCCAGTTCGCCAACGGCCTCACCTTGACCGATCAGGACCCCTTTGTCCCAGTCGTGCTGGGCGAGAAGTACTCGCTCCGCAACGCGCTGGAGGTCACTGTCGAGGTGGTCCAGCGGAAACCCCGCCGGCGCCGGCGGGGCGGCGGCCCCCCCAAGGCCGCCCGACCGGTCGTCGAGGAGGTCGTGAAGATCGAGGGGCTCGATCCGGACGAGTTCGCCGCTCGGAAAGCGTTCGCCGACCTGACCACGATCGACCCTGAGCCAAGGCTGCAGCTCGAGTATCCAGGCTGCCCCGATTCGTGCCGGCTGATCGACATGTTCTGCCCCATCGGCAAGGGCCAGCGCGGCCTGATCGTCTCGCCCCCCAAGGCGGGGAAGACCACGCTCCTCAAGGACATCGCCTCCTCGCTGATGAAGAACCACGAGGGGCTGGAGGTCTTCGCGCTGCTCATCGACGAGCGCCCTGAGGAGGTCACCGACTTCCGCCGGAACGTCCCTGCGACGGTGCTCGCGTCCAGCAACGATCACACGACCGAGCAGCACATCGCCCTGGCGATGCTCGCGCTCGACCGCGCCCGGCGCATGGTGGAGGCGGGCAAGGACGTCGTGATCCTGCTCGATTCGCTGACGAGGCTGGGCCGCGCGTTCAACGCGTCGCGCAAGCACGCCAACAGCGGCCGCACGCTCAGCGGCGGTGTCGATGCGCAGGCGATGACGATCCCCAGGCAGTTGTTCGGCGCTGCGCGGAACACCGAAGAGGGCGGCTCGCTGACGGTGCTCGCGACGTGCCTCGTCGATACCGGCAGCCGCGGCGATCAGGTGATCTTCGAGGAGTTCAAGGGCGCCGAGAACATGGAAGTGATCCTCGACCGGAAGCTCGCGGAGAAGCCGCTCTTCCCGGCGATCAACCTCGCTGCGAGCGGCACGCGCAAGGACCACCTGCTGATCCCGCCCAAGCAGCTGGAGACGATCAACGCGCTGCGCCGGAGGCTGATGAACATGCCCCCGCCGCAGCAGGTGGAGCAGTTGCTGGCCGCGGTGAAGCGGTTCCCGACGAACGCGGAGATGCTGGGCGCCGCGAGCGGGGGGTGAGCGCGGGCATTACGCCGCGTCCGCATCATCGCTTACAACGCCGAGCATCTGTTCGACGAGTTTTCTGAGCCCCGAACGATCGGTCCCCATCTTCTTCGCTTGGTCGAGCATCAGCAGGTGGCGTTCTTGCAGCGCGCCGGCTTTGAGCGCATGCCTGACCATCATGACGTGGAGCGAGCCGTCGGTGTCGAGTTGGTGAAAGATCTTCTCGATCTCTCTGGCTTCCCTGTCGCGGTGTGCTGCGAGG
>CAYGNN010000260.1:0-2925 GCA_964351165.1 uncultured Phycisphaeraceae bacterium
GCCGAGGGTTGCTCGGCGGGGGCTCGCCTCGATGGTGACGACGCTCTTCTCGGAGGGCGTGATCTGGATCCTACGGCATTACCAGGTCCCTGTGCGGCCGGTCGCGACGACGCTGGAGATCGTCACGCTGCTGATCGCGGTGATCGCAGGCCTGCTGACGTTCGGCTGGGTGAGCCGCAGGTTCGAACGGCAGGCGGACGCCTTCGCGGTCCAGCACATCAGCGGCCTGACAAGGCAGCACGAGCCGGGCGCCGGTCTGATCTTCCAGCCGGACGCCGCGGACGCGATGGCCGGGGCGCTGGCCTCGGTCGCGTCGCTCAACCACATCCCCAGGCGCCGGTGGACGTGGCGGCACGGATCGATCGCAGGCAGGCAGCACGCGATCGGCATCCTCATCAACCAGCCGGTCGATGCGCTGCCGATCGACCGGATCTGCAGGAAGGTGAAGATCGCGGTCATGGTGGGGTTCGTCGCGATGGGCACGCTGGGCGCGGTCACGATGCTGATCCAGAACGCGATCAGGTAACGGAGGCGCCGATGCGGTACACCAGGGTCAATGGGCTCGGCAACACCTTCTGCATCTTCGAGCAGGGCGATGCGCTGGATTGGACCAAGGCGCAGTGGTCCTCGCTGGCGGTCGAGGTCTGCGGCAGCGCCGGCGTGGACGGCATCCTCGTGGTCGGCCCTGGCGAGTCGAAGGCGGATTGCGTGACGGTCGCGTCCATGCGCATCATCAACGCCGATGGATCATCCAGCGAGATGTGCGGCAACGGTCTCCGCGCCGTGGGGCTGCTGCTGGCGCAGCAGGGGCGCGCGCGGGTGGGGGGATCGCAGGGGTTTGTCATCGAGACTGGGGCAGGAATGCAGACCTTGCGGATCGATCAGGGCGCGCCGGGGATTGTGCGCACGACGCTTGGGCGGGCGGCGCACGGCGCTGCTGCGGTCGGCGCGGTTGGGCATCCAGATGATCCGGAGTGGTCGTACCTCGTTTCGGTCGGGAATCCTCACGCGATTGTGCTGGTCGAGGCGCAGCTGACTGCTGCGGCGCTCGAATCGCGCGGCAGGTCGATCGAGCAGCACGAGTCCTTCCCGGCGCGCATCAACGCGCAGTTCGCGCAGATCACCAGCCGGGAAGCGATCACACTCCAGACCTGGGAACGCGGCGCCGGCGCGACTGCGGCGTGCGGCACAGGCGCCGCGGCGACGGTCGCGGCGCTGCACCATGTGGGGCTGGTCGATCGGTCGGTGGTCGTTTCGCTTCCAGGTGGTGACCTGACGATCGAGATCGACGAATCGGGGATGTGCTGGCAGCAGGGTCCTGCGGAGATCGAGTCGGTGGGGGAATGGCCGATCGGGTGAGCCGTTGCGTTGGTTGGTTCGTGGATTACTATGCCGGTGCAACAGATGGGAGGAGCACCCTTGGCTGACGTGCAAGACAACCAACGCATCGCGCAGGGCGGTGAATCGCCGGCGATCGGGATGGTCGCCGGGCCGATCCTGCAGACGGAACGGCTCGACATGCGCTGGCTGACCCTCGACGATGGGCCGCAGCTGCGCGCGATCTGCGACAACCAGGCGGTCGCTGCGACGTCCGGCAGCGTGGCGCACCCTTACCCTGAAGACGAGGAGATCCGTTTCGTCCGCAAGGTCGCGGAGGGGACGGAGAAGGGGACCTGGTACTGCTTCGGTCTGGTCGTCCGCGAGACAGGCGTGCTCATCGGCGATGTCTCGCTGCACCTCAACGAGGAACGCTTCGCGGCGGAGATCGGGTACCTGCTGGGCGAGCCCTACTGGGGCAAGGGGTATGCGAGCGAGGCAGCCGCTGCGGCGCTGCGGTTCTCGTTCGAGACGCTGGGGCTTCGGCGCATCGAAGGCCGGTGCGTCACGACGCACCCTGCGTCGGCGCGCATCATGGAGAAGATCGGGATGACCCGAGAGGGGCGCCTGAAAGACTCGTTCCTCAAGTGGGGCGTCTTCTTCGATGACTACATCTACGGCATCACGCGCGACCAATGGCAGGCGCAGCAGGCCGGCGCGTAGGCGATGGCGATCGAGGCCCCGACCATCGAGACGGAGCGCCTGACCCTGCGCGTGATCGCGCCTGGCGATGAGGACGCGATCTGCGCGGTCACGAGCGATCAGGAGGTCTCCGACAACACCTCGACGCTGCCCTTCCCTTATGAGCGATCGGATGCAGAGGCGTTCATCGAGCGCGTCCGGCAGGGGATCGAATCTGGGACGGAGTTCTGCTTCGGCGTGCGCCTGCGCGAGACAGGAACGCTGATCGGGACGATGGGCGTCGTGCTGACCACTGAGCACGAGCGGGGGGACATTGGCTACCTCTTCGGCCGCGAGTACTGGGGGCAGGGGTACGCAAGCGAGGCGTGCGCGGCGGTGGTGGCGTACGCGTTCGGCGCCTTCGACATCCACAAGCTGACCGCGGCGTGGTACGGCGACAACCCGGCGTCGGGCCGCGTGCTGGAAAAGTGTGGGTTCGTGCGCGAGGGGATGCAGAGGGAGCACTACATCCGAGGCGGGAGGCGCCGCGATTCGGTGAGCATGGGGCTGCTAAGGCGGGAGTACGAGCAGCGCTAACCGGAAGCGGGTGTCTGCGATTCAACCCTGCGATTCGAGCACCGGCGTCAGCACCGTCGCGTGGCTGAGGTCTGTTTCCTTTGTTGACGTCAGCAGGGTCAGCGTCTTCTTGCGGCTCTCTTTCCAGTCCTGCAGCAGCGCATCGATGCCCTCCTGCTGGTCCTTCAGTTCCTTCAGGTACTTCCTGCGGAACTCGTCGTACTTGTCCGGGTCGTGGCCGTACCACTTTCGGAGCTCGTTGGAGGGGGCGATCGCCTTGGCCCAGCGGTCGATCTGCGCGGCTTCCTTCGTCATCCCCCGCGGCCAGAGGCGGTCGATGAGGACGCGGTA
>CAYGNN010000261.1:0-2917 GCA_964351165.1 uncultured Phycisphaeraceae bacterium
GTCGCAGCCGTGGCGGATGTCCGTCCCTTTGATCGATCCGCAGGGCAACTTCGGCTCGATCGACGGCGACCCCCCTGCGGCGATGCGGTACACCGAAGCGCGCCTGACGCACGCCGCGGTGGACATGCTTGATGACATCAAGCTGGACACGGTTGATTTCCAGCCCAACTACGACGACCGGCTGCTCGAGCCCAAGGTGCTCCCCGGTCGGTTCCCGAACCTGCTGATCAATGGCGGCGTGGGCATTGCGGTGGGCATGGCGACGAGCCTGCCCCCCCACAACCCTGGTGAGATCTTCGACGCGATCGTCGCGATCATCGAGAACCCTGCGATGGAGCTGATGGAGCTGCTCGAGATCGTCAAGGGGCCGGACTTCCCCACCGGTGGCGCGATCCGCGGGCGTTCGGGCATCGTCAACGGCTACAACAGCGGGCGCGGCAAGGTGACGGTGCGCGGCAAGGTGCACGTCGAGCCCTGCGGCGCGAACAAGCAGCAGATCGTCATCGACGAGATCCCCTACCAGCTCGTCCAGTCGGTGCTGCTCGACAAGATCGTCGGCGCGGTCAAGGACGAGCGGATCAAGGACATCGCGGACGTGCGGAACGAGTCCGGCAGGAACGCGCGGACGCGGATCGTCGTCGAGCTCAAGCGCGGTGCTGACCCTGACGTTGTCGAGAATCAGCTCTACCAGTTCACGCCGCTGCAGCAGACGTTCTCGATCATGAACATCGCGCTGGTGAACCGCCAGCCTCGGACGCTGACGCTCAAGCAGCTCATCGAGCTGTACGTCGAGCACCGGATCGACGTGATCGAACGGCGCACGCGGAGGTTGCTGCGTGATGCGCAGAAGCGTGCGCACGTGTTGGAGGGTCTGATCTACGCGGTAACGGACATCGACGAGGTGATCAAGCTGATCCGCGCCGCTTCGACGCGCGAGGAGGCGATCAACAACCTGATGGACCGCCGATTCCGGATCGCGGACGCGACCGCGGCGACGCACAACCTGCCGGACCGGATCATGAACCGCGTCCGCGAGGCGGCCGAGGGCGTGGCGCTGTCGCGCACCCAGGCGGAGGCGATCGGCGCGATGCGGCTCATCCAGCTCGTCGGTCTCGAGATCGAGCGTCTGGTCGGCGAGTACGCCGAGGTCGCGGGCGAGATCGAGCACTACGAGTCGATCCTGGCGGACCGGCAGATCGTGCTGGACATGATCAAGGCGGACTGCGCCGAGATGAAGGCGAAGTACGACCGCCCTCGCCTGACGACGATCGAAGAGGGCGAGGCGGACATCGACCTCGAGCACCTCATCAAGGAAGAGGAGATGGCGATCACCATCTCCCACGAGGGGTACATCAAGCGGGTCCCGCTGGACACGTACCGCGCGCAGGGCCGCGGCGGGCGCGGGATCAAGGCGTCCGACTCAAAGGACGAGGACTTCATCGAGCATATCTTCGTCGCCTCGACGCACGCGGACCTGCTGATCTTCACGGACCAGGGTCGCGTCTTCAAGGTGCGTGTGCACGAGATCCCGAGGCTCAGCAGGACGAGCAGGGGCAGGGCAATCATCAACGTGGTCGGATTGAAAGAGGGCGAGAAGGCCGTCGAGTTCATGCCGATCAAGGACTTCGAGAAGGGCGAGAACTTCCTCGTCTTCGCGACGGCGCAGGGGCTCGTCAAGCGGACGCCGCTGTCGCTCTACCAGAACGTGCACAAGGGCGGGCTCAACGCGATCCGCCTGAACGAGGGCGACGAGCTGGTCGGTGTGACATGGACGACCGGGTACGACCACCTGATCCTCGGCGCTGCGAGCGGGATGGCGATCCGGTTCAAGGAATCGGACGCGCGCCCCATGGGCCGTGTCGCGGCGGGCGTGAAGGGGATTTCCCTGGGCGATGGCGACAGCGTCGTCGGCCTGGTGAAGGTCGAGATGACGCCCCCTGACGAGGACGAGAACCAGCATTCGATCGAGCCGATCGCGGACCTGCTCACCTGCACCGCCAATGGGTACGGCAAGCGCACGAGCGTGGACGAGTACCTCGTGCAGTCGGAGGGCGTCGATGGCCCGACGTACCGGCCGCAGGGCCGGGGCGGCAAGGGCCGGATCGACATCCGCACGACGGAGCGCAACGGCGAGGTCGTGAGCGTCAAGGCGGTGCGCGAGGGCGAGGACATCATGCTCATCACGCAGGGCGGCCTGCTGGTGCGGAGCCCTGTCAGCTCGATCTCCTCGATCGGCCGGGCGACGCAGGGCGTGCGGGTGATCAACCTCAAGGACAACGATCGCCTGATCGCCACGGCGCGGGTTGTCGATGACGGCAACGGCGATGATGCCGATGGGCAGGGCGGATCCGACGAGTCCTGATTCGGGCGCACTTTGGACACCCACCGGCGCCTCTGATCCAGTAAGATCGGGGTTCTATAGCGGTTGTGGCGGCGGTTGTGGCGCCGTCCGCTCACTGGCCCTGGGTTGGAGCGAAGCCTGATGGCGATCGACTGGTCGGACAATATTGTCATCGCGAACCTCGCGGACGAGCCGGCGCTCTCGGATGAGCTGTCGACGATCAACGAGCGCCTGGAGAAGTCGGAGGCGGCGGCGAGCGTCGTGCTGGATTTCTCGCAGGTGAGCTACGTGAACTCGTCGAACATCGCGCAGATCCTCAAGCTGCGGCGGGCGCTCCAGGAGAAGCAGCGGACGCTGACGCTGTGCTCGGTGTCGGACCACGTCTGGTCCACGCTGATGATCACCGGGCTGGACAAGGTCTTCTCCTTCGCGCCGGATCTCGCGACCGCGATCGCAGGCGTGCAGATCGTCGATGACAACGCGGCGTCCAACGGCGCCTGACCGCAACCGGATCGAATCCTGAATACGAATGCTCTACGCGCTCGCACTGCTCATCGTCGCCACGCTGGTCTTCGT
>CAYGNN010000262.1:0-1594 GCA_964351165.1 uncultured Phycisphaeraceae bacterium
GCGACCTGCCAACGCTCGCCTTCACGCACTACCAGCCGGCGCAGCCCACCACGCTCGGCAAGCGCGCCGCCAACTGGGCCTACGACCTCGCGCTCACGCTCGAACGCATCGAGCACACCCGCGATTCCATCCGCCTCCGAGGCGTCAAGGGCGCCACCGGCACGCAGGCCTCCTTCCTCGAACTCTTCGAGGGCGACGCCACCAAGGTCGAACGCCTCGACGAGCTCGTCGTCAGCAAGCTCGGCTTCGACGCGAACAAGCGCTTCGCGCTGACCGGGCAGACGTACCCCCGCGTGGTCGATTCGTTCGTCCTGGCCGATCTCGCATCGGTGGCCGCGGTGGTGCACAAGCTCTGCAACGACGTGCGCCTGATGGCCAACCGCAAAGAGCTGGACGAGCCATTCGCCGATGCGCAGATCGGCTCGTCCGCGATGCCCTACAAGCGCAACCCGATGCGCTGCGAGCGCGCCACCGGCCTGTGCCGCTTCGTCATGTCGCTGACGCACAACGCTTACGACACCGCCGCGACGCAGTGGCTCGAGCGCACGCTCGACGACTCCGCCAACCGGCGCCTGTCGCTCCCGGAGTCCTTCCTGGCGCTCGACGGCGCGCTGGACCTCATGCACAACGTCGCCAGCGGATTCGACGTCCACACCGCGACCGTCCGCGCGAACCTCATGGCGGAGCTGCCTTTCCTCGCCACCGAGAACTGCATGATGGCCGCGGTCAAACTCGGCCGCGACCGGCAGGACGTCCACGAGGCCATCCGAGTGCACAGCCAGGCCGCAGCGAACCGCGTGAAGAACGAAGGGTTGCCCAACGACCTCATCGACCGCCTGCGCACCGAGCCGCTGATGGAGGGCGTCGATCTCGACGACCTGCTCGACCCGGTGCGCTACGTCGGCCTCGCGCCCAGGCAGGTGGACGCCTTCATCAAGGACGTCGCGAGCCCGATCCGCCGGCGCTACCGCGACGACCTCGCCCCTGCTGCCGAGCCGAGCGTCTGATCACAACCCGCTATGCCTGAATGGATCCTGCATCTCGTGCTCTTCGCCTTCGGCGTCGGCATCCTTGTCCTCGGCGGTGATTCTCTCGTCAAGGGCGCCGTCACGCTCGCCACGCGCCTCGGCGTCGCGCCGCTCATCGTTGGACTCACCGTCGTTGCCTTCGGCACCTCCGCGCCAGAACTCGCGCTCAACATCGCCGCTGCGATCAGCGGCAACACAGGCCTGAGCTTCGGCAACATCGTCGGCTCCAACATCGCCAACGTGGGGTTGATCCTTGGCCTGTGCGCCATCGTCAAACCGATGACCGTCAACGCGCGCCTCGTCCAGCGCGAGATGCCAATCATGGTCGGCGTCACCGCGCTGCTCATCGCTCTGATCCTCGTCCCGCCGCACGCAGGCTTCGGCGATGGCGGCCACACGCTCGCCGTCGCGCGCACCGATGGCGCCATCCTCCTCGCCGGCTTCGCGCTCTTCATGTACACCATGATCCGCGCCGCCAAACGCTCCGAGGGCGCCCCCACCAACGAGTTCTTCGACGACGCCACCGCCGTTGCGGAGACCCCCGAAGCCGAGAAGCTCGAGCAGAA
>CAYGNN010000262.1:1604-2916 GCA_964351165.1 uncultured Phycisphaeraceae bacterium
GCATCGACGACGCCACCGCCGTCACAACGGAAGCGAAAGAACGCTCGATGACGGTCGGCTGGATCCTCACCATCCTCGGCCTCGTCCTGCTCATCGGCGGCGGCAAGCTCTCCGAGGTCGGCGCGACAGGCATCGCAAAGTCGATGGGCCTCTCCGACGAGATCATCGGCCTCACCATCGTCGCCGTCGCGACGAGCCTCCCGGAGCTCGTCGCCTCGCTGATGGCCGTCCGGCAGGGGCACACCGACCTCGCGGTGGGCAACGTCGTCGGCTCGAACATCTTCAACATCCTGCTCGTGATGGGCGCCACCAGCATCGTTGCGCCGGTCCCGATGCCGGAGGGAGCCGCGATCAGCCTGGGCGCGATGGCGCTGCTGAGCGTCCTGCTCATCCCGATGGGCCACACCACCGACCGGCACATCAGCAGGCTCGAGGGCGTCGTGCTGCTGGCCATCTACGCCGGCGTGATCGGGTGGAGCGTCAAGCAGGCGCTGGGATAAATCCGCGCCTGCAGGGAACCGCAGGACACGTTGCGCATCGAACCCCCCACGAAGGCAGTGCGGCCTTGTTCCGGCGCCGTTGCAGCGCACCGGGCAAGGCTCAACGAAAAACCTGAGGCGATCGGCGGGGCGTGTCCCTGCTCGGCTTGAATCCAGGCATGGACGCCCGGCGTACGTTTGCCACGCGCATAAAAAAACCGCCCGCGAACCTCAGATCCGCAGGCGGCAAGCGCCGATCGGGTGTTGCAAGAACAAAGGTGGGGTGCGGTTCCCTCTTACCCGTCTGACCTGGCCGATTGGCCGTGCAGACAGAAAACGCCCCAGTGCGCAGCGCCCGATGACGCAAACACGTCACCGCCGATCACTCGGGGATGACACATCAGTTGTCGTGCAGATTGATTGCCGCTCCGAGCGCCGTGCAAGCGTCAGGCGATCTCTCTGACTCCGTCCAGCCGCCGAGGTCTGCACGCAAACACAGCGGTGCGTTCAGCCAGAACGCGCGCAGTGCAAGCCGTGTTCACTCGCCGGCTCTCTCCAATTCCTTCGTCGCGACGACCCTGTGCAAGAGCGCCGGACGCTGAAAACAACGTACTACAAGGCCCCAACGAAAGCAAGCGCAGAATCTGCGGAATCTCGGGACACGTCAGAATCCACCGGGAATGCACCGTCAATCTCCGCTCGTATCGCCGCGAGATCAATCTTCTTTTTCGTGCGATCCGTTCCTCAGAAACGGTGCTGGCGCCAGGAACGAGATCAACTCCGCTTTCCAGATCAAAGGGATCGGCGCGTTCAACAGCATCAATGAGATCAGA
>CAYGNN010000263.1:0-2908 GCA_964351165.1 uncultured Phycisphaeraceae bacterium
CAGCGGCGCCCTCTCGCTCCGCGCCGCGGTCACCACCGCACTCGCCAGCGCCGCAACCTTCGCCCTCGCCTGCGCCGGCTTCCTGATCTTCTTCGACAACCCCTGGCCGCTGCTGCTCGCCATCCCGACGCTGCTCTGGATCGCCTTCTACTCCTACACCAAACGCTTCACCGCGCTCTGCCACGTCTTCCTGGGGGGCGCCCTCGCCGCCAGTCCCCTAGCCGCGGCCGTCGCGATTGATCCCGCCGCCCTCGGCGCTCACCCATCCATCTGGTTCCTCGCCGGGATGGTCCTCTGCTGGGTCGCCGGCTTCGACGTCCTCTACGCGCTGCAGGATCTGGACTTCGACCGCGAATCCAAACTCCACGCCATCCCCGCAGCGCTAGGCGCCAACGGCGCTGCCTGGGCCAGCCGGGCGCTGCACGTTATCGCCATCGCGTTCCTCATCACCGCCGCGATGACAGACAACCGCCTGAGCGCGCCCTTCTACGCAGCCATCGCGCTCGTCGCGCTCCTGCTCATCGCAGAGCACGCGATCCTGATCAAGCGCGGCCTCGCCGGATTACCGATGGCCTTCTTCACGATCAACGGCATCGTCAGCCTGATCCTCGGCGCAGTCGGCGCACTCGACGCGATCTACTGACGCACGCCCTCCCCAACGACTGGGATGAGCGCAGCGAATCCCAGGATCAAATGTGACCAGCGCGCTAGAAAAACCCACCGTCATCAAGACGGTGGGCAGTTGTTTCATGAATCGAGTTGTGTCACTCAGCCCCGGCGGCCGAGCACCCAGCCGATGATGCCGAAGAGCAGCGTCGCGCCGGCGAGACCGCCGACCACCGGGATGAAGTTGTCCGTCACGATGGTCAGCACGCCGCCATCGCCGACGCCCATCATGCCGAAGATGACCGCCGTCAGACCGAGGCCCAGCGCGAGGATCGCGCCGATGCTCAGGCCCGCGGCCAGCCCGCTGCCGCCGCCGTCGTAGGGCTCCGCCGTGATGACCGTGCCGCTGAGTTGCAGCGAAGGAGCGCCGGCGACCGCCATCTCTTCCTCGCCGCCGAACATCCCGCCGCCGCCAGCGCCGGTCTCGCCGCCAACCGAAGCGGCCGCGGCGCTCTCGCCGCCCTCGTCGCCGGGGTACACCTCTTCGAGGAACTCCGCGCCCAGCGACGTGTCATCGCTCTCGCGCGTCAGGTCCATGAGGCCCGAGCCGGAACCGATCGGATCGAGGTTCAGGTCATCCAGCCCGCCGTCGTCGGACATCTGCGTCACCGCGGAGGGGTCCGCCTGATCGAGCTCGTCGGCGTCGAAGATGCTCACGCCGGTCTTGCTCTGGTCGCTCGCGCTCATCAGGGACGAGCCCTCGAGCATGTCGTCGATGCCGCTGTCGAGGCTGAGCTCTTCGCTCTCGCCGAGCAGACCGCCGCCACCGCCGAGGCCACCGGCGCTCGCGCTGGCGCCGAGCAGGTCGCTCATGCTGTCGTCGTTGTCGTCGCCGCCGAAGTCGGGCGCCGAGTCGTCATCACCGAGCCCGCCGATCTCGCCGGAATCATCAGCG
This sequence comes from uncultured Phycisphaeraceae bacterium, assembly GCA_964351165.1. GTDB lineage: Bacteria > Planctomycetota > Phycisphaerae > Phycisphaerales > UBA1924 > JACKHE01. The sequence goes on from CAYGNN010000263.1 coordinate 1,562, forward strand.
AGCGGAAGGACACTGCCGCCGGCGCCGCCGTCACCGGCGAACGAATCCGCGAGCGGGATCATGCTCGACATCTCGCTGGGGTTGTGCCCCAGATCGATGTCCTCGTCGATCCCCTCGTCGGAGAGCAGGTCCACCTGGTCCACCTTGAACATCAGCGCGTCGCGGTCGCGGAACTCCTGGAGCTGACCGCTCGAGACCATCGCCTGCACCTCGGCTTCGCTCTTGCCGAGCTTCGAGGCGGCCTCTTCCAAGGTGTAAAACATCTTGCCCATCGCTGCGTTCTCCAAAGCACGGCCGCCCCAGCAGGGGCGCCGGCGTCATCTTTCGTGTGGTCCACCAACCAGCCGGCCAAGAGCCCCAGAGAGCGGCCCGAGCCGAACGTCCAACGGTAAGGGCCGCCAGACCCCCGAGCAACCCCGGGAACGCCCCAACGACGCCGAACAAACCTCGATCAGCACAGTCTTACGCCCCGCCCAGGAGCGCGGTTCCCACCGCCTCGGCATGTCCCGGATTCAGACCCCGATCACAAATTCACACGCACAAATCGCCGACATTGCCGGGTAGCCTGCTCCCTTCCAATCCGATGACCCGGCTCCGGTGAGCTGCGACACAGAACCGAATTCCCAAGACAAGGACAACGACCATGAACCGATCCCGCACCACCACCGCCGCTTGCTCCATCGTCACGCTCAGCCTGATCGCCGCGATCACCGCCACCGCCGGCGATCTCAACCCGCCCCCCGGCCCCGTCAGCCCCACCGGCCCCTCGCTCGCCGACCTCCAGAACGACATCAACAACATCAACATCGGAACCGGCGGCGCCTCGATCGGTCAGATCACCACCGTCGTGGACGGCGCGACCATCGACATCAACGCCAACACCAACGAGGGCTTCGCCTCCCTCATCCCGAGAGGCGAATCCAACTTCGAGGTGTACTTCAGGGCGGACACCCTCGTCGGCACCTCGACGGAGATGGCGTACACCGATTACATCGAGATCGATTCCGCCGAGATCTCGACATCGACTGTCTTCATCCCTGGCCCGGGCGCCGGCGGAGGCTCGAGCTCTCCAATGATCTCTTCGATCAGGATCAAGAGCACGGCCCTCGCCGACCGCAACACTTCGCGCCTCTTCGCCGGCAACACCATGGGGACCAACGTCTCGGTCGATGTCGCCTTCGCCATCAGCGCGGCCAGCGCGATCGAGATCATGGAGATCTCCTTCGACGAGTCGTACATCACGTTCCTGCAGATCGACGAGACCGGCTACGAGGTCGAATTCACCCCGGCCGCCTGCGTCACCGTGACGACGACAGACCTCGGCCCAGCAGGCCAGATCCTCGGCTC
>CAYGNN010000264.1:0-146 GCA_964351165.1 uncultured Phycisphaeraceae bacterium
TTGCCGCACTCCGGGCAGGTGCGGGTCTCGATGCCGGTCATGTCGTACGCGCAGCGGCGGCAGGTGCGGCGCTGGAGCTTGACCGGGATCAGCAGGCGGAGCAGGAGCGCTACTCCGAGCAGGAGCCCGCACCACTTCAGCCCCAG
>CAYGNN010000264.1:156-2905 GCA_964351165.1 uncultured Phycisphaeraceae bacterium
CGCCGGCGGTCCAGTTGTGATTCAGGACCCGTTCACCGGTGTAGCCTGCGTAAGTCATCGCAAACAGCGCCAGCAGCAGTGCGAGGTGTCGTTTGCGGACCGGCTTGCGCCAAAGCTTGGTTTCGTTTCGGGACTGCTTGCCGCACTCCGGGCAGGTGCGGGTCTCGATGCCGGTCATGTCGTACGTGCACCTGGGGCAGGTGCGGCGCTGGAGCTTGACCGGGATCAGCAGGCGGAGCAGGAGCACCGTTGCGGAGAGAATCCCGAGCAACTTCATTCCATAGAACAGCACACCCATCATCGCTGTGTCGCCTTGATCAGCCGGTCGATCTCGTCGTCTGTCAGGCCGGCGTGGAGGGAGATGCGGACTCTTGCACTTCCGGGGGCGACGGTTGGGGGGCGGATGGCGGGGGCGGCGAAGCCGTGGTCTTCGAGGTGGCGCGCGAGTTCGATGGCGGCTTCGGACTCGTTCGTGATGAGCGGGATGATAGGGGTCGGGTCGGTGTCGGAGGGCGCGACAGGCCAGCCTTGTTCTGCGAGTTGGTTGCGCACGCTGCGGGTGATCTGCGTCAGGCGCTCGCGGCGTTGGGGTTCCCGCTCGATGATGTCGAGGGCGGCGTCGATCGCGGCGGCCTGCGCTGGCGCGATGGCGGTGGTGTAGATGTGGCTTCTGGCGAAGTTGTTGATGGTCTCGGCGACGGTCTGGTCTGCGGTGATGATGCCGCCCTGGGCGCCGAGGGCTTTGCTGGCGGTGGAGACGACGATGTCTGCGATATGGCCTTGCTGGGCGTCGAGGCCTGCGCCGTTGGCGCCAAGGATGCCTGTCGCGTGGGCCTCGTCGGTGATGAGGCAGGCGCGGCCGTTCAGGTTGTCGCGGACCTGGGCGAGGGCGGGGAGGTCGGCGGTATCCCCATCCATGGAGAAGACGCTGTCGGTGACGATCCAGACGGTGGATTCGGGGGACTGGGCGAGGTGCCTGCTGGCGAGTTCGTGCGCGCGGTTGGCGTCGTTGTGCGCGAAGGTGCGGAACGTGACGGCGTGCATGGCGGTTGCCAGGCGGGCGCCATCGATGATGCTGGCGTGGGATCGCTTGTCGGCGAGGATCAGGTCGCCGGCGCTGGGGAGCGCGGTCAGCACGGCGAGGTTGGCGTGGTATCCGGTTTGCGTCAGGATCGCGCGGTCGGCGCCCTTGAATTGGGCGAAGCGCTCTTCGACGCGCTGGTGGATGGCGTGCGTGCCACCGGCGAGGCGGGAAGCGCCGGCGCCGACGCCTTGTCCTGCTGCGGCGGCGCGGACCGCCTCGATGAGGGCGGGATGCCTGCGGAGGTTGAGGTAGTCGTTGGACGTGAGATCGATCAGGTGATCGGGGATGGGGCGCGGGGCGCGGAAGAGGCCCTGCTCGCGCTGCTGGCGCAGGCGATCGTTGAGACGGTCACGCCACATGCGTTTCGCCTTGTCGCTGCATCTTCATGTGGGACACCTGGGGGGAGGTGACGCTTACCGAACGACGCGGCCGTCCGCGGTGGTGGCGCCATCGGCGCTGATGCGCCCGACGACCTTGATCTCTGGCTTGATCTCTGTGGTCGCGGGATTGTTGTCGTTCTTGTCGTCCTTGCCATCGACGCGGACCTGCATGAGGCGGCCGACCTTGAACTTGACGGTCTTCTTGGCTGGGACGTAGACGCGTTCGAGCGTCTTGGGGTTCTGCGCGGTTCGGGGCGCGCGTTCCTTCACTTCGAAGACGCCGAAGTCGCGGAACTCGAGGCGGTTGCCTTCGGAGAGCTCGTCGATGATGGAGTCGAGGAAGGATTGAATCGTTTGTTTCACGACGGTTCGCTTCTGATCGGTTTGATCTGCGATCCGGTCGATGAGGTCTTTCTTGGTGATCGTGGACATGTGCCGCTGCGCCCCTTTGCTGTCGGCGGAGTCAGGCCCTTTCCCGGAACCGGTCCCTGGGGCCACCCCACCGAAGGACCGGAGCCGAGTCCGTGCGACCGAAAAAATCGCATCGGAACGGCGCCGCCAGCAACGACCAGTATCACGATCCGATGATCGTTGGTCAAGATCCTTGAAGGGTTTACGTCGCGCAGACGGGGACACGTCGTCGATAGCGATGACGTGTCCCGCCTCTCAGCGTCGCAGGCCGAGGTCTCGGTCGCGGCGCGAGTATTCCGGTTGCTCGAAGTGGCGGCGGGCTCCCGGATCCGGCTGGTTGGGCGGGAGGACGGCATCGATCCGGGCCACTCCCAGGGGGGAGCCTGGGCCGCCGATTCTGGGGTGATTCCCGCAGCCGGCGGCGAGCATGACAACCGAGGCCAGGGCAGCGACCTTGGCGGCGTCCGAAAAATTCCGGAGTTGGCGCCGCGTGAGCGGGGATTGCGGCTCGTTCTGGGTGGTTCGGCGTTGTCGCATCTCCCTTGTATTGTGCGCTCTCGATGACGCGGGTCACGCGGAAAATCGGCGCCCGACCGGCGCGATCGGCGCATCCGGCACAGCCGGATCTGCGTGTATCACACGGAGGAGAATGAGCGGCGATGCACGACACACTCACGGTTCGTACACCGGGGCAGGGGCTGCACGAGATCACGCATGACGTGCAAAGCGCGGTGCGCGCGCTGCTGGATCGGGACACGTCAGCGGGCGGGAACGCGGCGGCGTCGGGGCTCTGCACGCTCTTCATCCAGCACACGTCGGCGAGCCTGACGATCCAGGAGAACGCGGACCCCAGCGCGAAGCGGGATCTGGAAGC
>CAYGNN010000265.1:0-2897 GCA_964351165.1 uncultured Phycisphaeraceae bacterium
TGCTCACCAACGCCTCGCCCTTCCACGGCGAAACGGTCAGCGACTCCATCGGCGCCATCCTCCACAAGGACCCCGACCGCGCGCTCCTCCCGCCGGACACCCCGCGAGCGATCCACCGCGTGCTCGACCGCTGCCTCGAGCGTGACAAGAACAAACGCCTCCGCGACATCGGCGATGCGCGCCTGGAGATCGAACGAGCCGCGCACGAATCACCAAGCGTGGACAGCGACGCGCCCAGACAGGGCAAGGGCGCGAGCCCGCTGCTGCTCATTGTTGTCGCGCTGCTCTTCGCCGCGATCGGCGCTGGCGCGATCCTGCTGACGACCCCAAAGCCGACACCACCGCTGGCGGTCCAGGCCTCCATCCTGCCGCCTGACGACGTGGACATCGTCTTCGTTGGCGACCTCGCGGGCCCCGCCGTCATCTCGCGCGACGGCGCGCGCCTCGCCTTCGTCGCCAAGAAGCCGGGAGAGCTCCAGCAGCTCTACATCCGCAGCATCGGCGCCAACGACCCCACACCGGTCCCCGGCGCCGACGGCGCCATCTTCCCCTTCTGGTCCTGGGACGGCCGCAGCATCGGCTACTTCGCCAATGGCGAACTCCGCTCGTACGACACCCAGACCCGCGCGAACCGCAAGATCTGCGACGCCCCCGGCGGCCGCGGCGGCGCCTGGCTCGCCGACGGCACGATCGTCTTCACGCCCAGCTTCCAATCCCCGATCCACCGCGTGGCATCCGAAGGCGGCGAATCAACGCCGATCACCACGCTCAACAAACCCCGGCACACCAGCCACCGCTGGCCCCGCCCCACGCCGGACGGGAACAACTTCATCTACATCGCTGTCAGCCACGGCCAGGACATGATCGACGAGAGCGCCCTCTACCTCGCCACGCCCGCGAACGAGCCGGACATCGAGATCACCCGCGCCCGCTACAGCGCCGAGATCGTCGGCGATCAGCTCCTCGTCGTCAGGAACAAGGTGCTCACCGCGACCACGTTCAACACAACCACCGGGGAACTCACCGGGAACCCAACGCCGATCCTCACCGGGGTTGCGAACGATCTCTCCACGTGGAACGCCGCGTTCAGCAGCAGCGCCAGCGGCGCCCTCGTCTATCACGAGAGCGACACCAACATCGCCGATGACCGATCCGCCGGCAGCGCCTCTTCGCTCGGCGAGGCCCGGAGAACCGAGCTCATCGCCCGCGACGGGCGGGTCGTCTTTATCGTCGCCGACGACACGCCGCAGAACACGGTCTCGTTCTCTCCGGACGGCGAGACCATCGCAATCAGCGCCAAGCCCGAAGGGACGAGCGACCTGGATTCGTTCGATGTCTGGCTCTACAGGGCCCCGCTCGGGGGCACAGCGCTCACGGCGAATGCCAGTGAAGATCCTTATCAGGAAGACCCGCTCGAATCCAGCGCCCGCTCGATGTCCAGGCTCAGCGAGCCACCCCGGCGCCTGACATTCCTCGACGGGCCCGTGCTCCGGCCGCAGTGGTCGCCCGACGGGCAATGGCTCGCCTTCGGCAACCTCGGGACCGTCAGGAACGGGAGCCCCAACACACTCTCGAAGATCAGCGCCAACGGCGGGAGCGCGATCACGCTGATAGAAACACCCAACGGCTACGACAACGGCATTTGGCCCAATGATTGGACCGACGACGGCCGGCATCTCGTCTACTGCTCCGGTTCGTGGGTCAACAACAACACCAACGATCTCTACGTCCTCGATACGGAAACCCTGGAGAGCACGCTGCTCATCGGTAGTCACGGCGACCAGTTCAACGCCCAGGTCTCCCCGGACGGGAAGTGGCTGCTCTACACCTCGAACGAAACCGGCACATATGAGATCTTCGTCGTCCCCTTCCAACCCGGATGGGACGACGAGCGCGAGCAAGGGAACCCGACCCCGCCTGAGAGCGCCAAGTGGCGCGTCTCCATCGCCGGCGGTGGCGCGGCGCGCTGGAACCCGATGGGCGGCGAACTCTGCTACATCTCGGCGAGCAACTCCATGATCGCCGTCCCCGTCCGCACCGAGGGCGTCGATTTCATCCACGGCTCCGGCTCGGCCCTCTTCCAGACTTATTACGACATCAGCGTGGACTTCGACATGACACGCAACGGCCGCGGCTTCGCGATCAACGCCTCCTCCGCCGACACCGCGGGCACACTCTCGATCCTCACCAACTGGCAATCCCTGCTCAACCAATAAGAACGCACCCACGCCTGGGATGAGCGCAGCGAATCCCAGGAGCTATTCAATGACCGACCCTCCCCAACAACTCGGCCCCTACCACGTCGACCGCGAGATCGGCCGCGGCGGCATGGGCGTCGTCTACCTCGCCCGCGACACCCGGCTCGACCGCGCCGTCGCGATCAAGTCGCTCCCCGTCGAGCTCGCGCAGGACCCCATGCGCCTCGAACGCTTCCAGCGCGAAGCCAAGGTCCTCGCGCAGCTCAACCACCCCAACGTCGCCGGCATCCACGGCATCGAAGAACACGACGGCGCCCGCTACCTCATCCTCGAGTACGTCGAGGGCGACACGCTCGCCGAGATCCTCGACCGCGGCGCCCTCCCCGTCGATGAAGCCACCGAGATCGCGATCCAGATCGCCCAGGGCATCGAGGCGGCGCACGACGCCGGCGTCATCCACCGCGACCTCAAACCAGGCAACATCATCGTCACCCCGGATGGGCAGGCGAAGGTCCTCGACTTCGGGCTGGCGCGCACCGACGAGGGGCACTCCTCAACGGGCATGAGCGAAGCCGCCACGCTGACATCGCCGGCCATCCAGCACTCCCCCTCCGTGCCCGGCGTCATCCTGGGCACCGCCGCCTACATGAGCCCGGAGCAGGCGCGCGGGCGCAAGGTGGACCGACGCACCGACATCTG
>CAYGNN010000266.1:0-2893 GCA_964351165.1 uncultured Phycisphaeraceae bacterium
CCACCGCGTCTCGCTGGTTCAGGACAGCCGTGCGGAAGGCTTCGGTGTCATCGATCCCCAGCAGCCTGACCAGCGACTGCCCGGCGCTGCTCTGGCCGGCCGTCTCGACGGTGATGCTGTGCAGCTCCAGCGACCGCATGATCGGCCCCTGCATCAGGCCCAGGTCGGTGATCTTCTCCAGCGGCAGCACCTTCTCGACACGGACGAGCAGCCCCTTGCGGATGATCAGCTTGGTGGGCGTTAGCGTTGCCTGCATCCGGTCGATGATGCGCCCTGACAGGAACAGCATGATCGGGATCCAGATCAGCATGAGCGGGATCCCGACGATCGTCACGACGGACAGGATCACGCCGCTGATCATCCAGTACTTCTGGATCGACTTCTTGTTGAACTGCGCATCGAGCAGGATGGTTTCGTTCGTCGCGGTCATGCGTTCGCAGGCTCCTTAGTCGTCTTCGATGGTCGTGCGCAGCTCGTCCAGCGCCTCGGCCGCATCGTCGTCCCGATCCAGGAGTCGCAGCAGGTTCACCCGGTACATCATCAGGTCGATCCAGAGCCGGCGGTCGTTCTCCGCATCGCCCAGCACCGCGAGCCCCTCGTCGATCGCCTCCAGGCTTTCTTCCGTCTCACCAGCGGTCAGCCGCACGTTGGCGAGCGATGCGTACACACCAGCGAGGATCGTGCTGTCATCACCAAACGCGGTCTCGAGCGACTCGATGACCTTGTCGAATTGGTCGAACGCAGGCTCGAACTCTCCGAGGCGCGATGACATATCAGCGACCCGGTGCCTCCTGGGAAAGAGCTGATGATCGGATTCATGGTACTGGTTTGACTCAATTTCCAGCATCCACTCGTACCACTCCAGCGCCAGTTCGTCATCGCCAGCCATCGAGGCATCGAAGGCCGCAGCGCTGAGCGCGTTGAGGATGCCTGGGTTCAGGCGGCCGTAGTTCTCCTCGTACGACTCGATGAGTTTGCGGTGCAGATCCAGCGCCTCGTCGTGCCGTTGCGTCTGCATGTAGATCGCAGCGAGGGGCATCTGGTACGAGAACGCCCAGGGATCGTCTTCCCCATACCACTCCTGCGCGTGCTTGAACGACCGTTCGATCGAGTCTTCCGCGTCCTCCCAGAGGCCCAGCTGCGTCTGCAGGTTGGCGTGCTCGCGGAGGAAATCGGCGCGGTCCTCGTCGTCCAGATGGCTGTCGGGCGCCAGCATGACATCCTTGGCCAGCTCGTGGATCTCCAGCGCCTCCTCTTCCCGGTGCATCGCGTCGAGCACCCTCGACAGGTACACCCTCGTGTACGCCTGCGCGTAGATCCGGTGCTCCTCAGGCTCCTCTCCTGCCAACCGCAGCGCCTTGCGGAACTGTTTTTCCGCCTCCTCGAGCTTCCACTCATCGAGGGCCCACGAGCCGAGCCGCATCGCTTCCTGGAACGGCGTCTCCTCCCAGTCCATCCCATCATCGAACTGGGCCGAAGCGGGGCTCTGGATGGTCAGGACCATGAGCATCGCGACAAGACTGAGCTTTACATAACGCAGGGCTGCTGGCATGGCGGCCTCCATTCGGTGGGTTTCCGTCTCGTGGGATCTTACGCGGAAGCCGCCTCCCGGCATTTCGCGATGATCGCGTCCATCGGGACGATCTCGCCCTTGCCTGGATCGGTCCGCAGCTTGAACTCGACGCCCCCCTGCTCGATGGCCTTGTCGCCAAGCGTGAGGCGGATAGGGATCCCCACAAGGTCGGCGTCCTTGAACTTCGATCCCGCCCTGTCGTCGCGGTCGTCGATCAGCACGTCGAACCCGGCGCAGGACAACTCGCAGGCGATCCGCTCCGCGTGCGCCATCTGCTCGTCGCTGTCGATCTTCATCACTGTGATCAGCACGTGGTACGGCGCCAGCGCCATCGGCCACACGATCCCGTTGTCGTCGTGCGACATCTCGACGCACGCGGCGAGCGTACGGCTCACACCGATGCCGTAGCACCCCATGATGACCGCGTTGCGATCGCCGGACTCGTCCTGCACGTGGAAGCCCATCGCCTCGGAGTACTTCGTGCCGAGCTGGAAGATGTGCCCCACCTCGACGCCCTTGCCCTCAGTGAGCGTGGCGCCCTCCTGCTTGGGCGAGGGATCACCGGCGCGCGCGTTGCGGATGTCTGCAACGATCGTCTTCTCCGAATCCAGGAAATCGCCCAGCTCTCGGCGCCAGTTGAACTTCTTGACGTGCTTGTCCTTCTCGTCGGCGCCCGTCGCCCAGAAGTAGGGCTTGCCCTTCGACTCGTCCATGCCCCAGGCGGCGTCCGGATCAACAACCAGCGTCGCGCCGATGTTCTTCGCAGAGGAAGGACTGACGAAGCCGATCGCAAACCCTGCGGCGCGAGCATCTGCTTCATCAGCCATGACGACCGGCGCGCCGACTGCATCCTTGATCTTGCCCTCGTTCACCTCGTGATCGCCGCGGACCACCGCAACGACCCAGCCGCCATCATCCGAGGCGATCGAGAAGACGATCGTCTTGAGCATGTTGGGCGCCTTGACCTTCATGAACTTCGAGACGTCCTCGATGCTCGCCATGTTGGGGGTGTCAACAACCTCCAGGTCCCCCACCGGCTCGCCATCGAAGTTGTGCGGCCGCTCGCCGATCTCGCATTTCTCGACGTTCGCCGCGTAGCCGGTCGCCTCGCAGCGGAGGATCAGGTCCTCGCCAGTCTCGCAGTTGACCATGAATTCGTGCGATGCAGAGCCACCGATCGGCCCGGCCTCCGCCTCGACGACGGAGAAATCGAGGCCGCAGCGCGTGAAGATGTTGGTGTATGCGGTGCGCATCTTCTCGTACGTTTCGGTGAGCCCCCCATCGCCGTCCGCTTTCATATGGAACGAGTACGCATCCTTC
>CAYGNN010000267.1:0-2881 GCA_964351165.1 uncultured Phycisphaeraceae bacterium
GCCTCGACCGACCCTGCCGCGCAGCTGGTGGAGCTGCGCGAGGCCGAAGCGCTCAGCGTGCTCGATCACCATGATCGTCGCGTTTGGGACATCGACGCCCACCTCGATCACTGTCGTTGCGATCAGCGCGTCGATCTTGCCGGCGCGGAAGCGCGCCATGATCGTGTCGCGGGTCACGCGCTTCAATCGGCCGTGGACCGCCGCGAGGCGTTTGCCAGCGAGCGGCCCCTGCTCGAGGCGCTCCATCGTCGTGCGCACGTTGCGGAGTTCCTCCGCGTCCACCGCCGGGACGACGACGTACCCCTGCTCGCCGCGGTCGATCCTTGCGCGCACCGCGTCGTACGCCACCGACGCGTCGCGCTCCGGCAGCGCTTTCGTCACGATCGGTTTCCTGCCCGGCGGCAGGTCGGGGATCGTCGAGACATCGAGATCGCCAAAGATCGTCAGCGAGAGCGTCCGCGGGATCGGCGTCGCGGTCATCACCAGCGTGTGCGGCATCGAGAACTCGTCGCCCGCCTTCTCGCGGAGTGTCGCGCGCTGGCGGACGCCGAAGCGGTGCTGCTCGTCGATGATCGCGACCGCGAGATCGTGGAACGTCGTCCCCTCGGTCAGAACGGCGTGCGTGCCGATGATCAGGTCCGCCTTGCCGTTCTCGATCCGTCGCGCCGCGGCGGAACGCTCGGCTGGCGTGAGCGAGCCGGTCAGCAGCTCGATGCGGACCTGCGAGCCATCCAGGAGTTTGGAGATGGACTGCGCGTGCTGCTCTGCGAGCAGCTCCGTCGGCGCAAGCAGCGCCGCCTGCTTCTTCGACGCGACCGCCATCAGCATCGCGTAGAGCGCGACGACCGTCTTTCCTGAGCCGACGTCGCCCTGGATCAGCCGGTTGGCAGGCGTTGGCTTCGTGCAGTCTGCGATGATCTCGTCGATGACGCGCCGCTGCCCATTCGTCAGCGTGAAGGGGATGCGGGCGAGGATGCGCTCCTCGATCTGCTCAGACCACTCCAGCGCCGGCGCGTGCATCGTCGAGCGCAGCTCCGCGCGGCGCATGTGCACGCCCAGCTGGAGCATCAGCAGCTCGTCGTACGCCAGGCGCCGTCGTGCGCGCACGACCTCGTCAGGGTTCTCCGGCTTGTGCATCATCCGGTACGCCTCGGCGAGTTCCGGCAGTTCCCGCTCTTTGCGGAAGTGGGGGGGCAGGTGGTCCTCGACGAGCGGCAGCGCCTGCTCGAGGATCGCGCCGACCGCGTTCTCGATCGCGACCGAGGAGAGTTCTTCAGAAGCTGGGTAAACAGGGCGCAGGCGAGCATCGGCGATCGCAGGCGGGTCGTCCGTCTCCGGCAGCGCCTCCCACTTGGGGTTGATCAGCTGCAGCGCGTTGTCGTTGTGCCCCGCTCGTGGGTGGCGTTTCGCTTTGCCCTGGACGAGCAGCCGCATCCCTGGGTGGATCTTGTCGCGGAGGTACCCCCCATGGAACCAGATGCAATCGAGCCTGCCTGTGTGGTCGGCCAGCACGACTCGGAACCTCGGCTTGCGCCCTCGAGGGATCATGTCCGTCGCTGTCACTTCGCCCCGCGCCGTGACGACAGCGCCAGGGATGAGCGACTTGATGGGCGCTTCTGCCTCCTCGCGCTCGTGCCGGTGGGGCAGGTGGAAGAGCAGGTGCGCGACGGAGGGGATCCCGAGTCGCCGGAACGCCTCGCCCCGGCGCGGACCGACACCGGGGACATCCTCGATAGGAGAGAGCAGCGTGATGGCAGTGGGCGTCGAGGGCATCGGATAGGAACGATACGCGAACTCAGACTACGTGTCTGATGGACGCCGAGTCTGAGCGCAGCGAAGGTTCGGGTATCTTCCTCCCTCTCCCTCTGGGAGAGGGCCGGGGAGAGGGGCGAATGCAACGGCTGCAAACAGAGGCAGAAGAGGTTCATTCCCGAAAGAATGTTCGTCGCAATGACATCGCAGCACGCTTGCTCCACGCGTCCCCTCTCCCGGCTCGCTGCGCTCACCACCCTCTCCCAGAGGGAGAGGGTTGCTATCCCGAGCCATCGCTGCGCTCAGACTCGGCGTTCACCAGCCGCCTCGACCCGGAAGACGCAATCGTACAGCTCCCCGCCCCGACGCTTCGCGATCCCCGGCTCCTTGATCGTGCAGACCCGCCACGATTCGCACGCGAACCGCGCCAGCCAGTTGCTCTCCAGCGAGCGGCCCATCCCGACCAGGATGACCAGGTCTGCGCCCTCCGCTTCGCCGCACAGCGAGGGGCAGATCGCGGTCAGATCAATCAGCGGCGTGTCCGTCCCGGTGGACCTGACGCGCAGTTTGGGGTCGGCGAAGGTGGAGTCGATCGCCGCCGCCCGTGCGCGCAAGGCGTGCAGTTCCTCGGCTGTCACATCGTTGAGCACCGGTTCTTCTGACGCCGCAAGGATGATCTCGCAGCCGTGCCGCAGCAGCGCTCGCGCCAGGGGGAGCACGCCGAGGACGACATCGCCTCCTGCGTTGTCCACGAAGATCACCGCCTTGCGGTGGCCGTGCAGGCTCGTCTGATCCACACCATCGAAGAGCCAGGGCCTCGGCTTGATCTCGTCGAGCAGCACGCCGAATCCCAGGTGCGGCTCGTCGTGGAATCTCGCGGCGGTCTGGGGCGCGCCCATGTCGAAGAGGTTGCCGGCGAACATCCCCCGCGCCAGCTCCGCGAGCAGTCGGTCTTCTGGTGCTTGGTCGAGCGCTTCCAGGCGATCGGCGAGTTGCGCGATCGCCGCGTCGTTGGCGGCTTGTTTGACAGCGGAGAACGCGTCAATGACGCCGTTGCCGCGGAGCGCCCTGTCCCGGACGCCGTCGAGGGTGAGGATGTTCAGCGTGTCACCAGCGGCTCTGGGGTTCT
>CAYGNN010000268.1:0-2872 GCA_964351165.1 uncultured Phycisphaeraceae bacterium
GAGGTGCTGATCGTGCTTTCTGTGGCGATCGCGATCGCGGCGTCGGTCGCGATGCACATGCTGGGATTCCCGGAAGAACTGGGCGCCTTCCTCGCAGGGTTCCTGCTCTGCTCGACCCCCTTCCGGCACCAGCTTTCAGGGCAGATCGGGCCGGCGCGCGACCTCTTCATCGCGGTCTTCTTCACGACGATCGGGATGACGGTGGACCCTGCGGCGCTGGCGCCGGTGTGGCCACAGGTGGTCGTGGCGACGCTGCTGTGCATCGTGCTGAAATCCATCGGGATCTCGCTGGCGGTGTGGCTGTTCGGCGTGAGCGCCTCGGTCTCGGTCGCGGTGGGGATCGGGCTCTCGCAGGGCGGGGAGTTCTCCATCCTGCTGATCCAATCGGCGCACGGTCAGGGGTTGCTCTCGGACGCCTGGCTGAACGCGGTGACTGCCGTCGTCGTGCTGACGCTCATCATCACTCCGACGATGCTGTCGGTTGGTCGGGCGGTGGCGACGAGGCTCCGCGGCATCCCCAACGCGCCCTGGAGCGGCTCCGGCGGCGATGGGCTGCAGGACGCGGCGTCCGAGCACGCGGAAGTGCGCGTCGTGATCGGCGGGTTCGGGCCGGTCGGCCGCGCCGTTGCGGAGGAGCTCGACAAGCACGCGATCGCGTACTCGATCATCGAGATGAACGCGGAGACGGTGCGCACGCAGTCGAGGCTCGGCAAGCGGATCTACTACGGCGATCTGTCGAACGTCGGCGTGCTGGAATCGGCGGGGCTGATGGGCGCCGACGCGCTGGTGCTGACGATCCCCGACGAGGCGGCCTCGATGCGGGCCTGCGCGATCGCGCGAAAGGTCAACGCGGACCTCTTCATCGCGCTGCGGACCGGGGTCAGCTCGTACGCGAACGTCGCGCGGGGGCAGGGCGCGGACCTGGTGGTCATCGACGAGCTCGCGACGGCGCAGAAGATGCAGCGCGCGGTGCTCCTGAAGCTGCAGGAGCACGACGGCGATGAGTCGATGCCCCTCTTCAAGATGCGCGAGGCGGACTGAATCTGCGATTGTTACGACAGGCCCTTGGCGGCGAGCCAGCGCTCGGCGTCCAGCGCCGCCTGGCATCCCATCCCTGCGGCGGTGACCGCCTGGCGGTACGCGTGGTCGGCGACATCGCCTGCGGCGAAGACGCCCTCGATGTTCGTCGCGCTCGACCTGGTTTTCAGGTCGATGTAGCCGTTCTCGTCCAGCGCGATGCCTGAGCCATCGAGGAACTTCGTCGTCGGCGTGTGGCCGATGGCGATGAAGAGGCCTGCGAGGTCCATCGTTGAGCGCTCGCCGGTGACGGTGTCCTCGAGCTCGACGCCGGTGATCTTGTCATCGCCCAGCACATCGACGACGGTCTTGTTCCAGAGGACCTCCGAGTTGGGCTCGTTCATGAAGCGCTCGGCCATGATCTTGCTCGCGCGGAACTCGTCGCGGCGGTGGATGACGTACACCTTCGACGCGAACTTGGTGAGGTAGTGCGCTTCTTCCATCGCGGTGTCGCCGCCGCCGACGACGCCCAGGGGTTGGTCGCGGAAGGCGGGGAGGGCGCCATCGCAGACGGCGCAGGCGGAGACGCCGCCGCCACTGCGGGCCAGTCGCTGCTCGTTTTCCTGGTTCAGCCAGTTGGCGGTGGCGCCGGTCGCGATGATGACCGCGTTGGCCTTCACCTCGTTGCCGGTGCTGGTTTTGAGCGTGAAGGGGTGCGATGAAAAGTCGCACGAGACGATGTCCTCGCCGACAACGCGGGTGTCGAAGCGCTCCGCCTGCTGCTGGAACATGCCCATCATCTCGGGGCCCGAGACGCCTTCAGGGAAGCCTGGGTAGTTCTCGACGTCGGTCGTGAGCATCAGCTGACCGCCTGGGAGGATGGGGCCTGGGTCCTGCTTGGGGACGCCGACATAGCAGACCGGGTTCAGCTGGGCGCGGGCTGCGTAGATCGCTGCGGTCCAGCCTGCGGGGCCTGATCCGATGATGACGACTTGTTCGACGGCGTTGTTGTTGTCAGGCATAGGAAGTCTGTTGCGTGTTCGATGAAAGGGTGTGTCCGGTGACGACGACAGCCATCGGTTGGATGCCGCTGGATCGGTTGTCGTGTCAGATGGGGTGGAACGCGGTGCGGTTTCGGATTATTCCGACCACGCGGCCATGGGCGCCTCGTCACGGAGTTCCGAACGCAGCAGCGTCAGGACCGGCGGCCAGATGAGGTGATCCGTCGCGTCCACGCCGACCTCGCGCGCCCAATCGGCCCGGCGGTCGATGCCGCGGGCGTAAACGATGAAGACGCTGTCGTCGAGCTCGACATCGAAGTGATCGGGGCCGAAGGACGAGGGCTGGAGCTTGCGGGTGAGGTTCATCATCGAGAGCGCGGTGGAGCGGATCACCGCGCGGAGGCCGTTGATCGCGGTCTCCTGATCGAGCCGGCCTCCCCGCTTGACGATCGCGATGGCGCTCGTGAAGTCTGAATCATCGAAGAGGATCCTGAGCTGCTCGATCACGATGTCCTGCATGTCCTCATCGGTCAGGTCCGAGGGCAGACCGGACGCCTCCCTCAGCTCTGTCGCGCCTTCGGAAGCCTCCGTCGGCCCAAGCATCGCCATGATCTGCGGGTCACCAGCGCGGACCTTGCTGCGGTAGTTGGCCCTGGTCAGGCCGAGCGAGTTGAATTGCTCGGCGTACATCTCGAATCCGGTCTGCGCCGCGTTGCGCCCACCGGTCGTGAGCGTTGTCGCGATCTGATCAATCGTGTCCTCGATGAGCGCCTGATCGAACTCGACTTCGCTCGATTCGAGCCCCTCGAAGATGCTCCCGGCGCGGAAGACGGTGACCTTGTGCGGGTGCGGGT
>CAYGNN010000269.1:0-2867 GCA_964351165.1 uncultured Phycisphaeraceae bacterium
AGCGCCGCGAGGTTGAACTTGCTCGTCTGGAAGTCGTCCAGCTTGAACTCGACTTCCACATCTTCCTTAAGCGTCACCAGCCGGCGGGAGAGGTCGAGCAGCTCGACCGAGGCGCGGATGTTCTCGCCGCGTTTGCCCTTGATCTCCTCGGCGTGCTCGACGACGCCGTCGAGGGAGCCGAACTTCTCCAGCAGGTCCGCGGCTGTCTTGGGGCCGACGCCCGGCACGCCCGGCACGTTGTCAACGCTGTCGCCGGTGAGCGCGAGCAGGTCGATGACCTGCTCCGGGCGCACGCGCTTGTCCTCGATGAGCTTGTCCACGTCGATGATCTCGTCGCGGTGCGCGTCGAGCATCTCGACGAATCCGCTCTCGAGCAGCTGCATCAGGTCCTTGTCCTTGGAGACGATCCGGATACGCACGTCCGGGTCCGTCGCGCGGACGCGTTTGACGATCGTCGCGATCACGTCGTCCGCCTCGACCCCCTCCTCCCCAAGCACCGGGGCGCCCAGGTCGTGCACGAGCTGGATGCACCGCCCCACCTGCGGCCGCAGCTCCTCCGGCATCGGGTCGCGGTTGGCCTTGTATTCGGGGTAGATGTCCGAGCGGAACGTCTGCCGATCGCCGGAGACGTCCACTACCATCGCAAGGTAGTCCGGTTTCTGCTCGCGGAGGATCTTCAGCAGCATCCCAGCGAAACCGAACGTCGCGTTGGTCGGCTCCTTGGTGACCGGCGAGGACATCGGCGAGCGGATGGCGTGGTAGGCGCGGAAGATCTGCGCGTGGCCGTCGATGAGGAGGAGGGTCTTCACGATGTCTCGCCCATCGCGTGCAATGCCGCAAGACGTGTGCGCATCGCCTCGGTCACCGGCACATCACGCCGCCCCATCATCGCCTCGGCGGTCTGCATGAACTTGTCCAGCCTGAACCGCGAGCGGCCGGCGTCGGTGATCCACTCGAATCTGCCAATGCACGTCGGCGGCGGCGCGGTGCTGGCGAGCATCGAGCCGGTCCCGACCACCGCGCCGGTCATGATCTGCGTGCCGATCGAGGTCTTGACGTGGTCGCCCATGATCGACCCCAGGAACGTCATCCCGGTGCGCACGCGGCGGGCGTTGGGCGCCGGCTGGGCCGTGACTTCGCCGTAGGTGTTGAGCAGGTTGGAGTTCGTCGTCCCGGCGCCGAGGTTGATCCACGAGCCGAGCCAGGAGTCGCCGATGTGCCCATCGTGGGCCTTGTTGGTGTGGCTCTGGATGATGACGCCATCGAGTTCGCCGGCGACCTTGCAGACCGGGCCGATCGAGGTGTTGGGCTTGATGAGCGAATGCTCGAGCACCGTCGAGCCATCGCCGATGGCGACCGGCCCAAGGATGATGGCGCCGTGGCGGATCGTGACGTTGGCGCCGATGCGGATGGGGCCTTTGCTGGAATCGAGGACGACCGAGTCGCTGATCGAGGCCGACTCATCGATCGAGACTGGATGCTCGCCGGTGATCTCGTACCTCGGCTTCCGCGGTTTGTCGTTCTCCAGCGTCGCCAGGTCCACCGCGATCGCGGCATCGCGGAAGCGGACTGCGTCCCAGGGGTGACTGAGCAGCTCCTGCTCGTCGGCGGTCTGCGTGCGGACGCCGCCAGGCAGTTCGCCTGTTTCGAGCAGCGCCGTAGCTCCGGCTGCGTCGAGCCTCGCTGCGACGACCGCGCCGGTCTCGTGATCGATCACCGCCTCACCGATTGGCAGTCGGCCCCAGGCGGGGGTCGGGATTGGCGCCCGGCCATTGACCAGGAGGGCGTCGTCGTCGCTGTACGAGGTCAGGCTGTCCAGTTCTGTGATCCCGGCGAGACCCTCCGGGACTCTGACGCCTGCGAGCGGGATCCCGAACGTGCGGACGATCCGCTCCAGCGTGGTGTCAGCGCCGGTCCGGCACGCGAAGCTGGGGCGCAGGTCGGTCAGTGGCCCAAGGTCCCCCTTCCCATCATCGAACACGATCAGCGCCTGCGGTTTCGTCATGCGCGCCAATATAACGCCAGCCCCATGAGGCGGCTCATGGGGCTGGCGGTGTGGATGCTTCTGGTTTCAGACGATCAGACCCAGACAGTCAGTCGAGGATCAGTAGTCGAGCTCCGCCTCAGCGCTGCGGATCAGCGCCTTGAGGCTGGAGTCGTGATCGCCGGCCTCCCGCGCCGCGTACGCCGCGTCGAGCGCCGCCGCCGGGTCGTGCAGGATGTACCGCATCGCGGCGACCATGAAGAGTGCGTCGCGCTGCGCCCGGCCGGTCGATTCCTCGGCCTGGTAAGCGTAGCGGGATTCGAGCAGAGAGACGACGTTGAGCAGCCTCGTGTCGAGCGGGAGGTAGCCCAGGTCGCCGTCATCGACACGGAAAGCCCGGCGCATCGACCACACGGCGCGGGACTGATCGTTCATCTGCGCCGCGGCCATCGCGTAGCCGGCCTTCGCGGCGGACGAATCCCCATGCTCGCTCACACGCGTTGAGAAGTAGCGGAGCGCTTCCTCTTCGCGGCCGGTGGCCAGGTGCTCCCAGCCGACGCTCAGGTCGAGTGTGACCGGGGCGGTCTCGACCGGGACGTAGATGTACTCCGGGTCATCATCGATCACCACGACCGAGGGCGAGTTGTAGTAGCTGTAGGAGGGCCAGACGCTGCTGTAACCGACCGAGTAGGAAGGCCAGCACCAGTCGTTCCAGGAGGAACCGAAGCCGATGGAGAAGCTCAGGCCGTCGTTGTAGGAGTTGTAGCCGATCGAGTAGGAGGGCCAGCACCAGGAGCTGTAGTACCCGCCGTAGTACCCACGGTTGCCATGGTAGCGATCGCCGTAGTAGTACTTGTTGACGGTCTTGTGGTTGTTGTTGTTC
>CAYGNN010000270.1:0-2856 GCA_964351165.1 uncultured Phycisphaeraceae bacterium
GCCTGCGCCTTCTCGACGTAGAGCAGGTCCTGGAAGTTCACGCGGCTCGCTTTGTAGCCATCGGTGTTGACGTTCGCGAGGTTGTGCGCGGTGACGTCGAGCTTCGTGCTCAGGGCGGTCATGCCGGTGGCGGCGGAGTGGAGGGCGAGGATGGCCATGAAGAAAACGCTCCAGGAGGCGTGCGGTGTGCGGTGGGTTCGGATCAGCCGGTGACGCTGCCGAGGCGGTTGATCGCGCGGTTGTTCAGTTCGTCGTAGAGCTGCATGAGCCGGAGGTTGTTGCGGACGCCTGAGCCTGCGGCGGTGACGCCCATGAGCGCCTTGATGGGGTCGACGCCGGAACCCTCGACCGCCTCGACGTGCAGGCGGGCATCCGCGATCGGCTCGTGGTTCAGTTGGCCGCCGAACTTCGAGGCGTAGAAGCCGTCAACAGTCTTTTCGAGCATCCGCGTGTCATCGACGCCTGCGATCTGGATGTGCCCAACCGCCCGGCCCTCCTGCATGACCTCGCCGCGGGCGGAGATCGCCACCGGGAGCGTGGGATCGACACGGATCGGCGCGTTGGCGTCGCTGAGGATGGGGCTGCCGGTGCTGGCGGAGACCAGCGCGCCGTCAGGAGCGAGGGTGAAGCGCCCATCGCGCGTCAGCCAGGTATCGCCCGACCCATCGCCGGCCTCGGTGACGAAGAAGCCCTCGCCATCGATGGCGACGTCCAGGGGGTTGTTCGTGATCTCGATGGGGCCCATCGAGAAGTCGGTGCGGGTCTCGCCATTCAGGACGCCGCCGGCGAGTTGATCGAGCAGCTCGTCGGATCCGAGGTGAAAAAGCGAGTCTTCCAACCGCTCCGGCAGGCGGGGCGTCTGGTAGGCGAAGTCGCGCTTGAAGGCGGTGGTGTTGACGTTGGCGAGGTTGTTCGACGCCACGTCGAGCCGGTGCATGCTCGTGAGGGCGCCGGACGCGGAAACGTACATGCCGGCGCTCATCGGCAGCACCTCTTCGTGGTCTCCCGGGCCTCGAGCGCCCGGATGGCGTCCTCGTCCGCCGCGATCAGGGCAGCGCCGGTCAGGTGCATCGCGCTGGCGACGCGGGCGGCCGCGACGATCCGCTCGCCGAGCGATGCCCGGCCGGCTTCGCTGAAGCGGATGGGGTGGGTCGCAGGGCGGCTCGCTGTTGGGTCAACTTGTTCGGTGCGCACGGTCATCGTCCCCGACGACACTCAACCGGCGTGCCAGACGTCTGCGGGGCTGGAAGAGGGGCTCAGTGCAGATCCGAGCGCAGGTGTTGCGCCAGGCAACCTGCCGAGCGGCGAATCCTGCCACCGATCGGGGCCGCTGGCCGATCAAGGTGGACCGGCGATGTTCCGCATCCGCCGGCGCCTCTGCCCATGACCCAAGCCGCCACCAATATCAACGAGCCGAAACAACTCCCGGCGGAGTTCGTCTCGACGACCTCGGCCTACCTGACGTACATCAGGGTCGAGTGCGGGCTCTCGCCCAACACGATCTCCGCGTACGCCGGCGATCTGCGGGACCTCTTCGAGGATCTGGTCGAGCAGGGCACGAAGACGATCGGCGCGATCTCGCCCCGGGCCCTGGCGGCGCACGTGGCGGGGCTCCGCAAGGACCGGAAGATGTCGCCGGCCTCGGTTGCGCGGCACCTGGCGACGATCAAGACGCTCTTCCGCTGGCTCCGCGCCAATGGGAAGATCGAGGAAAACCCCGCCGATTGGCTGGATCAGCCCACCAGGTGGAAGAAACTGCCCGGCGTGCTCTCGCCTGGGAAGATCAGGGCGCTCATCGAATCGCCGGCCCCCCCACCTGGGGCTGTGGAGAGCGGGCTGATCCCCTTCTGGCTCCGGGATCGGGCCTTATTAGAGATCCTCTACGCCAGCGGCCTCCGCGCCAGCGAGGCGGCTGGGGTCAGGATCAGCGATTTCCACGAGACCCTCGCGGTCGTGATGGTCACCGGCAAGGGGACCAAGCAGCGGCTCGTCCCGGTGGGCGAGCCGGCGACGCTGGCGATCGAGGCGTACCTGGCCGACTGCCGGCCCCGGCTGCTCCGCACCGGCGGGCGCGATGACGGTCGGCTCTTCCTCTCGCGGACCGGCAGGCCGCTGGAGCGGGTCGCGATCTGGCAGATCGTCAAAAAGCACGCCAAGGCGGCGGGGCTCAATGATGTCCACCCCCACACGCTGCGGCATTCCTTTGCGACGCACATGCTCGTTGGCGGCGCGGATCTTCGCATCGTGCAGGAGCTGCTGGGCCACGCGGATGTCGCGACGACGCAGATCTACACGCACGTCGATCGCTCGCACCTGAAAGACGTGCACGAGCGGTTCCACCCTCGCGGGTGATGGATCTCAAGAACCGGGGATCGATTCGCTGAATTCAGATCGGCCGGCCGAGGGGCTCGCCCTTGGAGGCCTCGCCCATGCGGCGGCCGCGTTCGTTGCCGATGGCGTCCTGGACCGGGTCCACCTGGGGCTGCGGCTGGCTGGCGCCGTTGTCGCCACCAGCGCCGATCGCGGTGTTGAGGGCCCCAACAGCTCTGGGCGAGGAGTTCGCACCGATCTTGATGCCGGAGATCTCCTTGGCCAGCTTGTTGTCGAGGTCGCTGACGCTGGTCGCGATGACGCCCTCTTCGACGCCCTGGATGTACCGGAAGACGATGATCGCAAGCCCCGCGGCGAAGACGAGGGGCAGCGCCAGGTTGATGGCGAAGTAGCCGGCAGCGCCGATCGAGCCTGCGGTGACCGCGGCGTGGGCCGTGGTGATCGATGCGTATCCGCCGAAGATGCCGGGGAGGGGGTAGCCCTGGATCAGGCTCCCGAGCGGGATGCCGACGAGCGCGAGCACGC
>CAYGNN010000271.1:0-2821 GCA_964351165.1 uncultured Phycisphaeraceae bacterium
CAGACCGCGACGGCGTATCCGAGCAGCGTGGACGCGACGATCGCGGTCTGCTGCGTGGTGAACTCGCCGCCCTGGTACACAACGGCGACCAGTTCGGTGCGCACCGCGATGAGGCCGAGCGTTGCAGGGATGCCGATGAAGAGGCTGAGCCGGACGCCGCGGCGGATCGTCTCGAGGAAGGCGGGGGGTGTGCTCGCGGCGCGCGCCAGCGCCGGGAAGACGGCGGTGGCGATCGCGATGCCGAAGACGCCCAGCGGGAACTGGTAGAGGCGCTGCGCGAAGAAGAGCGTGGAGGCGGCGCTCTCGTCGAGGGGGAACGCGACCGGGTCGCGCCCTGGCAGGGGGAGTTGATCGCCGACGATCACCGGCCACCCTGCGATGAGCTGGTCGAAGAGGCTCGAGAGTTGCAGCGCGCCGAGGCCGATGAGGGCCGGTCCGAGCGTGCGCATGGTCCGGCGGATCGGCTCGCCAGCGCCGCTGAACGCGCGCGACCACTGGTGCTTGCCGCGCAGCGCGATGGCGATCAGCGCGATCTGCACGAGCCCTGCGACCGGGACGCCGATCGCGAGCAGCAGCGCCGTGGTTTCGAGGGATCCTGCGATGATGAAGGCCCCGACGGAGGTCGCGAGGATGAGCACCGCGTTGAGCGCGATGGGCGCCGCTGCTGGGATGGCGAACCTGCCGTGCGTCTGGAGCATCCCAGCGAGCAGCGCGACGACGCACACGAGCGGCATGTAGGGGAGCGTGACCATCGTCAGCCTGATGGCGAGTCCGCCGGATTCACCGAGCGGTGTCGCGAAGAGCAGCAGCGCGAGAACGCCCTCGCCCAGCAGCATCAGGGCGCCCAACGCGAGCGCGAGCAGACCGATCATCGCGGAGGCGTACCTTGCCGCTGCGGTGGGGTCCTCCTGGTGGAGCTTGGCGTACTCCGGGACAAAGGCGGCGGCGAGGGCGCCTTCACCAAAGAGGCGGCGGAAGAGGTTGGGGATGGCGAATGTGACGACGAAGGCGGAGAGCGTGTCGCCTGCGCTGAAGACGCGCGACCAGAGGGCGTCGCGCGCCAGGCCTGAGATCCGGCTGCACAGCGTGAGGCCTGCGAAGGTGCGGGCGTGCCCAACGAATCGCTCGCCGCCCTGCTCGGGCGCTGCTGGTTCATCCGGTTGCCTGGTTGTCGCTTCCTCGCTCACAGGGGGAGAGGATACCGGTGAATCGCCGGTCGCGGCGTTGCCCTGGTGGGGGCGCAAAGAAACACCCCGCCTCTTTGTAGGCGGGGTGCTTGGGAGTCAAGGGATCTTCCGTGTGTGGTGGTGAAACGCTCACCCTGTGCGAATCAAAGTGAAATGGAAGCGTTGTGCTGAATGGATTCAGCGGCGCTTGCGGCGGACAGCGGCGACACCGCTGAGGGCCAGGAGGCTGGCGGCGCCGGGGGTCGGGATGGCCGAGCCCTCGATGTCCAGCACGTAGACCTGGTCGTTCTCGCCTTCGAAGAAGCTGTAGCCCTGCGAAACGAAGGGCGAACCGGCGGTGTAGGTGCCCATGCCGCGGTGGTCGACACCGATGCCGCCGGGCGAGACCCTGGCCCACTCGAAGCCGGCCTCGTCATCGGACATGACGACGAAGTAGTACGAGCCGGCGTTGAGGTTCAGGAACCCCAGATCGAAGGAGTGCATCGACGAGCCGAAGCCGTCGGCGACCACGCTGTGGGTCTGCTCGTACAGGATGTTGCTCGCCGAAGCGCCGGCGCCCATGGCGTCGGTGATGGCGATGGTGACATCGGCGCCTTCGCTGAAGCCACGAAGCATGGCGTTGTACAGCACCGAATCGTCCGCGAGCGAGAAGCCCTGGACAAGGGTGGTCGAGGTGGCGTCGCCTGAGACGGCGGCGTCACGCGGCGAGAACGCGCTGCCGTTGTTGGCATCAACCAACAGCGGGGCGGAACCGGCCATGGCGCTGGACGCCGTGCCGACAACCGCCAGCGCAGCGATCGCGCAGATACCATTCAGTTTCATCATAACTCTCTCTCCGTACGCGGCCCGGGCAGGCGTTGCACACGCTCAGCCGACCCATTGCCGCATGCTCCCTACATGCACTTGAAGACTACCCCCGCCAGCGGGGCCTCCAAGCGATGGGGGGCGACTCAGCCGGATTTCCGCGAGCGCTCCCACACCCAGACGGCGCAGACCGCACAACCGGAACCGAGCAGGTCCGCTGCGATGTCCAGGGGGTCTGCGACGCGGTTGAGGACCGGGATCATCTGCAGCAGCTCGTCGGTGACCGCGATTAACGCGGACCATCCCATCGCCCTGGCGGCGCGTGCTCGGAATGGGCCATCCTTTAAATAGCCGCTCAAGAAGAGGAGCAGCGTCCAGAGGCCATACGCGCCCAGGTGCTCGGCTTTGTCGAACCAGCGGATGTTGACCTGCGGCATCGCGCTGTTGGGGATGTGCGTGGCGATCATCAGCAGCGCGGTGTAGCACCAGAACACGACCCGCCTGGTTCTCGGACCGGGGGCTGGTGGGCTCATCGCGCAGGCTGCTTCTCGGGCGTGCTGGCGGCCTTCATCGTGGTGTCGGCTGCCGGGGCTGCATCGGTCTGCCGCTGGCGGATCTTCTCGAGCAGCGCATCCCATTCCCGGACGAAGCTGATCGCCAGGGCCTCGTAGTCCTGGGCGCCGGCGCACTTCGGTTCGTAGTCGAAGATGGTCTGCCCGAAGCTGGGGCACTCTGCGAGTTTGATGTTGCGCCGGATCGCCGGTCGCCTGACGCGCGCCGAGCGCCACGGCGCCTCGGTCTCGCGCTGGCTGGCGAAGAACTCGTCGAGG
>CAYGNN010000272.1:0-2815 GCA_964351165.1 uncultured Phycisphaeraceae bacterium
TACGGCCCACGCCGCGGCTCGGTTCCATCAGATCAACCACCGAACAAACACGAGACCGCGACCACCGAGTATACCTCCGAGATCGCTCTGGAACCTTGTTTCCGCCAGCAGGACGCAGGGCGAGTCAATCAGATGTCGTTGCAATCGACGGTGAACACGCCCCGGAGCCGGCGCACCGGCGGGTCGTTGTCATCGAAGAAGTCATCGATCGGCCGCGTTGGGGTCAAGCCCTCCGCTGCAAAGAGCGACTCCAGCTCGCCAGCAGTCAGGGGGTACGGCGGCCCCTCGGCCTCTTCGACCCGCTGCGTCGATTCCCGGCCCCTGGCGATCGCGACGAGCACGCCGTGGCGGTGCAGCATCCCAGCCAACCCATGCGCGATGTCCGTGCGCATCGACGGCGGCGCTGCCTGGATCGTGTGGATCTCGACCACGAGGTCGTACCGGCCGCGGCACTTGATGGGCGGATCGAGCAGGTCCGCCTGGAAAAAGCGGTCGGCGTGCTCAGGGTGGGTCTCCTTCGCCCATTGCACGCACGACTGCGAGACATCAAACCCGACCGCGTCGTACCCACGGCTGACCAGCTCCGCCACGTCGTGCCCCTGCCCGCACGCCGCGACAACGACGCGCGCGCCAGGCCGGATGATCGAGGGCGCCTCGACATTCAACCAAGCGACGAACGATGGGTTCGCGCCGTCGTGCCGCCAGGGGATGGTCCCTGCTTGCTGCGCCGCGTCGGCGTAGACACGCTCAAACCACTCGGCGAGCGCCTCGGGGCAATCGATGCCGGCCTGCGACCCGACCAGAGGGTGCGTCCCGGTGTTGCTGTCATGCGTGAGGATTGATGTGGCCATCAGGGTGGGCCTCCTGCGTGGCTCGGTCCCGAGTTCCCCCCTGGGACCAGCGCCTGAACGAGCGAAGTTCCGTTCGCCCAACTCGTAAGTTTACAACAAGTTATCGGGACACCACAAGAACAAAATCACCATGATCCCCAGAAACACGGGTGATTCTGCCTGCGATTTCACTCTGTTCCGGTCCGCGAAGCGGCCGGCGGATCAGCGGGATTCGGCTTGAATACGGGACTTTGCGCCGACCCGCCGCGGTGCGAAGATCGCAGACGACTGATTGATCGCCCCATCGCCCACACGGATCGGCCCTGCCTTGATGCGCTCGAACGCGCTCTTCGCGTTGGCCGCGCTGTACTCCAGACCGATGACTTTCCGGCCCAGCGCCCGCGCCACGACGCCGGTCGTGCCGCTGCCCAGGAAGGGGTCCATCACAAGGTCCCCCTTGTTCGAGCAGGCTCGGATCACCCGCTCCAGGTAGACCTCCGGGAGCTGGTTCTCGTGGTTGCTCCGGCGTTCCTTGTTGTTGCCCTGGATGCGGCCCCAGTACTTGCCGTACCAGACATCCATCGGGACGCGCATGCCGTTGTGCCCCTCGCGCTTATTGTGCGTGCGGGGGTCGAAGTACGTCGTCGCGCGGTCGCTCGGCTCGAGGATCTCCTCCGCGTTCCACGTCCGGTTGGAAGGATCCTTCACGAAGTAGAGCGCGTGCACCTTGCTCATGATGAACGAGCCCATCCGGTTCTGCCCGAACCGGAAGTGCCAGACGCACCAGTTGATCATCGTCAGGCCCTGCTTCTTCAGGTGCACCACGATCTCTGCAGCGGTGTCGTCGGGGATGTTGACCCACAGCGACCCATGCGGCGCGAGCGCGTCGATGCAGCCATCGAGCCAGTCGTAGGTGAATCGGAGGAAGTCCTCGCGCGGCATCCCATCGTGCCACTCGTCGTACTTCACCTGCCAGTTGAAGGGCGGGTCAGCGAAGATCAGGTCCACCTTCCCAGCCTTGCAATCGGGGACCTGGCGGAGCAACTCTCTGCAATCACCGACGTACACGCGCGTCAGCGGCGCGGTGAGCTTGTGGTTCGGCGTCAGCGCCTTGGCGGCGCGTGGTGATTTCTTCGTTGTTTTCTTCTTGGCCATAGGTGTGAGTCAAAGATAGCGCATCGGGCTGATCAGCGCAAGATCATGCCGGGACATTCAATCAGTCGGTGCCGAACAACCGGTCGCCAGCGTCGCCCAGCCCTGGGCGGATGTAGCCGTTCTCGTCCAGCCGATCATCCAGCGCCGCGGCGTGGATCGGCACGTCGGGGTGCGCCTCAAGCATCCGCCGCACGCCCTCTGGCGCCGCGACGAGGCAGAGGAACCGCAGGTCCTTCGCGCCTGCCTTGCGGATGTACGTCGCGGCCGCCGCCCCGCTGCCGCCTGTGGCGAGCATCGGATCGAGCAGCAGCACCGGCCCGCCGCCGAGGTTCTTGGGGAGGTTCGCGAGGTACTCGGTCGGTTCGAGTGTCTCCTCGTTGCGCGCCATCCCCAGCACACCGACCCTCGCCTCAGGGAGCAGATCCAGCACGCCCTCGGACATCCCGAGCCCCGCGCGCAGGATCGGCACGATCGTGATCGGCCCGCTCAGGCGCACGCCGGTTGCCTTCTCCAGAGGGGTCGCCACCTCGACCTGCTCGGTCGGCAGCTTCCGCGTCGCCTCGTACACCATCAGCGAGGAGATCCGCCGTGTGAGCGAGCGGAAGGCGTGGCGATCAGTGCGCTCATCACGCAGCCGCGTCATCTTGTGCTGGATCGCAGGGTGCGTGTGAACGAACAGGTTCGGGAAGTCGGGGTGCGTCTGGAGCATGGGGATACAGATTAGCCCCGGATCGCCCATCGCGTGAGGATCCCCGCTTACAGCAGCAGCGCGACCAGGTCGTACGCCGCGTGGGCCCCGACCACGATGCCGAACCCGCGCCACAGGTACA
>CAYGNN010000273.1:0-2792 GCA_964351165.1 uncultured Phycisphaeraceae bacterium
CCGAGCATTGGCACGATCCAGCCGACCGTGACCTGGATGCCGAACGCCAGCACGACCATCACGACGACGATCTGCGTCGTCATCATCAGGACCTGCTTGGGGTACCGGTCCATGTCCTCGAGCTTGATCGCCTTGTAGACGATCGCGATGCCCAGCGCCAGGGGCAGCAGCGTCAGCCACCACGTCATCCCGGTCAGCGGCATCGGGTCCAGCATCGGGGTGTACGCCAGCGCCTGCTCGATCACGCGGCGGCCCCCCTCGGTGCATTGGCCCGGCGATCGATCCTGGGGCGCCACAGCGCATCGATGACGCACATGATGTTCAGCATCCCTGCGATCGCGCCGAAGAGCGAGCCGATCTCGTTGGCGTGCCCGATGGACTTGCCGGCTTTCGAATCAGGGCCTGGAGGCGGCGAGTACGGCCTGCCGTTGGCGTCAACCAGCTTGAACTGCGACTGGTGCACGAGGTCAACGCCGAAGGCGACCGGCCCGATGCCGGCCTGCCCGACAAACCACCATTTGTCCTCGACACGGTCCACGGAATCGATCCCGCCGACCAGGACGCCGCCGAAGAAGAGCCAGAAGACGCCGACCGCGATCAGGATCCCCCGCTTCGCCTCGCCGAGGTACCAGTGCCCCAGACCTGGGAGCAGGTACGCCAGGATCCCGGCGATGGGGTTGAACCGCTCGTCGGCGGCCTGGTGGATCGAGTGCTGCGTCATGCGGATCGGGAGCCCGGGACGGCGCCGATGCGCCAAAGTGGAAAGGGTATTGACACTGGTGTGCTGGGCAGTAGTGTACCGCGCTAACAGGAACAGGTCGCTGCGATGGGCGTGGCGACCCCCCGCCCCAGCTGAGAGTCATGCCCATGATCAACACCATCATCGCCAGCGCCGGCGTCGACGCCGATTCGGAAGACCTCCTCAGGGCGACGACGGCCTTCACCGCCGAGTCCGAGAACCAGTTCCGGGATCCCTGCGGCCTCCCCCTCTGCACGATCTTCGATGAGGAGGAAGACGACGAGGACGACGACGATTACGACTTTGACGATGATGAGGATGAATCGGACGACCCTGAGGACGATGACGACGATCTGTGGGACGACGAGGACGAGGACGACTCGTATCTCGACGATGATGAAGAGGAAGACGACGACTTCCTCGACGACGAGGAAGAAGAAGACGACGACCTCTTCCTCGACGACGATGACGACGACGAGGATGACGAAGACGACGACTGAACCACGCCTGGCCTACTTCTGACGCCGGGCGGCACGGAGCATCCTCCGCCATGGCCAACGAAGACCGCAGCAACGACAACAGGCCCAGCAACCCCGACAAGGCTTCCAACAGGAACGTCGTCGATCGCCGCACCGGCATCGACCGCCGCGACTACGCGCCGGGCGGGATCCACAACTCCGGGCTCGAGCGTCGCCGCGGCGCCGGCAAGCGCCTCCCAGACTTCGCCAAGGCCGCCGAGGAAGGCGAGCTCACCGCAGAGCAGTTCCTCTTCGTCAACGCCATCGAGGCGTTCAAGAAGGTCAACGGCAAGACGTTCCCCACCTGGACCGATGTCCTCGAGGTCGTCCGCCTGCTGGGCTACCGCAAGACGCAGGAAATGGGCCTGAAACTCAACAACGTCGAGGACTGGACCGAGAAGCCCGACACGCCGGCCGGTGTGCGCACCTTCGACCGCTACCAGGACAAGGACGAGGCCGCCTGAGCGCAGCGACAATCCCATGAAACAGACAAGGCGCCGACCCGAGGGTTGGCGCCTTGTTCATTGGTGCTTGTTGATCGATCAGGCCTGGCTGGCTCAGCCCTGCTTCTCGTAGTAATCGATGTTGATCTGGATGTACTTCGACCACTCCTCAGGCAGGTCTTCCTCAGGGAAGATCGCCTTCACCGGGCACTCGTCCACGCACAGGCCGCAGTCGATGCAGGTGTCCGGCTCGATGTAGAGCATGTCCTCGGAGCCGAAGTCGTCGTCGTCCTTCGTGGGATGGATGCAATCGACCGGGCAGACATCCACGCATGCGGTGTCCTTCGTGCCGACGCAGGGCTCAGCGATGATGTGTGTCATAGTCCGAATGTCCTTTCCATGACTCGCAGCTGCGGGCAGTCACCTGCGGCGCGACTCATTCAATACAGCGATATCCGAATATAGGCACGGCTTCGAACCAACGCCCTGGGACCCTGGCGACGCTCCTTGGCGAGGCCACCCATCAACATACATCGGCCTTCGCTGGACGGCGACGAAAAAACCCGGCCAGATTGAGGAGCAAAAAAAGATCGGGGCTGGCCCGTCGACCAGCCCCGGAGGCTTTGTGTCTGACTATCCGACCCACTGTCTGGAGCCAACGCCCATTGGGTCGGTGATCGCTGGAGTCCCGGCGGTTGCCGAGGGGCTCAGGCGGATCGCCGATGCTGGCGTCACTCCGAGCCGCTGCTTATCGGCGGCGGGTGGTCTTACGGCGAGCCTTCTTGCGGGTCGCCTTCTTGCGAGTGGCCTTCTTACGGGTGGCCTTCTTGCGAGTCGCCTTCTTGCGAGTCGCCTTCTTCCGCGTGGCCTTCTTGCGAGTGGCCTTCTTACGCGTGGTCTTTCGGCGGGCCTTCTTACGGGTCGCCTTTTTCCGCGTGGCCTTCTTACGAGTGGCCTTCTTGCGGGTCGCCTTCTTACGCGTGGCCTTCTTGCGAGTAGCCTTCTTACGCGTGGTCTTGCGGCGAGCCTTCTTCCGTGTGGCCTTTTTCCTGGTGGCCTTCTTGCGAGTGGCCTTCTTGCGGGTCGCCTTCT
>CAYGNN010000274.1:0-1877 GCA_964351165.1 uncultured Phycisphaeraceae bacterium
GGGTGATTCAGGGCCGCGCCGATAGGTACAATGTCGTCAGGAAACCCCGTCGGGTCAATGCTGCCCGACTGCGCCAAAGTGGAGTCACCCCCCGTGGCAGAAGCAGCCTCGACACCACAGCCGTTTGAATCAGCGATGGACGTCACACCCCTCGACGCCAGCGCGCTGCTCATCGAACAGTCGGACTACCCCATCGACGCATTCGCCTTCGTCCAGGAGGGTTTGCGGCACACGGTCGAGACCCTCGAACGCAACGGCGAAGGCCTGGAATCCCCCAACCGGCACGTCTCCGGTCGGGAACTCTGCATCGGCCTCCGCGAATACGCCATCAACGAGTACGGCATGCTCGCCCGGGTCGTCCTCGAACGGTGGGGGATCAAACGCACCGATGATTTCGGCGCGATCGTATTCGCCATGGTCGAGGCTGGCCTCATGCGCGCCAGCGAAGAGGATTCCGCGGACGATTTCCGCGGCATCTACCAGTTCGACACCGCCTTCGAAGGCGATAGCGTCGGCGTTCTCTGAATCCAGCGACCCGGTTTGTCCCCAGCAGCGCCCTCTGAGACAGGCGCCTTGTGATCGCGCGCGGTACGCTTTCGCGATATGAGCGAGAAGACCGACGAGTCCACTCCCAAACCGTCCAGGCACTGGGCCGACCGCCGGCTGTGGCAGATCCAGCCGGTCCGCGACATCCTGCTCGTTGTTGGCATCATCGCGCTGGTGATGCTCGGCGCCAAGATGAGCGTCGTCACCGTCCCCCTGGGGCTGGCGATGGTCTTCGCGTACCTGTTCGAGCCGGTTATCCGGAAGATGACCAACCTGCATTGGGTCAGCCGTGAGGGCGCGGTCGCAGGGATCATCGCGCTGGTGGTCTTCGTCGTCGTGGTGCCGCTGACGCTCTCTCTGATCTTCGCGATTGGGCAGGGGCTTGATTACTCCGAGCGGTTCGCGAGCAACGTCACGCAGCTCAACCGCACGATCAACGCGACCCCCGAGCAGCTCGACGCGATGGAGACCGCCCTGCCCTCTGATGCGTGGCGTTGGATCGGTGAATCGGTCCGCGAGTACCGCGCCGCCCAGCAATCGGGCGAGATCGTCGCTTCCGATGGTGATGCAGACGGTGCGCTGCTCTCGAGCATCGTCTCCTCCGCAGTCTCCTACATCGATTCGAACCAGGGTGAGATCGGCAAGCGGCTCGTCTCCCAGGGTTTCAACGCGGTGACGATGGCGATCAATTTCATCTCATCCGTCGGATTCATCCTCTTCACCGCCTTCCTGACCGCGTTCTTTTTCTTCTTCTGCTCGACCGGCTACGGCAGGCTGACCGGGTTCTGGGAGAGCCTGATCCCGGACCGGAACCGTGACCGCACGCTCGACCTGCTAAGCAAGATGGACCGCGTGATCGCGTCCTTCATCCGAGGCCGGCTCGTCATCGCGATGATCCAATCGGTGCTCTTCACGATCGCGTACTGGGCGATCGGCGTGCCAGCCCCGATGATCCTCGGCCCCCTCGTGGGGTTCCTCTCGATCGTCCCCTACCTCGCGCTGATCGGCATCCCGATCAGCGTCATCCTGCTCCTGCTCGAGCCGGGCGGTGTCGCGTTCAACGGCGCCTGGTGGTGGATCATCGGCGCGCCGTGCGCCGTGTACTTTGGGCTCCAGGCGCTCGACGATTACGTGCTGACGCCGAAGATCCAGGGCAAGGGGACCGGCATGGACACGCCGACGATCCTCTTCGCGACCATCGCAGGCGGCGCCCTGCTGCTGGCGTTGGTGCTGGGGCTCTGGGCCAGCCGCGCCGTCACGCGCCCCGTGCTCGCCCTCGTCGAGCGCGACCGCCGCATCGGTCAGCGACGCTGGGGCGAGCTGCCACCGCC
>CAYGNN010000274.1:1887-2792 GCA_964351165.1 uncultured Phycisphaeraceae bacterium
TGCGATCCCGCTGGCCGCGTGCCTGAAGATCCTGATCGTCGAGGTGTATTGGCCGCGGTTCGAAGCGTGGACGGAGGGCCGGAGCGTGGATCCATTCCCGCTCGGGAGTTCCGGTGACGATGGATAACAGCATCATCGCGCATCAGGTATTGATCGGCGCATCGTGAGCTGTCAAAATGAGATCGTGAGCGACCAGGGGGACAACACCACGCCGCAGCAGGGGGGCGCCCTCGCTCGCTTTCTCGTGCCCCGATTTTCGATCGACCTGCGTTCCCTCGCAGCGATCCGCATCGCGCTGGGGCTGCTGATCCTCGCGGATCTGCTCCTGAGGGCCCGCGACCTCGTCGCCCATTACACCGATGGGGGGGTGACGACCGGGGCGTTCCTGGTCGAGCATTACGGCGCCGGGACGTACCTGTCGCTCCACTACTGGGTGGGGTTCTCTGCGCCCCTGACCGCGGCGCTCTTCGCGATCCATGGTCTTCTTGCGCTCGGTCTGCTGGTCGGGTTCCGCTCCAGGTGGATGGCGCTGGGATGCTGGATCCTTGGCGCGAGCCTGCTCAAGCGGAACCCAGGGCTCTACACCGCCGGCGATGCGGCGGTAATGTTCCTGCTCTTCTGGTTCCTCTTCCTGCCGATCGGCGCGAAGTATTCCGTGGATGCCGCGATGGACCAGCGCGAGGAGGAACCGCCCAACCAGTACTTCAGCATCGCGTCGATCGCGATCATCCTGCAGGTGTGCTTTACCTACTGGTTCGCGGCGGGGATGAAACTCAGTTCGTCGATGTGGATCGATGGCTCCGCGGTCGAGAACGCCCTCAACCGGGACTGGGTCGTTGCGCCGCTGGGGATCTGGCTCCGGCAGCAGGAGGCGATCCTGCCTGCGCTGAGTTACGGCGCTCTGA
>CAYGNN010000275.1:0-2777 GCA_964351165.1 uncultured Phycisphaeraceae bacterium
GCAGCGGAGCCTGGCGAGTTCCAGCAGCGCCGGGTGCGGGCGGTCGATGACGTTGTTCGCGGCTTCGGGTGTGACATCGCGGGGCGCGAGGCCTGTCCCGCCAGTGGTCAGGATGAGGTCGATCGTCGGGGTGGTGTTGGCCCAGCCGCGGTGCCGCGTTTCGATCTGCGACGCATCGTCAGGGACGCAAGCGTGCTCGACGAGTTCGGCCTGCATCGCTTCTCGGCACAGCGCGACCAGCGCAGGACCGGAGGCGCCTTCGCGCTCGCCTCTGGCGCAGCGGTCGGAGACGGTCAGCACAGCGAGGCGGATGGGGGGCGACAGAGGTTCGGTCATGCCGAGGCGTCCGGCGCGATGTAGTGGCCCTTGCGGCCTCCCCATTTTTCCAGCAAACGCACGGACTCGATCGTGATCCCCTGGTCGATCGCCTTGCCCATGTCGATGATGGTCAGCGCGCAGACCGTGACTGCGGTGAGGGCTTCCATCTCGACACCTGTTCGCGCGGTGACCTTGCACGTCGCGCGGATGCGGATGGTTGTCCCATTGAGCGTGCAATCGACATCCGCGAGGTCGAGGCCGATGGGGTGGCACAGGGGGATGAGGTCGCCTGTCTTCTTCGCGGCCTGGATGCCTGCGAGTCGCGCGACCTCGAGCAGATTTCCTTTGGCGATGTCGTTGGCCTCGATGCGTCTGGCGAGTTCCTCGCTGATGCGCACGACACCTTCGGCGATGGCGCCCCGGCTGGTGATCGGCTTGTCGCCGACGTCCACCATGCGGGCGGCGCCCGATTCGTCGAGGTGCGTGAGATTGTTGGGTTCGTTGGTCATGCGGAGGGAGGATAGGGCGGCTATTCAGCGCCGGTAGACAGCGACCTCGGTCGCCTTGAAAGAGGCCCAGATCGAAGCCCCGACCGCAAGGTTGAGCTCGCGCTTCGCCTCGTCGGTGATCTCCGCGGTCATCGCGAGAGCGCCGGTGAGCGCGACGCGGAGGGCGCCCTCGATGGGGTCGATCGACGCGACATCGCAGCGGAAGGCGTTGCGGGCGGAGGTCGAAGGCCGGTCGTGCGAGAGGATCACCGCTCTGGGGTGCAGCGCGGCGAAGACCTGGGCGCTGTCAGGGAGCTTGGTCGTGGCGATGCGGATCTCTGCGGTGGGCGCGGTGTCGGTATCGCCGACACGCCTGGCGCCGAGGATCGCTGGTTTCTCCGAGTGGAGGCTCAGGGCGCCCTCGAAGAGGTTGATCCCGACGAAGGACGCGGCGAAGGCGGAGCGGGGCGTGCGCTGGAGGTCGTCCGCAGCGCCGATCTGGGTGATGGCGCCCTCTTCGATCACCGCGATGCGCGGCGCCAGCGTGCGCGCCTCGACCGGGTCGTGCGTGATGCAGAGGGTGACGCCGGCGAAGTCGTCGAGCGCCGCTGCGATGCAGCGTCGGACCTCTGGTTTGGATTCAGGGTCGAGCGCCGCGAGGGGTTCATCGAGGATCAGGATGCCAGGCTCGATCGCCAGCGCGCGCGCGAGCGCGACGCGCTGCGCCTGACCGCCTGACAGTTGATCCGGTCGGCGCTCCGCGAGGGGTGTGAGGTCGAGGCGGTCGAGCCACATCGAGGCGTTGGCGCTGGCGCTCTGCTTCGACTGTCCTCTGGCGCGCAGGCCGAAGGCGACGTTGTCGCGGACGGTCATCGCAGGGAAGAGCAGGCGGTCCTGGAAGACGACGCCGACGTTGCGCCGCTGGGGCGGGAGCCTGCGGCGGCCGTTGTCGAAGGTGACGCCTTCGCACTCGATAGTTCCATCATCGATGGGCAGGACGCCTGCGATGGCGCTGGCGATGGTCGATTTGCCGGATCCGTTGGGGCCGATGAGCGCGAGGGGTTCGCCTGCGCGTGCCTCGAACTGCGCATCGAGTGTGAAGCTGCCTCGGCGGAGTTTGATATCGGCGGTGAGCGTCATCGGTCGTCCCTCCGCGGGATCCACCGCGAGCGCAGCGCGACGAGGACGAGCAGCGAGACGACGAGCAGGAGCATGCTCAGCAGGTAGGCGCCCTCGATGTCGGTGTTGAGGGACTGGTAGATCTCCAGCGGGAGTGTCCTGGTGCGCCCTGGCATGTTCCCTGCGAAGGCGATGGTGGCGCCGAACTCGCCCAGGGCGCGGGCGAGGGTGAGCGCGATCCCAGCGAGGAGCGCTGGCATGAGTTGCGGCAGCACGACGCGGCGGATGATCGCCCAGCGGGAAGCGCCGAGCGTGGCTGCGGCGTGTTCGAGGCGCTCGTCGAGATCGCGCAGGCCGGCCTCGAGCGTCGCGACCATGAAGGGGGCGGCGACGAACGTCACAGCGAGGACAGCGCCTGCGGTCGTGTAGGGGAGGCGGATGCCGATGGCGTCAAGGGGCGGCCCCAGCACGCCGCGGCTGCCGAAGGCGCTGAGCAGCGCGATCCCTCCGACGATGGGGGGCAGGACCATCGGGAGCAGCGCGAGCGCACGGATGAGGCGCTTGCCTGGGACGTTCGACCGGGCGAGGAGCCACGCCATCGGGAAGCCGTAGCAGAGCGAGAGCGCGACGGCGATCAGCGAGACGAGCATCGAGAGGCGCAGCGCCGAGAGGACGCCAGGCTCGCGCAGGGCGCAGAGCGCCGTGTCCCAAGGCGTGCGCAGCGCCAGACCGACGAGGGGCAGCAGGAAGAGCGCCAGCCCGCCGAGGGCGATGGCCGGCAGCACCCAGCGCGCGGTTCCTTCTCTGGGGCGGTTGCTCATGGCGCGCCGAACCCGTGCGTGCGGAGGATCG
>CAYGNN010000276.1:0-2719 GCA_964351165.1 uncultured Phycisphaeraceae bacterium
GGCGGCGCGGCGTCCGGGTTGTGGTGGTGCCGCACGCTCTCGATCATGCTCTGCGGGAGCCGCCAACGCTCGGCCAGGAGCGCGCCAGCTTCGCTGTGCGTGAATCCGAACTTCTCCTGCTCGATGTGCTCAACAACAAAATGGTTGCCTTCAGACGTGGCGACCGCCTCGTCGTACTCCTCGCCCAGCGCGGTCGAGGACGCGAGCATCCCGACGTCCTGGAGCATCGACGCGATAAACGCCTCGTCAGGGTCGACGCTGCCGGCCATCGTGGCGATCGTTCTGGCGCTGGTCGCGCCGTAGAGGGCACGGCGCCAGTGCGACTGCAGATCGAATCCAGAGCAGTCACTCCCCTTGAACGAGTCCACGAGGCTGAACCCCAGCACCAGCGATCGGATGGTGTTGAGGCCAAGGTAGCCCATCGCGCGCTGGATGGTCGGGCAGGGGGACGCGAGCCCGTAGTAGCTTGAGTTGATCGTCCGCAGCACCTTCGCCGCGATGGCCTGGTCGTTCTCGACGACCTTGGCGATTTCCTTGATGGAGACGTTCGGGTCTCTCGTTAGATCGAGGATCTCGATCGCGACCGCCGGGAGAGAAGGGAGTGAAGGACAGGCAATGATCTTCTCAAGACCCGGTGTCATGTGAAATCTCTGTAACGAATGAGCGCACCGTCCGCGCCGGTCAGGGAATCAGCGATCTGCGGGAAAAATTTTCCCGAGAACGAGTGGGACACTGTTACTGTCGGATGGGGTGTTTCCCGACTTTATGCGGGAATCTCATCCTGATGCGTCTCTGCCGCTTACCGGTGGTTTTCCCGGCCAATCCGGTGGTTATCCAGTGTTCATGGCGAATAACCAGAGACGGATTCAGTCGAACAGCGTCGGGGGAGGCGTTCGGTCCTTGCTCCCTGCTCTGCGGTTATTCCCGACACGCTCGATCGTCCGGATCTCGAGTGCAGGCGCGGCTTCAGGACGGAGGAGATTCTCGAAATCCCCCCGATCTGATGGTTGTGCGTCCAGCCAGCGATCAACCGCCGCACTATCGGACAGGATCACCGGCATCCGGTCATGGATCGGGGCCATCTGCTCGTTCGGCGCTGTGGTGAGGATCGCGCAGTTCTCGGTCGATGCAGCCTCCGGCTCTCCCCTGGGGCGCCAGCTCGACCAGAGGCCAGCGAAGAACATCGGCGCCCCATCCGCACGGCAAATCAGGTGCGGCTGCTTGCGACCCCTTGGTGTCGCCGGCTTCTGCCACTCGTAGAACCCGCTCGCTGGGACCACGCACCGCTGGGATGATGCAGCGGCTTTGAAGAGCGGCTTCTCCCACGCGGTCTCCGATCGCGCGTTGAAGATCGGTCGCTTGAATGCCTCGTCTCGTGATGCCCAGGGCGCCAGCATCCCCCAGCGCGCCGCAGCGAGTTCGCGTTCTTCGCCGCCCCTGGCGATCAGGATCTGCTCGGTGGGCGCGATGTTCATCCGAGGCATGAACAGGTCCGCGCTGAAGTTGGGCACGTGCGCGATGCGCAGCAGCCCGGCGTATTCCTCAGGGATGAGCGAGAGCAGGAACCTGCCGCACATGGACGTGATCGCCTTTCGTGATCCGAACTCGCGCCGATGTCGGCGTCAGGATGGTCGTGGTCAATCGAGTGATTAAGCTCAAACGTGTGATTGAATGGTAACGTTTTCTTCGAGAATTTCAGTGCGAACAGGGGAATGCCGGAACAATCCTCACCTGCGGCGGTTTACTATGTTTGTGCCCGCTCATCTGAACCGATGCCGGGCGCCGGCGGCATCCAACGACCCGCCGAACAATCGATGCGTTGTTCGCAGCGCGAGCACGCGACGAAACGAGGGTGAATCATGAGAACGAGAATCAACGCACAAGCCGCAACAGCCTCCCCAGCACGCCGCTTCCGTTCATGGGCCGCGTTGGGCGCCGCCACCGCGCTCCTGCTCGCCGCAGCGCCGGTGTCGGTCGCATCGACGACCGCCGCCACCGCGGAGACCAGCGCCGCAGCGAGCGCCGACAAGCGTCGCCCCTCCAGCAAGAAATCTGCGAAGCCCGCCAAGCGGCAGTCGGCGCCCAAGGCGAACCGCTCCCGCGGCTCAGGCAAGTCCAGCGCCAACCGTTCCAGCAACAGGCACTCGAACGCGAACCGCTCGAGCGCGGGCCGCTCCAGCGGCGCGAAGACCAGGTCGAACCGATCCGGCGCGACTCGATCAACCAACAACCGCAACTCGGCCGCCAAGGCTCGCTCGTACCAGTCGAAGCCGAGCGCTGGGCAATCCTACAACAGCCGCCGCAGCGCCAACAGCAACGCGAACCGCAGTGCCAACCGTAGCACCGGCCGCAACGCAAACCGGAGCGCGAACCGCAACAGCGCCGCCAAGGCCAGGCAGAACAAGCAGAACCGGGACAGCCGGAGGCCGCTCGCCAAGAGCGATAGCGCGAAGCAATCCGCATCCAGCACGAGGCCGGACTACCGGTACTCCTACGACCGAGCCAAGGCGAAGCAGAAGAACAACAACGCTCGCAGGCACAACCGCCATGACAACAAGGGCGCCAAGCACGACAGCCGCAGGCCCGGACGCCACGCTGACAAGGGCAAGCATGGCAAGAAGTCCGGCGGCAAGCACGGCAACCATGGCAACGCCCACAAGGACTACAAGCACGGCAAGAATTCCGGCAAGAACTCGGGCAAGAAGAAGATCGTCAAGAA
>CAYGNN010000277.1:0-2679 GCA_964351165.1 uncultured Phycisphaeraceae bacterium
GGATGATGAACGACGCAGCGAGGAACGTCAGCGCCGCGGCGAAGATCATCCCGATATTCGAGGACTGGACATTCTTCGCGAGACTCGAAGCGGCGCGCTCCGTCGTGCGGATCAGCAGCCCGCTGGGGAGGTCGTCCGCGTGGGCATCGCAGAAGGCCGCTGGATCGATGCCCGCATCGAGGATGATCTCGATGGTCGAGGCACGGCCGGTCTCGCCGGTGATCTCTGCGAGCGTCGCCGCCGTGACGAACGCCTCGGTGCGCGCCACGTTCCCGAAGAGGGGCCTTGCGAAGACGCCTGCGAGCGTCAGCGGCTCGTCAACGTAGAACGACATCGTCTCGACCGGATCGCCAACCGCGATGCCCAGCTGCTCCGCCAGTCGTTCCTCGACGACGACCTCGCCATCGCGCTCGATCGCGCCGCCAGCGATGAACTTGTGGGGCAGGACCGACTCGATCAGGTCCGCCTCGACGCCCCAGCCCACCGCGACGGTCGGCTCGTCATCGCTTGGGTTCACCAGGGGCAGCGCGCCCTTGCTCCGGTACGTCGCGATCGCGACGCCATCCCAGCCCCGGACCGTCTCGATGAGCGCCGCGTCAAAGGGCCGCTCGCCGACGTGCCGGATGCGGGCATCCGCAGCGCCGACCGCGTAGGCGGCGCGCAACTCCATCCCTGCGTTGACCGAGGCGATCGCGCACGCGACTCCCACAACCAGCGCAGCGCTGAGCGTGACCGCGGCGATGAGCAGCGACGTCCGCCGCCACCTACCGGACAAGCTGTTGATACCGATCCGCCAGGCAGACCGCATCGATGTGCTCCGATTCAATATCGCCGACCACAGCGCCGTCGCGCAGGACCGCGACCCGTTTGCAGTGCGCCGCCGCCGCCGGCTCGTGCGTCACCATCAGGACCGTCATCTCGTGTTCATCCGCGATCGCGCTCAGTGTGGACCACATCAGCTCGCTGGACACCGAATCGAGCGCGCCGGTCGGCTCGTCCGCGAAGAGGACCCGGGGCTCGAAGAGCAGCGCTCTGGCGATCGCCACGCGCTGCTGCTCGCCGCCGCTGAGGGCCTCAGGCCGGTGCTCGGCGCGGTCGAGCACGCCCAGCGCGTCGAGGAGTTTCTCGCTCCGCTCGCGCCGCCAGGATTCCGGTTCGCCTGCGATCTCGCCAGGCAGTTCCACGTTCTCCCTCGCCGTCATGGTCGGGATCAGGTTGAACTGCTGGAAGACGATCCCGATCTCCCGCTGGCGGAAGCGCGTCAGCTGCTTGTCGTTCATCCCCTCGATCTGCTGTCCGGAGACCTCGATCGAACCAGAATCCGGCGCATCGAGCGCCGCGAGCAGGTGCAGCAGCGTTGATTTCCCGCTGCCGGAGGCGCCCATGATGCCGAAGAAGCCGGGGCCCTCGATCTCCAGATCGACACCCCGCAGCGCATCGACAACCCGGCCACCCTGCCGGTACGACTTGTGGACTGCGTTGCATCGGATCATGGAGAGGGGTTCGCTGCTGCTGGAGGGTTCGGATTCGAGAAATCAGCTGGCGCAGGCAGGCACTTCATCGGCAAACGCCGCCGCCGATTCCGCGAAGCCGATCTCAGCCCTGCTTGCTGGTGTACGAGGCCGCATCGAGCAGGCCGTCGTACCCGGCGCTGTCCGCCGCCTTGAACTTCACCAGCCAGCCAGCGCCGAAGGGGTCCGAGTTCAGCAGCGAGGGATCATCGCCCAGCGCCGAGTTCACCTCGACGATCTCGCCACCCAGGGGGCAGTAGACGTCCGACGCCGCTTTGACCGATTCCACCTCGCCGATCGAGTCCCCAGCGTCGAAGGCGTCGCCAGGCGATTTCATCTCGACGTAGGTGATGTCGGTCAGCTCATCGACCGCGTGCTGCGTCAGGCCCAGGGTGAACGTGTCGCCCTCCTGCTTGACCCATTCGTGCGATTCGGTGTACCGGCGGTCGTCGGGTGTCGTCATGGTGGCTCCGCCCTGCGGCAGCGGCAGGGTCATCGGTGGGTGTGTCTCAGGGATGGATGCTCGAACAGTCGCGCCATCGCCGATCGGGGGGGCGCCCCATCGGCCATTCGTGCGCGGTCGGGCCATGCTACCGGGTCTCGATCCGCTGGCAAAGCGGACCCGCCGGGTTGCCCACACCGGTTTTCACCCCGCCGCGGAGTCTGTAGAGTGACCCGACAGGGCCCCGCTCCATGCTGCTGATCTTCTCCGCCGCCACATACCGAGCCTCGATCAAATCGAGCCGACGCAAACTCCAACTCGGCGACCTGCCCAGGCAGGCGCACGAGGAGTTCGGGCTGTCCGGTCTGCTGGTGACGACGGACCTCCTCTCCGGCTGGGACATGCCTGAGATCGATCAGCTCCGCGTGCAGGCCGACAAGGCCGCGTGCCCCTGCCTCGCCCTCGTCGAGCCGGACGCCCACGACCTGGGCTGCCGCGACAACGAGAAGGCCGCCCAGTCCATCGACCGCATGCAGCGTGTCCTGCTCGCCGGACACCGCATGGGGTGCAGCGCCGTGGGGTTCCGCGCCAGCAGCTCCAACGACAGCGCCGCCTGCGACCGCCTCGTCAACCGACTCAAGATCGTCGTCGCCCAGGCGGAGAAACTCGATGTGAACTTCCTCCTCGTGATTGATACGGCGACCACCGAGACCGCCGAGGGACTCA
>CAYGNN010000278.1:0-2564 GCA_964351165.1 uncultured Phycisphaeraceae bacterium
TAGACACCGCCGGGATTCCGCGTACATTGCATCACAGGACAGGGGTGCGCTATCCGCCATAGGAGCGCGCCACGCTGTCCAATCTCAGCAACTCGACGGGTGACAACACCCCTGTCCTTCCGGCCACACGCGGCTCATGGCTGCGTCGTGGTTTTCTGTCGTCTGTTGTCTTCTTTGGCCCCGCGTCGGTCATCGGCCTGCTGTTCATCGCGTTCGTGCTCTCGTGCCAGGGCTGTGCCCTTGTGGACCAGACGGGCATCGACACACCCCGCAAGCGGTACGCCGTCTCTCGGGAAGCCTTGACCGCCGTGCAGGACGCGAGCGTGACGCTGCTGGACGGCGGCGTTCTCTCGGATGAGCAGTTCTACCGCTTCGGGCAGGAAGTCATCCTGCCGTGGCGGGGTGCCCTGATCGTGGTTCGCCAAGCCTTCATCGACGGACGCCCGGCGGTGGTGGAGCTGCACCTTGACGCGGCGGAGCGGTTGCGGGCGGAGGGCGAATCGTTCGTGGCGGGCGTGCAATACGAAGGAGTCGAGTGATGGACCCCGCGACGGCGACGGCGATTGTGTCCAGCATCAAGGCGTTGAGCGATGTCGTGGTGCAGTGGCAACGGATGGCGGCGATTGCCCACGAAAAGGGCGACCTCACCGACGAGCAGATGGCGGACCTTGACGCCCGAGCGCGGGCGAGCGACCAGCGATTCGACGACCGCATGGCAGACGTGAAACGGAGACTTGGCAAATGAACACGAGGGAATTCTGAAATGAACCTGAAAGCACTGACCAAATCGTGGAAGACCACCGTGGCGGGCGTCGTGTCCGGCGTCGTTGCGACGCTGCTGTACATGGGTGTCATTGACGCGGCGCAGGCCGCGGCAATTCTGGCGGCACTTCAGGCGGTGGGCCTGATCTCTGCCCGTGACGGTGACGTGTCGAGCCAGGACGCGGGTATCCGCCCGAAGTGACTTTGCGGCGCGGCGTAACCCGCGTGGGGCATTGGTATGGCGAAAAAAACGATTGGCGAGCTAGTTGACGCGACGGCGACATTCATTCTCTTTGTCGTGTTTTGTGCATGGCTCACCTTTGTGGGCGTGTTGATTTACCTCCTGAGCGAACTCGCAGTGGTCATCTGAATGCCTGACCCCAAACAGCAAATCATCGACGACTTCACGAACAAACTGCTGGCCCAACAGGGCGAGCAGCGGGCGACCCTGCTTGCGTTCGGGGACGCGATGCACGGGCAGGGCTGGAAAGACGCGGAGTACCGCCACAAGGTCGGGCCGTTCGCGCCCGACACCCCGACGCCCAACCCCCCGGACGACGGGCAAGACGACCCGCCGCCGGTGGTCACGATTCCCGACCAGCCCCGGCCGAGTTACGAAGACCTGTTGAAAGCGGGCAGGGTGCGAACCGACGCGCCGTTCCTGCCCAGCAATCAGGCGTTGGAGGCCAACTGGATTTACGACGCCCGGGGCAATGACCACGCCATGAAGATCGGTAACGGCGTCACGTTGCCCAACATCTACTTCATCCACGCGGAGGCCACGGCCGTTGCGTCCGAGTACGGGAAGACGCTCAAGGGCGTCCACTGGCTCGGCGGCGGTGCGATGGACTGCGAAGACCTCACCGACCACAAGACGGGCGGTGCGTGGTTCGACAACGCCGAGGGTTGCACGTTTGAAGACCTCATCTTCGACAACATCGGCTACCACAACGGCAAGGGCTCCATGCTCACGCAGGGCGGGTACACCAACAACGCCAAGCGTTGCACCGCCCGCAGAATCTTCGCGTCCCGCGTGGGGTTCGGGGGCTGGAAGTTCGCGGCCGACAAGGTGGACGGCTGCACCGACTGCGTGGGCGACACGCTGATTGCGGTGCGGTGCGGTGCGATTGCTCACCTGTCGGCTTCACACGGCGGGCTGGGCGAATCGGGCTACCACAAGCGGTGTTCGCTGAACAACATCGTCGGCGAAGACCTCGGGCGGCTCAGCGGCGGCAAGTGGGACGCCTACGCGGTGTTGCTGCGGGGTGCCGACGCGTCCTGCACGGTGTCGAACGTGTTTGTCGGCCCGTGCCGTGCGGTGGAGACCGACCCCCGGCGGGGCATCATCAGCAACGACCACGGGGCGAAGGTGGACGAGGACACGGTCCACGACCTGGGCTGGGGCCGGCCCGACAAGCCAAGCCTGTTCCGGTTGTCAATCGACGACGTGATTCAGTCGGCCCGGTCGAAGGGCTGGACGGACGACTTGTTGCCGGAGGTGTTGCGATGAAGCTTGGCGAAGCCTCGCTCGGGTGGTGTGTGGGCATGACGCTCCACGCGCTGTGGAACCCCGGAGCGGTTATCGAATCCCCCGGCGCGGCAATGGCGGGCTGCTGGTTGGGCGTGCTTCTCTGGTACGGATTGGTGCTGGCCATGAAGTGCGGCACTCATTGCATCCCCGTCTTTCTTTGGCGGGCTTACCGCTCATTCCGCGATGAGCATCGAGCGGAGGTGTTGCGATGAACAACGTCGTTGTCGGTTGGAACATCGGGCACTCAAGTCACGACCGCACCGTGCGAACG
>CAYGNN010000279.1:0-2557 GCA_964351165.1 uncultured Phycisphaeraceae bacterium
TGACATCGACGCCGAACTCGCGCAGCGCGTGCTCAAGCTTCAGACCGCCCCTGGAGACGTACCGCTTCGCGTCTGGCTGTTCAGGTGATGCCGACATCAGGGATCAGGCGTTGGCGCCCTGGCGGCCGATCACCGCGATCCCCAACTCATCCGCCAGCGCCAGCGTTGGCTCCCGGTCCACGATGATCACGTCCCCCGCCGCCAGCGCGATGCAGGTGCACCCCGCCTGGTGCGCGTTGCGGATCGTCGATTCGCCAACCGTCGGGACGTCCGCGCGCCGGTCGTGATCGGCGCTGGCGCCCTTGCACAGCGTCCAGCCGCCGCGCCTGGCAAGCTCACCGGCGCGTTCGATCATCCGGTCGGTGCCCTCGACCGCCTCGACCGCGATGACGTCGCGTTCGCGCACCGCGATCGACTGCCCGACCCCCAGCGCCAGCATCTCCTGGAAGATCGGCCACACAAACTCGACATCGGCCAGCGCCGCGCCGCTCGGCGCTGTGCGCGTCATCACACCCACGCTCGCCATGTGCTCAGGGATGGGTTGTGTCGAATCGATCATGGTGACTCCAAGCCTGCCCATCTCGTCGCAGATCGCCGCCAGCACCGCCGCCGACCGCCGGTCGTGCCGCAGCTGACGATACCACAGCCACAGCGCTCGGTGGTCCGGCATCGAGTGCCACAGCCGGTTGTGCGAGTGCATCAGTTCTGATTTGTCCACGCGGCCGACCATCACCGCCTCGTTGCACCCCATCCGCCGCAACTTCCTCGCCCATGAGCCGAGCTTGAAGAGCCCGACCTCGTGGAACTCGTCGCATTTCGCAGGGAGTTCCGGTGCGTACTGCCCAGCGAGCCCCACCGCGCACACCCGGCGCCCCATCGCGTGCGCGCCCTCGCTCACCAGGATCGGGAGCCGACCCTGCCCGGCGATCAGGCCGAGCGGCGCGGCGCCAGATTGGTCGTTCGTGGTATTCACGATTGCTCAGGGAGGGGCCCGGCCGGGATCATGCTCGGATCAAGCGCCGGCTCTCCAGCATGCGATGCCGCGTCGAGCAGCTCGATCACCGCCTCCGGTGTAGCGCACGCCGAAGCCAGGTTCCACGCCTCACGCTTGGCGAACCCGCTCTCGATCATCCGGTCGATCATCACCCGCAACGGC
The DNA here is from genome assembly GCA_964351165.1 of uncultured Phycisphaeraceae bacterium. Lineage (GTDB taxonomy): Bacteria > Planctomycetota > Phycisphaerae > Phycisphaerales > UBA1924 > JACKHE01. The sequence continues at coordinate 1,157 of CAYGNN010000279.1, forward strand.
GTGAAGAACGAGTGCGATTCAGGATGCGTCGGATCGGGCGGATCAAGCAGGATCACAGGCTTCGCGTGCTCGCCCAGCAGCCGGCCGACGAGGATCTCGAAGAACTCCTCCAGCGTCCCCAGGCCGCCTGGCATGATGACGAACGCATCGCCTCGGGATTCGAGCAATTGCTTCCGCTCGCGCATCGTGGGGACGACGATGTTCTCGTCGTTGTCTTCATCGAGCAGCTCCGCATCGCGCAGCCGCTCGGTGATGATCCCCGTCACCGCGCCGCCCGCCGATCGGCAGGCCTTCGACACCTCGCCCATCAGCCCCAGCGAACCGCCGCCGTACACCAGCCGCCGCCCGGAGCCACCGAGCAGGCGCCCGAACGAGTCGGCGACCTTGAAGAAGTCCTCGTGGATGTGAGGGCTCGACGCGCAGTACACCGTGACCGATTCGATCGGCCGCCGCTGCTGCGTCGGTGCATCTGCTGGGTTCGCCTGGTGTGACATGAAGGGGATGGTACGCCGGGAGCGCCGCGGCGTCAGTCCTCAGGCGGGATGCCGATGTCCTCGTCCCAGACGTCCGGCCGCTCCGCGATGAACCGCGTCATCAGGTCGATGCACCGCTGGTCGTGCGCGTGCAGCAGCTCGACCCCAGCCGCCTCCAGCAGGTCCTCAGCCCCCTGGAACGTCTGCGACTCACCGATGATGATCCGCGGGATCTGGTGCAGCAGCGCCGCCCCGGTGCACATCACGCAGGGGCTCAGCGTCGTCGCCATCGTGCACGTGTGCCAGTCCCGCCGCCGGCCGGCGTTGCGCATCGCGGAGATCTCCCCGTGCGCTGTCGTATCGCCGCCCTGCTCCCGCATGTTGTGCCCGGCCGCGACGATGTTGCCCTCTGCGTCAGCGATTGCCGCCCCGATCGGGATGCCGCCCTCGTTGTACGACTTCAGCGCCTGCTCGTACGCCGCATCGAGCAGCGCCCGGTCCGCATCATTGAGGTTGGTGCCCATCGCCCGATTGTGATGCTCAATGGGGGCAAGGGCAACCTGACCGCGTACAATGCCCCCGATGCCAGCAGAACCGATCGCAGCCAACCAGCAGATCGAGCACCTGACGAAGATGCTCCGCCGCGTCAGCGAAGCGCGGACGCCGCAGGAGTCCTCGCTGCTCTTCGGGCAGCTCACCCGCGATATCCACCCGGTGGATGGGTTCTGCTCCGTCTCCAGAAGGGGGCTCGAGCCTGGCCAGTACAAGGTGACCCGCGCCTACGTCGATGGCGTCCTCCCCGATGGCAAGAACGACGACAACCCATGGCGCGACTGGGACGCGCTGGATGTGCACACAGGTGGCTTCATCGGCGAGGTCATCAGCGGCGGTGATCCGGTCTACATCCCGGAGCTTGACATCACAGGCG